>CAYOTY010000006.1:0-25334 GCA_964406995.1 uncultured Microbacterium sp.
CCTCGCCGAGCACCTCCCAGTTCACGTCGAGGTCGGCCAGCAGCGCCTCGCGCTCGACAACCTGCGCCGCGGGCTCGGGGAGATCTCGCTCTCGCGCGAGGTGCTGCTGGCCGACCTCGACGTGAACTGGGAGGTGCTCGGCGAGGCGATCCAGACAGTCGTGCGCGCCGAGGTCGTGGCCGGCCGCTCCACGATCAGCGACCCCTACGCACTGCTGAAGGAACTCACCCGTGGGCGCCGCGTGGGCGCCGCCGAGCTCGCCGAGTTCGTGGAGTCTCTGGAGATCGGCGACGAGGCCAAGAAGCGCCTGCTGGCCCTCACCCCCGCCACCTACATCGGCCTTGCCGAGGAGCTGGCGACATAGCGGTCAGTCGAGGAGGGTACTGCGGATCTCGACGCCGGCGATGACCTGTCCGTGATTCAGGTCTACGTAGACAGGTGTACCAGCCCAGCGCTCATACGGGCGGACCTCAGAGACAGTCGTCGAGATGCAGCTGGCGGACACCGCGATCGTGCAGCAGGAACTGCGCCCGCAGAGGAACACCCAGCCGGCGGGCCTCGTCGTCCATCGCCCGCGCCCACGCCCGCTCGGCATCCTCGATGGTCTCCGCCCCGCGACGCTCCCAGACCAGCACGATGCTCCGATGGCCGAGCGCCTCGCGGAGCATGCCGCAGCGGTGCATCAGCAGCTGCGCCTGGCCGACCTCGCCGAGATCCTCCGCCCATGTCGTCCCGAGCGGGTCGTCCGGGTAGTCGTTCATCGGCATCAGCGGATCGCCGAGCCGCCCCTCCTCATCAATGAACAGCAGCCACATCTGCCGCTGGTCGGCCCGTGTCAGCAGAATGGCGATGGCATCGCCGAGGTCGTCGTCTGAGTGCAGTGCGCGCTCGCGCAGTTCCTGTGGGTTCATGCCCGCAAGCATGACCCGGTCCGGGCATACCCGGACTTCGAATGATCCCGAATGTGGAAAAGTCGCCGGCTCCGGCGATTGTGCAGAACAAGTCGTGGACGCGCCGGCTCACCGCAGCGTCCCACGGAGAGAGGCCACCGCTCCGACTGAGGTGGCGTCGGGCCTCGATCGCGCGAGCGCCCCGGTCAGGTGCCGGCGGGACCCTTCTCGGACTCCGCATCGGCACCGCCCGCGTCCGGGACGGCATCCGCATCCGCATCCGCATCCGCTCCGTCGTACAGCACCGGCCGGTCCATGGGCCGGCTCACCTGCGAAGGATCGACCGCCAGCAGCAGGATCGACAGCAGCAGCAGCGTCACGATGAACGCGATGCCGCCGACCACCAGCGCGAGCAGCACCGGCGGCAGACCGTTGTACTCACCCGCGGCGATCATCTCGTTGACGCGGTCGGTGAAGGCGCCCGTGGTCACGAGGGTGACGACCGCGGCGAAGAGGCCCGCGACCGCTGCGATGGCCAGCAGATGCAGCGGACGAAGCAGCTCCTTGCGCGTCGGCTGTCTCTCGGTCATGCCACACCTCCGTGCTCTGGGGCAGCCGGTGTCTCGACCTGCACCGGCGTGCGGCGCGGCGAGAGTCCGGCGATGGCGAGATACACGGCGACGATGGCCGCATACGCGCCGAAGACTCCGACACCGAGGATGATGCCGGTAAGAGTGAAGCTGCCCGCCTCTTCGATCGTGTACCCGAGCGAATACGCCGGAGGGATCGCCAGCAGCACCACGGCCAGCAGCAGGGTCAGCGCGCCGACCGTGATCATGTCGCGCGCGTTCGGATCGTCGTCGCGACGGACGCGGATGCCGGCGAGAAGCTCGACCAGCCCGGAGAGGGCCGCCCAGGAGATCAGCACGACGAAGAACGTCTCGGTGGTGCGCAGCGGCGGGATCCCCGAGACGATGCCCGCCATGAGCCCGATGACGCCCAGCAGCACGTAGTGCCAGCGGCCGCCCGCCTTCGCCACCAGCCAGGTGGCCAGCAGCAGGACCAGAGCGGTGGCGATGATGAACCCGCTGAACACCGAGAGCCCCACCGGCGCCGAGTGATCCGGCGAGAAGGTGATCATCAGCGCGGCGATCGCGGCGAGGGCCGCGCGGGCGAGCTGAACGTGGCGCACCGTGAAGGTGGCGGCGGGGGCAGGCATAGAGGTTTCCTTGGTCAGAGGTGCCTTCCCAGTCTACGCGGGCGAGGCTATGGGCCGGGTGAGGCGGGGGCGCCCTCGCGCAGCGGGAGCAGACGCGGGACCAGGGCGACCATCACCACCATGACGACGAGCTCCACGAGGGTCTGCGTGACGACCACCAGCGGGGTGAGGGCGAATGCCCCGGGAAGCGCGAGCGCCAGGGGCAGCACGACCAGGGAGTTGCGGGTCACCCCGCTGAACACCACCGCGCGACGGCCCGCGGTGTCGAGTCCCGCGAGGCGGCCCGCCAGCAGTCCGAGGACGGCTGCGGCCAGGGCGAACGCGGAGAAAAGCGGGATCACGCGAAGCAGTTCGCCCAGCGCTTCCCGCACCGCGAACACCTGCGAGGCGATCACCACGATGAGCGTCAGCATCATCAGGGGCGCCATCGCCGCGAGCGCGCCCCGCTCGAATGCACGTGCGGCGGCCGCGCGCCTCGCGAGGAGCTGAGTGAGAGCCGCGAGCACCAGCGGCAGCACGATCAGCAGCAGGAAGGCTTCGAGGAAGGGGCGCAGCTCGACGGCGGCGACCGCATCCGCGCCGGCCATGGCCCAGAGGTAGGCGGGCAGCAGGAGGATCTGCGCGATCATGAGCAGCGGGGTCGCCGCCAGCAGCCGATCGCGCGCGCCGCCGGCGAGCCCCGTGAAGGCGATGACGTAGTCCACGCACGGCGTCAGCAGCACCAGCAGCACGCCCATGAGCAGGGCGTCGTCGGAGGCGACGAACCGGCTGAGTCCGTAGACGAGAAGCGGTACGGCGACGAAGTTCAGCAGCAGCGTCGTGACGAGGAAGCGACCGTCGCGCACCGCGCGCCCGATCGCGGCGAAGGGCACACCGAGGAAGGTCACGTACATCAGCAGCCCCAGTACCGGGGTGATGGCCGGTTCGAGCAGCTTGCCGGCATCCGGGAACACCAGTCCGATCCCGGCTCCCGCGACGATCGCCGCCAGGTACAGCGCGACCTGGCGGCGTTCGGCCCAGGCGATCAGTGTGCGCATCCCTCCATCATGGAGGATGCCGGATGTCCGTTGCGCAGGAGGCCCTGTCCGTTCTGCAGGACGCCTCCGGCGAAACACCGGTCACAGGTGCTCGGCCGGCCGCCGACAGCAGCGATCGTCCTGCAGAACGGACAGGGCCTCCTGCAGAACGGATAGGACAACTCCGTCAGCGCAGCGGGACGAAGCTGTAGCTGCCGCCGGCGTCACGGGCACGGAGGCGCCCTCGCCGCCTATCGACGACCGTCATCGTCCCGGCGATCGGCGCCACCATGCGGCCGCTCTCCGCCAGCTGCTCGGCCAAGTTCTCCGGCATTCGTCCGAAGTCGGCCGAGACGAGGATGCGGTCGAAGGGCGCGCGTTCGGGGAGGCCCAGCGCTCTGAGCGACGCCTGCTCGATCGCGGCCCGGCATCCCTGCTCGAGAAGCCGCTCGCGCCCGTAGGCAACGAGCTCGGGCACCCTCTCGACACCGGTCACCGTCCCCTCGTCCCAGGTGAGCATCTCGAGGATCGCCGTCGTCCACGCCGAGCCGCTGCCGACGTCGAGCACGCGGTCTCCCGGCTGCACGTCGAGCAGCTCCAGCATCCGCCGCACGGTCGAGGGCTGCGAGTTCGTCGCGCCCCAGCCGATCACCACCGGTCGATCCGCGTCGGCGAGGTGACGCACCTCCGGCGGGAGGAAACCGGCTCACGGCACGGCCGCCATCGCCGCACGGGCACGGTGCCGCGCGGCATCCGGCACCTCGATCATCGCCACGCCTCGACCCTACGTCGCACGGGAGCCCGGGAGAAGGCCCTTGCGCGGCGCATCCGGGAACGCCGACAGCTGTGCGTGGGCCTCGCCACTCTTCCGAAGACTCTGCGAGCGGCCGGTCAGTCGCCGTGCCCGTGCTCCTCCTCGAGGATCATCCCAACCGAGGTCGCACAGGCGTCGCCGCGCCAGGCCTCCAGGCCCTCGCGGAGGGCGAAGGCGGCGATGACCAGGCCCGCGACGGCATCCGCCCACCACCATCCGAACAGGCTGTTGAGAACGAGACCCGCCAGCACGGCCGCGGAGAGATAGGTGCAGATGAGGGTCTGCTTCGAGTCGGCGATCGCCGTGGCCGAGCCCAGCTCGGTGCCCGCGCGCCGCTCGGCGAAGGAGAGGAACGGCATGATGACGACGCTGAGCGCGGCCAGTGCGATCCCCACCGGGGAATGGTGCACTTCGTCGCGGCCGAGCAGTGCGAGCACCGAGGCGGCGGTGACGTAGGCGGCGAGCGCGAAGAAGGCGACCGCGATCACGCGCAGGGTGCCGCGCTCCCAGCGCTCGGGGTCGCGGCGGGTGAACTGCCAGGCGACGGCGGCGGCGGAGAGGACTTCGATCGTGGAGTCGAGCCCGAAGCCGATCAGCGCCGTCGAGGATGCGACGGTGCCCGCGGCGATGGCGATGATCGCCTCGACGACGTTGTAGGCGATCGTCGCGGTGACGATCCAGCGGATGCGGCGCTGCAGAGTCTGCTTCCGGGCCCCGGTCAGGCCGGTCATCATGCGCAGCAGCAGGACTCGCCCGAGCAGCACGCCGGGTCGACCTGGAGCACGACGCGCACGAGCTCGTCGAGCGCCGGGGCCAGGTGCTCGTCGGCGAGGCGGTAGGAGGTGCGGCGCCCGTCGGGGATCGCCTCGACGAGTCCGCAGCCGCGCAGGCACGCGAGCTGGTTGGACATCACCTGGCGCGAGACGCCGAGCGCCTCGGCGAGATCGGAGGGATATGCCGGCTCTTCGCGAAGTGCGAGCAGCACGCCGGCGCGCGTGGTGTCGGAGAGCGCGAAGCCGAGGCGGGCGACGGCGGCGGTGTGGGTGAGGGTGGCGGTGGTCACGCTCGTAACAATACATGATTTTCTGTATTCAGAAAAGCATGTATTGAAACTCGTTCTGCGCCGCCGCTCAGCCCAGCGAGAAGCCGCCGTCGCTCGTGAGCACCTGCCCCACGACCCAGGAGCCGCTCTGCGTCGAGAGCCAGCCGATGAGCTCGGCCGGATCCTCCGGACGCCCGAACCGGCCGAAGGGCGCCCCGGCGAGGTGCGCGTCGAGCACGGTCAGGTCGCGGTCGCTGGACTCGGCGTCGAGGTAGCCGGTGTTCACCGGACCGGGGTTGACCGTGTTGAGGATGACCCCGAGCTCGAGGAGCTCTGCGGCGACGGTGGCCGTGACGCCCGCGAGCGCCGCCTTGCTCGCCGCATAGGCGACCTCCCCGCGCATCGCGCCGTGGAGCTGACCCGAGGTCATCCAGAAGACGTGGCCCTGCGGCTCGGCGAAGGGCCTTCCCGAGGCGATGCGATCGCCCGGTCGCGCCTCGCCGGCAGCACCGCCCTTGAGGCGGGCGAACTCCCCCGTCAGCAGCAGCGTCGAGCGGGCATTGACCTCCCAGAAGGCGTCGAGCCGCTCGGCCGTCTGATCCAGGATGCTGCCGTCGTCGCCGCTCTTGGCGTGGTTGCAGACGAGGATGTCGAGGCGGCCGGTGAGCGCTTCCGCGGCGTCGATGAGGCGCGCCGGTTCTGCGGCATCCGACAGGTCCGCGCTGAGGTCGCCCAGCAGAGCGCCGTCGGTGAGGGAGGCTCGGATGCCGTCCCGCACCGCGTCGAGGTCGTCGCCGCCCCAGGGCAGATCGAGGTCGTGGGGCCGGAAGTGGTGCAGGAAGATGCTCGCGCCGAGCGAGGCGAGCTTGGTCGCGACCGCGAAGCCGATGCCGCGGCGGCGCGAGACGCCGGTGACGAGGGCGGTCTTTCCGGCGAGGGGGAGGGAAGAGTGCATGGGTGAGCCTTTCGGGTGCGGACGGCACGGGACGGGGGCGGACTCACCGGCATTGCATGCGCCCCAGACTACGGGGTGCCCGACCACGGCCGTCAACAACTCCGGAGAAATGTGGTCAAAGGCTGACATAACGAGCAAATCCGCGGCGTGTCGCGCCGAACCGGCGGCAGCACTCCGGAGTTGTTGACCGCCACCGGCGTCCACTCCCGTCGTACCCAGGTACCACTCCGCCGCTCGGCAAGACCATCCTCCCGACCGATGTGCCGCACCGGCCGCCGACCGTAGCGTCGAAGCATGATCGTTGCAGAACACCTCAGCAAGAGCTTCGGCCCCAAGCGGGCCGTCTCGGACGTCAGTTTCACCGTGAGCCCCGGGAAGGTCACCGGGTTCCTCGGACCCAACGGTGCCGGCAAGTCCACCACCATGCGCATGATCGTGGGGCTGGACCGGCCGACCGCCGGGCGGGTCACCGTCGCCGGCCGCGAGTACAAGGGCCTGCGCTCCCCCCTCACCGAGGTCGGCGTGCTCCTGGACGCGAAGGCCGTGCACACCGGCCGCAGCGCCGCGAACCACCTCCGCGCGATGGCCGCCACGCACGGCATCCCGCGCTCCCGCGTCGACGAGGTGATCGAGATCACCGGCCTCTCCAGCGTCGCCCGCAAGCGCGCCGGCGGCTTCTCGCTCGGCATGGGCCAGCGCCTCGGCATCGCGGCGGCCCTCCTCGGCGACCCCCACACGCTGATCCTCGACGAGCCGGTCAACGGCCTCGACCCCGAGGGCGTGGCCTGGGTGCGCCGCTTCGTCCGGCACGCGGCATCCGAGGGCAAGACCGTCCTCCTCTCCAGCCACCTCATGAGCGAGATGGCGGTGACCGCCGACCACCTCATCGTCCTCGGTCGCGGCTCTGTGCTCGCCGACGCCCCGATCGACGACGTCGTGAAGCAGTGGACGCGCAACACCGTGCGGGTGCGCTCGCCGCGGGCGCAGCAGCTGGCCTCCCTCGTCGCCAGCGACACCGTCAGCGTCACCCACCTCGACCACGATCTGCTCGATGTCGCCGGAGTCCCCGCCGCGCGCATCGGCGACCTCGCCAGCGAGAACGCCATCCCGCTGCACGAGCTGACCCCGACCACCGGCTCTCTCGAAGACGCCTACCTCCGCCTCACCGGCGACGAGGTCGAGTACAAGACCAAGGAGATCTCATGACCACCCTCACTGCTCCAGAGACGCCGACGCGGGCGACGTTCCAGCCCGTATCCGCGCACCGCCTCAGCTTCGGGCGCCTCCTGCGCGCCGAGTGGATCAAGTTCACCACGGTCCGCTCGACCTGGTGGTCCTTCGGCCTCGTCGCCCTCGTCTCGGTCGGGCTGAGTCTGCTGCAGGCCGTGGCGCTGGCGAGCTTCGCCGCCGAGGACATGGCCGGCGCGACCGCCGCCGAGGCCAACGGCATGGCCACGATGACGATCCTCTTCGCCACGATCCTGACGCAGCTGCTCGCGGTCATCATCGGCACGATCACCGTGACCGGCGAGTACTCGACCGGCATGATCCGCTCGACGCTCACCGCCGCCCCCGCCCGCATCGGCTCGCTGCTGGCCAAGGCGCTGATCGTGGCGACCACGGTGTTCGTCTTCAGCCTCATCGTCTTCGCCCTCGCGGCGCTGGCGACCGGTCCGATCCTCCCCGCCGGGTTCCTGGACCTGTCGGATCCGGAGACCTCGATCATGCCGCTCCTCGGCGGCGCCCTCTACCTCGCGCTCGTCTCGGCGATGGGCGTGGGCCTCGGCTTCGTGATCCGCAACGGTCCGGGCGCACTGGCCCTCGGCATCAGCCTGATCTTCGTCGCCCCCATCCTGGTGATGTTCTTCCCGCAGACCGAGCAGTTCGCCTGGGTGCAGGATGCCGCCGCCTACCTTCCCTCCAACGCCGGACAGTCGCTGTTCATGGGCGCACCCCTCAGCGGCAGCGGGCTGGAGACGTGGCCGGCCATCATCGCCCTCGTCGTCTGGGCGGTCGCCCTCATCGCGGCAGGGGCGGGCGTGCTGAAAGCGCGCGACGCGTAGAGTCGAGCAGATGAACGGGCAGATCGACCTCGGCGGGCAGGATCCCGCGGAGGTCGATCTGCGTCTTCCGCGACCGCCGGGCCTCCTCCGTCGGTTCTGGGCGCGGCATCCGCGGCTGACCGATGCTCTGCTGGTCGTCGTCTCGCTCCTGATGGCGCTGTCGGGCACCGCCCTGAGCGCTCCCGACGTCGCCCCGGACGGCTCGAACCTCGGCTGGCTGGTCGCAGGGCTTCTCCTCTCCCTGCTCACGGCAGGGAGCCTGATGTGGCGGCGGCGCTTCCCGCTGTCGGTGTTCCTCATCACCTTCGTGCCGATCGTCCTGCTCGAACCCTCGATCTCCACCGCGGTCACCGGGCTCGCCCCGGTCATCGCCCTCTACTCGGTCGCCGTGTACCGCAGCGCCCAAGCGACGCTGTGGGCGCTGGGCGCCGCCGTCGTCTGCTCGGCGGTCGTCGCCCTCGTGTGGGCGATTCCCGGCGCGACCACGGCGAACCAAGGCGTCTCCCTCGTCGGCAGCATGACGACGCTTCTGATCATCGGCGCACTCATCGGCATCAACGTCGGCAACCGCAAGCGCTACGTCGAGGCCCTCATCGACCGCTCGCGGCAGCTGGCCGTCGAGCGCGATCAGCAGGCGAAGCTGGCCGCGGCCGCCGAGCGCACCCGCATCGCGCGCGAGATGCACGACGTCGTCTCGCACTCGCTGGCGGTCGTCGTCGCCCTCGCCGAGGGCGTCGTCGCCACCGACGACAAGGAGCGCGCCCGGCAGGCGAGCCAGGCGATCGCCGACACGGCGCGTGAGGCGCTCGACCAGATGCGGGTGATGCTGGGGGTGCTGCGCACGGATCCGGATGCCGAGGCATCCGACCTCGCCGCCCCGCTCGGCCCGCTCCTGGCGCTCTCGCCGCAGGACGTCGTCGACACCGCGCGCGCGGCCGGGGTCCCCGTGACGCTCACCGTGACCGGGACGCCCGCGGGGTCGGAGGCGCAGCGCCTGGCCGTGCTGCGGATCGTGCAGGAGGGCCTGACCAACGCGATGCGCTATGCGCACGACCCGGGCTTCGTCGCCGTCGAGACCGACTACAGCGGCGGCCGCATCCGCGTGCGCGTCGACAACGACGGGGTTCGCGCGGGCGAGCCGTCGCGGGGCGCGGGTCTCGGTCTGCAGGGTCTGACCGAGCGGGTGGCCTCGCTCGGCGGCACGCTCCGGGCAGGGCCGGGTGCGAGCGGCACCTGGCGGCTTCTGGCAGAGTTCCCCCTGGAGGTGGCCGATGACTGAGCAGATCCGCGTTCTTCTCGTCGACGATCAGCGGCTGATCCGGATGGGGTTCCGCATGGTGCTCGACGCAGAGAGCGACATCGCCGTGATCGGCGAGGCCGAGGACGGCGCCGAGGCGCTGCGTCTCGTCGCCGCCGAGCGCCCCGACGTGGTGCTGATGGACGTGCGGATGCCGCAGATGGACGGCATCGAGGCGACCACCCGGATCGTGGCCGAGCATCCCGCGGTGAGGGTCGTCGTGCTCACCACCTTCGATCTCGACGAGTACGCCTTCGCGGCGGTGCGCGCCGGGGCGAGCGGATTCCTCCTGAAGGATGCGCATCCGCAGGAGCTCGTCGGCGCCATCCGCGCCGCGCACCTCGGGGAGGCGACGCTGTCGCCGAGGGTGACGCGCCGCATGCTGGACCTGTTCGGCGACCGTCTGCCCGCCGAGTCCGAGCCGGCGCCGGCCGCCCTCGACGAACTCACCGATCGCGAGCGCGAGGTCTTCGTGGCGATCGCGCGCGGGCTCACCAACGCCGAGATCGGCGCGGAGCTGTTCGTGAGCGAGTCGACCGTCAAGACGCACGTCGGCCGCGTGCTCGCCAAGCTCGGTGCGCGCGACCGGGTGCATGCGGTGATCCTCGCGCACCGGATGGGGCTCGTGCCGAAGGAGTGAGGCGAGACGGCCGGCATTCGGCGCGGGGCTCGTCCTTCGGCGCGTCGGTATCGGTCAACAACGCCGGGGATTCTCTCGCCACACGCGCCGAAAACGCCCCGATCGGATCGAATCCGGCCGATTCTCCGGAGTTGTGTACGCGAGCTCGCCCCTAGGAACCCGTCAGCACCCTTCCCGGTGTCGGAGGCCGAGAGTAATGTGCTCGCATGGCAACCGAACCGCGCGTTCTCGACTGGCTGCTCGACTCCGATCCGGCCCTGCGCTGGCAGGTCGAGCGCGACCTCGCCGGCGCCCGGCCGGAGGTGTGGGAGGCGACGCGCGCGCGGGTGGCGACCGAGGGCTTCGGCGCCGGGCTGCTCTCGCATCAGGATCCCGATGGGCAGTGGGCGGGCGGAGCCTACTTCCCCGCCGGCTATTTCGACAGCCCCGAGCGCGACGAGCCTGGCCAGCCCTGGAACGCGACGACCTGGACCCTGAAGGACCTGCGCGAGTGGGGACTGGATCCCGCGGTGCTGGGCGACACCGCCGAGCGGCTCGACGCGAACAGCCGCTGGGAGTACGACGACATGCCCTATTGGGGCGGCGAGGTCGATGTGTGCATCAATTCCTATACGCTGGCCACCGGTGCCTGGCTCGGCGCGGACGTCTCCCGCCTCGTGGAGTGGTTCCCCGAGCATCGGCTGGCCGACGGCGGCTGGAACTGCGCGGCCGAAGAGGGCCCGGAGGAGGAGCGCTCCACCCGCTCATCGTTCCACTCCACGCTCAACGCCGTGCGCGGGCTCCTCGCCTACGAGAAGCTCACCGGCGACACGAGCGTGCGCGACGCTCGGCGCGGCGGCGAGGAGTACCTCCTCGAACGCAGGCTCATGTACCGGGCGAGCACAGGCGAACAGGTGGGCAGCTGGGTGACCGAGTTCCTGTATCCCAATCGACACCGCTACAGCGCACTGGCAGCTCTCGACCATTTCCGCGAGGCGACGCTGCACGACGGCACGGCTCCCGATCCGCGGATCGCGGATGCTGTCGGAGCCGTCCGCGCGCAACGGCAGTCCGACGGCACCTGGCTGCAGGCGGGCCGGCTTCCCGGGCGCGTCTGGTTCCCCATCGACGTCCCGGAGGACGAGCCATCGAAGTGGCTCACCTTCCTCGCGGCACGGGTGCTGGAGTGGTGGGATGCCCGCTGACCCGTCGATCCCGAAAGCCGATCTGAAGAAGCTGATCCCGAGCTACACGGCGCCCCGCGGCCGATTCGAGATCGTCGAGATGCCGCCGCTGCGGTATCTGATGATCGACGGCTCGGGCGACCCCAACACCGCCCCGGAGTACGCCGACGCCTTGGCGACCCTCTACCCGACCGCCTACGCGCTGAAGTTCTTCAGCAAGCGCGAACTCGGTCGCGACTACACGGTCGCTCCGCTGGAGGCCCTGTGGTGGGCCGACGACATGGCCGCCTTCACGGCCGCCCGCGACAAGTCGCAGTGGCACTGGACGGTGCTGAACCTCGTCCCTGACTGGCTCACCGAGGAGCATGTGTCGGATGCCGCCGCCACCGCCTCGGGCAAGGGTGCTCCCCTCATCGATCGGCTGCGCCTCGAGACCCTCGACGAAGGGCTGTGCGTGCAGACCCTCCATCTCGGCTCCTACGACGACGAGGGTCCGGTGCTGGAAGAGCTGCACGATCGCTTCGTGCCGGATAACGGCCTGCGCCTGACCGGCAGGCACCACGAGATCTATCTGAGCGATCCGCGCCGCACCGCCCCCGAGAAGCTGAAGACGATCCTGCGCCAGCCGGTGGAGCGGTCGCGCTCCTGAGCGCTCACCCCGTGCGCCGCGCACGCTGCCGGATCAAAGGCATCGCCACGTGGGGCGCAGCTGCCCGGCGCCTCCGCGCCGAACGCCCTCAGCGTTCGGCGGCGAGCACGAGATTGAGCGGCGGCTCACCGGCCCGCAGGCGACGCACCTGTTCGAGCACGATGCGATCGACGCGGTCGTCCATGGCATCTGTGTTGCCGCCGATGTGCGGGGTGATGATCACTCCGGGCGCCGACCACAGCGGGTGCTCCGCCGGCAGCGGCTCGGGGTCGGTGACATCCAGTGCGGCACGGACTCGCTGTCGCTGGAGATGAGAGAGCAGCGCATCGGTGTCCACGACTTGGCCGCGGGAGACGTTCACCAGCAGCGCCCCCTCCCGCATCCGGCCGAGGAAGGAGTCGTCGACGAAGTGCCTGGTCTCATCGGTGAGCGGAACGGCGAGCACGACGATGTCCGCCTCGGGCAGGAGCTCCGGCAGCCGCGCGACGACCTCGACGCCCTCTCGCGGGCTCCTCGCCACCGGCAGGACCTCGGCGTCGAACGGGGCCAGCCGCTTCAGGATCTCGGCGCCGACCCCGCCGACGCCGATCACGAGCACACGTTTGCCGGCCAGCCCGGGGCGACGACGATGACCCCAGTCACCGCGGTCGGCATCTCGCACGGCGTCGGGAATGCCACGCTGCGCCGCGAGGATGAGCCCCAGCGCGAGCTCTGCGGTGGACCCCTCATGCACCTCGACGACGTTGCAGTAGGCGATGCCTCTCGGCAGGTGCTCGGCGACGCCGTCGAAGCCGAGCATCTGGCTCTGCACCATCGAGATCGGGTGCCCCTGGAGCAGCGTCAGCTCTGCGGCCGGGATCATGTAGGGCAGGACGAGCAGGTCGACCGGCTCGGAGAGCTCCTCTCCCTGCCGAGGATCCCAGACCAGCGTGCGGACATCCTGCAGCCGCGGAGCGAGCCTTCGACGCATCTCCTCGCCGGGCAGGGCTACGGTGGTCATTCCCGGCCCTCCGCTCGCCGAGGTTCGGCGTGCTCCCGCCGCACCAAGAAGTCCGGCAGCAGACCCACGTGTGCGGTACGGGTCAGGAACGGCATGAGCAGACTCCCGTCAGCAGCATCGAGCAGGGCGCCCGCGCGGCGGGCCTCGACAACGAGCCTACGGCCTGCGCAGCGGCGAAGGCGACGAGGCGAGATCGCAGCCTGCCGGCCCCTCACCGCAGCACGGAGCTCAGCAGCAGGCTCGTCTCGCTGTTGAGCACGCCGTCGATGCCCCGGATGCGGCCGAGCACCTGATCGAACTCGGCGAGGCCGTCCACCTGCAGCTCGGCGACGAGATCCCAGCCTCCGTTCGTGGTGTGCAGCGCGGCGATCTCGGGGAAGCCGCGCAAGCGTCGGATGACGGCATCCGTGGTCCTCCCCTCCACCTCGATGAGTGCGATCGCGCGCACCCGGTCGATCTCCGCCTCGTCGCGTACGCGCACGCTGAAACCGACGATCACCCCGTTCGCGATCAGCCGGTCGATGCGCGCGGTGACGGTCGCGCGTGCGACGCCGAGTCTGCGGGCGAGCTCGGCCACCGGCATCCGTCCGTCTTCACGCAGTGCCATGATGAGCTGCCGATCGAGCTCCGAGAGAGTCGCCATGAGCAAAGTGTATGAGTAGCGCATGCAGATCGTCAGTTTTCGCATCATTTCCGGCGTGATGTGCGCAGGATCTTTACGCACCGATCAGATCTACGCTGGAAGGGAGGGAAGGGAGGAGTCGTGACCGACTTCGTCGACGTGCGCAATATGGTGCGCTGGATGATCGAGAGCGGGGCAGAACAGCTCATCGCTCGGATGTCGGCGTACATCGAGGACGACTTCCGTCGCTGGGAGGCCTTCGACAAGACGCCGCGCGTGGCCAGCCACACGCCCTTCGGCGTCATCGAGCTCATGCCGACCAGCGACTACGAGACCTACGCGTTCAAGTACGTCAACGGGCATCCCTCGAACCCCGCGCGCGGCTTCCAGACCGTCACCGCCTTCGGCATGCTCGCCGATGTGCACAACGGCTACCCCGTGTTCCTCTCCGAGATGACGCTACTCACCGCGATGCGCACCGCGGCGACCTCGGCGATGGCCGCGCGGCACCTCGCCCGCCCGGACTCTTCCCGCATGGCGATGATCGGTGCGGGCAGCCAGGCCGAGTTCCAGGCGCTCGCCTTCCGCGGCGCACTCGGCATCGAAGACCTCACGGTGTGGGACACCGACCCGGCCGCCCTCGACAAGTTCGAGCGGAACCTCGGCCCGCTCGGATTCCGGATCACACGGGCATCGTCGGGAGCGGAGGCCGTCCGCAGCGCCGACATCGTCACCACCTGCACCGCAGACAAGGCGCTCGCCCGGGTGCTGCTGGACGAGCAGGTCGAGCCCGGCATGCACATCAACGGCATCGGCGGGGACTGCCCCGGCAAGACGGAGCTCGACCCCGCGATCCTGGAGCGCGCCGACGTCTTCGTCGAATACACCCCCCAGACGCGCATCGAGGGCGAGATCCAGCAGATGGATGCGGACTTCCCCGTGACCGAGCTGTGGCAGGTCGTCACCGAAGCCGCGCCCGGCCGCACCTCGCCCGAGCAGATCACCCTCTTCGACTCGGTCGGCTTCGCGATCGAGGACTTCTCGGCACTCCGCTTCCTCCGCGACGACGTGACCGGCACCGACTACGTCGCCGCCCTCGACCTCGTCGCCGCCCCGGACGACCCCAAGGACCTCTTCGGCATGGTCTCGGCGCTCTCGCCCGTGAGGTGACAGGGTTTCTGCGGGAACCGGTCAGAACTGCCCGATGCCCTTGCCCAGCACGACCGAACCCATCACCAGGAGCACCACGGTCATCACCCCGGCGTTCTGCAGTTCGAGCCAGTCTCGCGCGGCGATGAGCGCGGAGCGGACGCGCGCGGATCCCGAGAAGCCTGCCACCACGGGCACGCACACCAGGGATCCGGCGATCGCCGTGAAGATCGCGATGACGAGCACCTGCTCACCGACGTCGAGACCGGATTCGGTGATGCTCGTGGCGGCGCTGGCCGTGAGCAGCAGATTCTTCGGGTTGGCGACGACCTGAAGACAGCCGCGACCTGTGGCGGTGACGATCGACATCTGCTCGACCGACGCCATCCATGCCGGCCAGGGGGTGCTCCCGCCGAGTGCGGGACGATGCCGCCACAACCGTGCGGCACGCATGAGCAGCAGCGTGCCGAGCACCAGCTGGATCGCACCCAGGAGCGGACGCGGGTGGCCGGCGAGGGCCCCGGAGAGAAGAGTGGTCGCGAGTATGAAGAGAACCATCGAGACGATGATTCCGGCCATCCACCCGGCGAGGAAGGCGAGACTGCGCCGTTTGGCCTGCGCGGAGATCAGCAGGACCAGCACGGCCATCACCGGAACGGGTGTGATCGCGACCCCCATCGCCAGGGGGAGGATGTGCCCGATGGCTCCGTTCACGGCGTCGGCCCTCTCATGATCGGAACAGTATCGCGAGCCCGCACGAAGACCGGATGCCGAATCACCCCTTCGGGATGAAGGCGCCCTCGAAGGCACGACTCGAGGTGGCGATCGTCGTCGCATCCACCGATCGAGAGCACCATCCCGATGCCCCGGGCGCAGACACCGAGCAGAATGGGATCATGAGCACAGCGGACTCGGAGCTTCCGGCCTCTCTCGGGAAGGTCGCGCGGCGTGAGCTCACCACGTACGGCATCACCCGGTTCGAGCAGCTCGCCGACGTGACGCCGGCAGAGCTGCTCGCGATCCACGGCGTCGGGCCGAAAGCCGTGCGCATCCTCACCGAGGAGCTCGCCGCGCGCGGACTGGCGTGGCGCGACGACACCACGGGGAGAGCGGGAAGCTCATGACGATCGACCCCGAGACGATGCCGCACGTCGTGGGCGATACCGCTGCCCTCCCCGTCGGCGAGCACGGCGGGGCGGTGTGGCGGCTGGAGCCCGCCTCGCGCGGATTGGACGCGAACGTCATCGACCTGCCCGCCGGCGACGAGATCGCCGCCCACGACGGGCCCGACCTGGACGTCCTGATCCACGTGCTCGCCGGCAGCGGCACGCTCGAGACCGAGAACGGCCCGATCGCGCTGGCCACCGGCACGATCGCGTGGCTGCCCCCGCACGCCCGGCGCCGCTTCATCGCGGGCGCGGAGGGTCTGCGCTACTTCTCCGTGCACCGCCGCAAACCGGGACTGGGGATCGCCGGGCCGCGCCCGCCGTCGACGGTCGCCGGGTAGGTCACCCGGCTTTCAGAGGACGGACCTGATGCGAATCCCGCTCGAGTTCGCGAGCAAGGTCGTAGTTCGACTGCATCGCCATCCACGCGCGCGCCGTACCGATGCCCGCACGTTCGAGCCGGACGGCGAGATTGGGGCTTACTCCGGCATGGCCGTGGAGCACGCGGCTCAGTGTGACGCGCGACACGCCGAGGCGGGCTGCCGCGTCGCTCACCGTGATGCCGAGCTCCGCAAGGACGTCTTCGCGCAAGATGTCGCCAGGGTGCACCGGATTCTTCATGGCGTGCTCCTCTCCTAGTGATAGTCCTGGTAATCGACGAGCTCTACATCTGTTCCCACGAATCGAAAAGTGATCCGCCAGTTCCCGTTGACCCAGATCGACCAGAGACCGTTGAGATCACCCTTGAGCTCATGGGTCCGAAACGACGGGATGGCGAGGTCCTGAGGTGTCTGGGCGACGTCCAATGCCGTCAGAATACGGATCAGCTTCGGTGCGTGGGCGGGCTGAACCCCGCGTTTGGACCCCGCCTTGTACAACGCCTCCAACCCTTTGTGACGAAAGCTGATGATCATGTCGGCTCGTATCGTGTTTCGTTACACGATACACGACCGGCGAGACTTCTCCTCCGTGCGCGTCGATCGCCTCTGCAGACCAGATCCATGAAGTGATGTGCCATCACCCCATCGTGTCAAGGACGCCACGGCACAGGATGAGAGGAAGGTCCAGCTGTGGACAACTCCGTGCGCCCGCACGCCTAGCGAACGAGCGGGCGCAGCGCGTCTTCGGGCACCGGGAACGGCAGCGAGTAGTAGATCTGGGGGGCGCCTACCGCGCCGAAGTCGTCCTTCTTGACGCGGATCTCGGATGCCGAGACCTCTGCGATCCGCACCCGCAGCCACTCGCCCGACTCGAGCCGCAGCTCGTAGATGTCGGCGAGGTAGCCGATGCCGAGGGCGTCCAGGGTCTCCTCGGCCAGGTGCCAGTCGACGGCATCCGTTCGCCTCCGACCCAGCAGGTCGATGACCACGAAGCCCTCGCCCTCGGGCACCATCCAGCCCTGGAGCTCGCCGTCGTGGCCGCGCCGATGCGCGATCCAGTCGGAGGTGTGTCCCGGGTGCTGCACGCTCATCACTCCACGATAGGCGCTGCGATGACGGCTACGTCTTCTGTGTCTTCGCGGTCGAAGGCGCGGTCTGGTCGCGCACCTTGGCGAACCACGCGACGAACTGCGACTGGAACAGCTCCTGCAGCAGCTTCGCGTCGAGCGCGCCGTTGGCGTCCTTCAGGCGTCCCTGTGTGAGCTCACCGCAGACCACCGCCCAGGCGTAGCCGACCGCGAGCGTGAAGGAGCTGGCGACGCCGGCCGAGATCGCCCCGCCGATGAGCGTGCCCGCACCCGGCACCAGCTTCAGAAGACCGACGACGGCGCTGCGTCCGGCGGTCGTGAGCACAGTCGTGAGCACAGTGGATGCCAGCGCCGCCGTCGGCGCCTTCACTCCGTAGATGGCGGCGACCTTCGCCATCATGCCGAGCTGGATCGGCACGAGCACCGCGGCATCCGCCACCGGGATGGGAACCGCGCCGACCGTCAGCGCCATCGCGGACGCCGCGCGGACAGCTTTCTGAGCCTGCGTGCGCTTTCGTCCCAGATCGATCTTCTGGGCGGCGGTGAGGGCTGCCGCCACTCCCTCAGGCGCAAGGCGAAACGTGGCATCCAGGAGATCCCCCAGACCGTGGGGGATCTGACCGGTGAAGTCATCCCCCATGGCCATGATCAGCAGCGGTCGCCCGCTGTAGATCGGCAGTCCGAGTCCTGCGATATGGTCGGCGAGCGCGAGCGCGTCGCCGTGATATTCGCCGTCCCGCGAGGGCACCTGCGTGAGCACCACGATCACGGGAAGACCCAGCTCGTGCAGACGCCGGATGAAGTCCGCCTCGGCGTCCTCGAAGCGACGGTCGGTGGCGCGGACGCAGTACCAGGCGACGTGGATCTGCTCGGAGAGCGGCTTCTCGCGCATCGCCTTGAGGTAGCCGCCGAGCTCCTTGATGAGCACATCGGTGTCTTTGCCGATCTCCAGGCCTCGCGTATCGAGCAGACCGAAGAAGCCCGCCCTGTGCAGGTAGAGATGGTTGTCCATCGTGACCGGTTCGCCGACACCGGTCGGAGCGACGTCCTCGCCGAAGATCGCATTGATCAGCGTGGACTTCCCCACTCCGGTCTTGCCGAAGACGGCGAGGTTGAAGCGGCCCATCTCATCGGCCTGCTCCTGCCACTTCGCGCGGAACTCCTCGTCGGACCAGATCTCCTCCGCCACGGCGCACCCCCTGGCACAACTCTACGCGGCCAGCGGTAGGTCGTCGGGATAGATCACATCGATCTCGGTGATGGACTTCGGGAAGTCCTTACGGTTGTTGGTGAGGAAGTAGTCCGCGCCGGCCGCGATGGCGGTGGCGAGGTGGGTGGCGTCGGGTGCACGCAAGCCGTGTTTCGCACCGAGCACCGTCGCAAGGCGAGCTGTGTTCTCGTCGAGCGGGAGGAGATCGATGTGCTCAAGGACCAGACTGAGCTCGTCTAGCTCTCCAAAGTTTCCGCCGGCTCGCGAAGGCTTGGTGAGCACTTCGGGGATGAGGAACACCGAACCCACTCGGCGCTCTGCGACATCAGCGGAGAGAAGTGCCCGGAGCCTCTCACTGTACGGATGTTCGGTCTTAGCAGCGTATATGAGCACGTCGGCATCTAACGCAATCACCGACTCTCCCTCCCAGCGCGAATGTACTCCAGAATCTCCTCCGCTGTCTCCGTGCTGATGCCCTTCAGCTCACCGAGCGGTCGCTTGCGTGCGGCTTCGAGACGTTCGCCGAGCGCATCCGCTTCCGCCCAGATCTGCGCGGTGCGCGGTGAGCGCAGCGCATCCGGACGCACGAGCACGGCGACAGGCCTCCCATGGCGCGTGATCGTGACCTGCTCACCGGCCTCGACTCGGTCCAGCTGCTCAGGGAGAGTCTGCCGCGCTTCGCTCGCACTGATCGTGATCATGCCGATATTGTACAATGTTGTACTTTCTTGTACAGATCTGCCCATCAAGACGTCCCTCATGCCCTGCGCCCCTCTGCCGTCCTGTGCGCCATCCACGCCGGCCGCTCCCTCTCGTGGAAGAGCGCGGTCAGACCCTGGGCAAGGGGCAGCTCCGGATGACACTCCAGAGCCTCATCGAGATAGAGAAGCGCGATCGGACGCTGCCCGCGTGACCAGTGGAGCCAACCCAGGATGCACAGCATTCCGCCGCGGAGGGGTCGCGGCGCGTACGCTGCGACCCCTCGGATCAGGGTGATCCCTCGCTGCACCCGTTCGGCGTCGGGGGTGCGACGCGACTCTCCGAGGAACAGCCGATTGAGCGTGTCTCTCGGGATGGCCTCGGCCTCCCGCGGCTGCGTGATGTACTCGTCGACGGCCAGGTTGCGGTGAGTGGCACGCGCGATCATGCGCATCCAGCGCAGCACGCTGTCTTCGGCGACTCGACGCCCGAAGGCGATCTGAAGGATGATCTGCTCGGGCAGGCTCGGCCAGGCCGTCATCATGATGAGGCGGGCGATGAGCGCGGGGCCTGCGGCATCCGCCTCGTCGTCGAGCAGGGACTCAATGAGCGGGATGATGACGGACATGGCCTCCAGATGCCCGGGCAGCGTGCGTTCGCACTCGCTGCCGGGATCGTCGCACCTCTGCTCCAGAAGCTCGTCGAGGATCAGGCCGATGTCATCGAGCACGCGCTCCTCGGTCTCAGGGTCGACTTCGGGGAGCCGGATGCGGGGAAGGGGCGCGAGGACGTGAGTGGGGAGCATTGCCCCATCGTTCTGCTCGGACACGGGCGCCACCTCCGTCCGACTACGGAATCCTCGGTCTCTGTGGACAAGCCTCTTGAACCGGCCACTGTGGAGGAGAATTCAGGACGGCGCCTCGCCGAAAGCGGCGAAGATGGGGGCATGGACTTTCAATCGGTCGTGGACCGTCGCCGCATGATCCGCAAGTACTCCGCCGAACCGGTGGCCCCCTCTCAGATCGACCGGATGCTCAAGAATGCCGTCCGCGCGCCCAACGCCGGGTTCAGCCAGGGCTGGTCCTTCCTCGTGCTCGACAGCCCCGACGATGTCGCACGGTTCTGGGCCGCCACCACCCCGGACGGGTCTGCAGAGGGGAAGGCCCCGGATGCCGCAGAAGCGCCCAACCGCTGGCTGGAGGGAATGCGCTCCGCGCCGGTGATCATCGTCCCGCTGTCGTCCAAGGCCGCCTATCAACGTCGCTACTCCGAGCCGGACAAGGGCTGGCCCGAGCACGAGGAGCCGCGCTGGGCGGTGCCGTACTGGCATGTGGATGCCGGGATGGCCGCTCTGCTGATCCTGCAGACCGTGGTCGACGAGGGTCTCGGAGCCTGCTTCTTCGGCCTGCCGCCGGGCTCGACCGATGCCTTCCGGGCCGAGTTCGAGGTTCCCGCCGAGTACGCCCCTGTCGGAGCGGTGACGGTCGGCCACCCGGCCGAGCGATCCCCGACGGGTTCGGCCACCAGACGACGGCGCAAGAGCATGGACGACGTGGTCCACCGCGGTCACTGGGGCCGGTGAGGAGCGGGAGGTTCCCACCCGGCTCCTGCGGTGATCACGCGACGACGTCCAAGACGGCGCGGACGATGCTGTCGGCGTCGATGCCGTGGTGGCGATACACATCGTCGAGGTCGCCCGCCTGTCCGAATCCGACGACGCCCAGATGACGGGCGGGCACACTGTTGATCCCCGACAGGAACGCGAGCGTGTGGGGGTGCCCGTCGAGCACGGTGACCATCGGCGCAGCCCGGTCCGCCGGAAAGATCTGCTCGAGGATCCAGGAGGGCGCATCGGCGACCGGACCACGTCTGCTCTGCAGGGCGTCGAAGAGGCGCCCGGGACTCGTGATGCAGACGACGTCCGCATCGATCCCCTGCGCAGAAAGCCGATCTGCGGCGGTCAGCGCCTCCGGCAGCATCGCCCCCATGGCGACGATCGTCGCATCGTGGGAGACGGAGGAGCGGAGCACATAGCCGCCGGCGATCACCTGCAACCGGCGCCGTTCCCGAGCCGCGGCGTCCTCCGGCACGCGCGCGAGGGTCTGATCCACAGGTCGAGTCGACAGCCTCAGGTAGGCGGAGCGCCCGCCGGGCCGCCCGAGCTGGCCGATCGCATGCAGCAGGACCCACTCGACATCGACGACGAAGGCGGGCTCGTAGGCGATGCACTCAGGCTGCTCGAGTCCGATCGACGGTGTCTTGATCGACTGGTGGGCACCGCCCTCCGGGGCGAGCGTCACGCCCGAGGGGGTACCGACCAGAATCGACTGCCCGCCCGCGTACATGCCATACGACCATGGTTCCAGAGCACGTTCGACGAACGGGTCGTAGATGGTTCCGATGGGGATCAGGGGTTCGCCCCATCGATCCCACGTCGTGCCCAGCTCGCTGATGAGGCTGACGAGATTCACCTCGGCGATGCCGAGTTCGATGTGCTGACCGGTGGGTCGCTCGCGCCAGTGCATCAGCGTCTCGCCGTCGTCGCCGAACCAATCCCGTCGTTCTTCCGTGGACCAGACGCCGACCTTGTTGATCCATCCGGCGAGATTCGTGCTGGAGCTCACATCGGGGCTCACGGTGACCACGCGGCGGGCGACGTCCGGGGCGGTGCGGCTGAGATCCAGCAACGCACGTCCCAAGGCGGCCTGAGTGTTCGCCACCCCGGCCGGGGTCCGGGCGAAGTCGGTGGGGACAGCGCCGATCTCCCGGTGTTCGATCGGTGGTCTCTGCAGACGGATCGCCGTGTCGGCGCACACTCGGCCCTCGGCCGAGTCCGGGGAGAATCGGCTCCACGGATCGTGAGCGTCTTCACCGAAGGCGGCGGCCAGCGCGACGTACTGCTCCGCCGACAGGAGTGAAGAGTGGTTCTGGGGGTGCCCCTCCGTCGGCAGGCAGTAGCCCTTGATCGTGTACGCGATGATCACCGTGGGGCGCGTGTCGTCGATGGCCGCGAAGGCTGACCGCATCGCTGCGAGGTCGTGTCCGCCGAGGTTTCGGATCGCGCTATGGAGCGTCGCATCCTCGACGTCTGCAAGCAGGGACGAGATCGTCGCTGCCTCCTCGCCCACGGGAAGCCGCTCGCGCAGTTGCTCCGGCGTGCACCGCAGAAGGCGCTGGTACTCCGGATTGCTCATGTCGATGATCCGTCGACGGAGGGCCTCGCCCCCGGGGCGAGAGAACAACTCCTCGAGCACGGCACCGAAACGCACGGTGAGGACCTGCCAGCCGGCCGCGTCGAACAACCGCTCGATGCGCCGCGCCGCGATGTTCGGTACGACGCGGTCGAGGGACTGACGGTTCAGATCGACGATCCATACGATCTCGCCGAGGTCCGCGACATGCGGATCGAGCACCGCCTCCCAGATCGCGCCCTCGTCCAGCTCCGCATCACCCAGCAGCGAGTACTGCCGGCCGCGGTGAGGGACGCCGGTGAGCGTCTGGATGTAGCGTCTCGATATCGCACCCCAGAGCGGTGCCGTCGCGCCGATCCCCACAGAACCGGTCGAGTAGTCCGCGGGAACGGGATCCTTGCGCCGACTCGGATAGCTCTGCAGACCCCCGAATTCCCTCAGGGTCGTCATCCATCGCTCGTCCAGCAGGCCGAGTAGATACTCGATCGCATGAAGAACGGGAGACGCATGGGGTTTGACGGAGACCCGGTCTCCGGCACGAAGCTGCTCGAACCACAACGAGGTCATGATCGTCACCATCGACGCACTGGAGGCCTGATGCCCACCGACCTTCACGCCGGAGACGTTCGGACGGACTCGATTCGCATGGTGGACGATGGACGTCGCAAGCCAGAGGGCTCGCTTCTCGATTGCCGACAGCACGGCATCCTCACGGCTCGTCTCATACCGCTCGGCGGAGATCACTTCCAAAGACACCCGCACCCCTATCGTCGCGCGCTTGTGCGTCGAGATGAGAGCACGACGCACCATCAAGCTCACCACTACTGCGATGCAAGCACAATTTCCTTTCTAGAAATGATCAAAGTGTGCAAATATTGACGTTCCCGACAGTGAGGAGCTGATCAGAATGAAGTCCCGACGAACTGCTGATGCGACGGACCTCGCCATCCTGCGCTCTCTGATCGCGAATCCGGATGCGACCGGCCTGGCGATCGCAGAGCAGACGGGGCTGGCGCGCAACACGATCCGCTCTCGCCTCACCCGGTACGCCGAGGAATCGGCCTTGCACGGGTTCGAGCACCGGATCGACCCCACGTTCCTCGGCCATCCGCTCCGCGCATACGTGATCGCGAAGGTCGTCCAGCGCAAGCTCGACCTGGTCGCGGCTCGCCTGAACGAGATACCGGAAGTGCTGGAAGCCCTCGGAGTCGCTGGCGTCAGCGACGTCATCATCAACGTCGTCGCCCGCGACGCCGACGATCTCTACAGGATCGCGGGCGCCATCCTCGCCATCGAGGGCGTCAAGAGGACCGAGACGGGACTCGTGATGCGCGAACTCGTGAAGTATCGCGTAAAGCCGCTCCTGGAGGGGCAGCTGCGCCGCGCGTAGCGCGAAGCGGCGGATCCCTCCGCTTCGTGAAAGGTGCATGAAAAACCCACCCGCCCCAGCACGAAGTCTCATCAGCGCACGCGCATCTCCCGTCGGACTCGTCGACTGATCGGAAGACTATCCGTGCTCGCTGCGGCGCGCAGCGACGGCCGCGACGACGCCGCCGACAAGCAGTCCGCCGAGCCAGATGGCCCAGCCGACCGGCACAAGCGCTGCGTTCGCATCGTCGAAAGCGACAACAGCCAGGACCGCGCTGCATAAGGCAAAGGGCAGCACTGCCCAACGTGCTGCGCGGTGGCCGGCGATCCAGGCCGCCCGGCTCCCGTGGACGAAAGGCACGTGAAACCCCACGACTCGGCTCTCCGCGCCGATGCCGGCGGCGGCGAGCATTGTCACGACAGGCAGAAGCACTGAGAGCGCGAGAAGCGCCCAGGCTGTCATAGGTAGCACGTGCATCGCCAGTCACGACTCTCGTTCTGAAGGGGCGTTCCCACCGCGAGGGGCGGGGTCCGATCGCATCTCATGCTACCCAAGACCGCTTGCATGCGGACCGCGTTTGGCAGCTACAGATCGGGAGTTATGCGTGCGCCCGGCCGTCCTCACGGGCGGATCTGTCCCGACGGCTGAAGAGCAGCGTGATGCTCACCAATGCGAGCCAGGCGGGAAAGAGGAAGTCGAGTGGACCCGCAAAGGCGCCAGTGATGAGGAGCAACAGACCAAGCACCTGTCCGACACGGGCGAGCCAGGCCGGAAGTGCTCCGAAGCGCAGGCCGAGGGTCGACGTCACCGTCATGAACACGCCGGCGAACCTGGACGCAGCGATCCCCCAGAGCCCGAACCAGAGGCCGTGCGCGAGCGCAACAGTCGAGTCGTCAAGCCTCTCCTCACCGCCAAAGTGAACGACCAAGGTCGGAGCGGCCGCGCACACCGCAGCGGTCGTCGCCAGGATCACGAACACGATGCCACTGCCGAGAAAGACGGTCGCATAGAACTTGTCTTCGCGTTCAGCAAGCCGTCGGCGAATCACCGCGATGAACCACAAGAACGCAACCATGCTGAGCGTGCCGAAGCTCAGCCCCAACTCCACCGTGGCGCGATTATCCGGATCGCCGTACCAACTGAGATCAGGACTGGTTGCACCCACAGCGGTGCCCACGCCCGGCTGGCTTTCGATCAGATAGATCGACATCATCATCAGAAACGCCGCAGCAAGGCCCTCAAGAGATGCCCCCACGCCCTCAAGAGATGCCCTCACGTGAGACAGTGCCCGACGAGTCCTGCCGAAGGCAGCACGACGAGGCCCGCCTGACCCGCGCTCTTCGGCCATGCGGCTTACTTTACTCTCGCGACCGACGCCGGTGGCCTTATTCTGCGGCGCACCTGGCCAGCCCGGGTCGTTCCGAACGCAGGCTTGATAGGTGATGCCACCGCGCGCGTTCCCAGCGGGCCGGTTCGGATCCTCAGCTGCCGGTACAGGCGTGGGCGAGTCGGTAGGATCCGGTGCGGGTCTCGATGATGTTGCCGCCGAAGGTGTGTCTGCCCACGATCGCGGCGCATAGCCGCTGTATCAGCGGACAGAAGCTGCAAGTCGCAAGACCGTAAAAGCCGAGTGGGGTTCGCAACGTCGACCGAGAACCCCCACTTCACCCGAAGTCGCCCGCCGGGGCCATGTCGGCGAAGCGGGAGAAGTG
>CAYOTY010000006.1:25344-47850 GCA_964406995.1 uncultured Microbacterium sp.
ACTCTTCGTATTCACAAAGTGGCCCGGTCGATATCGCGGTCTACGCAATGATCATCCGGATCCGACAACTACCCGAAATCTCCCGGGGCCATGTCGGCGAAGCGGGAGAAGTGACCCTGGAAGGCGATGTTGATGGTTTTCGTGGGACCGTTGCGGTGCTTTGCGACGATGAGGTCGGCCTCGCCCGGGCGGGTATCGGCGTCGTAGACCGAGTCACGGTGCAGCAGGATCACCATGTCGGCATCCTGCTCGATCGAGCCCGACTCGCGAAGGTCGCTGATCGCCGGCTTCTTGTCCGTGCGCTGCTCTGGACCACGGTTCAACTGCGAGAGCGCGATCACCGGCACCTGCAGTTCTTTGGCGAGGAGCTTGAGCGCGCGCGAGAACTCGCTGACCTCCTGCTGGCGCGACTCGACCCTCTTGCCGCTGGTCATCAGCTGCAGGTAGTCGATGATGACCATCTTCAGGCCCGCCCGCTGCTTGAGCCGCCGGCACTTCGCTCGGATCTCCACCAGCGTCATGTTCGGGCTGTCGTCGATGTACAGCGGCGCCTCGTTGATCCGGCCCCGCGTCTGGGCGACGGTGCGCCAGTCGCGCTGGTCGAGCATGCCCTTGCGCATGTTCTGCAGCGGTACCGCGCCCTCGGCGCTGAGCAGGCGCATCGCGATCTCGGACTTGCCCATCTCGAGCGAGAAGAAGATCGCCGGCTCGTTGTGCCCGATCGCCGCCGAGCGCGCGAGATCGAGAGCGAGGGTGGATTTGCCCATCGCCGGCCTGGCGGCGATCACGATCATCTGCCCCGGATGCAGCCCATTGGTGAGATCGTCGAGCTCCTTGAACCCGGTGGGCACGCCGGTCATCGTGCCGTCGCGGCCGCTGGCCGCCTCGATCTCCTCCACGGCCGCATCGACGGCGACGTTCAGCGGCACGTAGTCTTCGGCGTCTTGGCTGCCGGTGACGCCGTAGATCTCGGCCTGGGCGTTGTTGACCAGATCGGTCGCATCGCCCTGGCCGTCGTAGCCGAGCTGCACGATGCGCGTGCCCGCGTCGACGAGCCGGCGCAGGATCGCCCGTTCGGCCACGATCGAGGCGTAGTAGCCGGCATTCGCGGCCGTCGGCACGATCGAGGTGAGCGAGTGCAGATAGTCGGCACCGCCGGCGCGGGAGAGGTCGCCCGTCTTGATGAGCTCGTCCGTGACGGCGACGACGTCGGTGGGCTCGCCGTGCGAGTACAGCGAGAGGATCGCCTCGAAGATCAGCTCGTGCTTCGGGACGTAGAAGTCGACCCCTCGGAGCGTCTCGATCACATCGGCGACGGCGTCCTTGGAGAGCAGCATCCCGCCCAGAGTGCTCTGCTCGGCGAGGAGGTCATGCGGCGGGGTGCGTTCGTGGGAGGTCGCGGGACCCAAGCGGTCTTCCGAGATATCGGCGATCGACAACGGTGCTCCCTCCTGATGCGACAACGGCCTGCTTCGTGGCGGCCACCGACCTGTCCTGGTGGTCGCCCCAGCGAACCACGAACCCCCGACATTTGGTCGCTCCCTCACGGTAGGAGCACGCGGTCCGGCCCGCAACACCGCCTGTGGATAACTCTGTGGAGAGGATGCGGGAAACTCCGAGAGGGGTGTGGAGAGCACCTGTGGAGAAAAGCTCCGAAAGTCCTATCGGGAGGCTTTTTTATTGTTGTTGACCAGGGATATTCTTATTCCCCACCCTGTGGATAGCATCCTGTTTAAACTGCCTCTTGAAGGTTTCTCGACCGTATGACCGCATGTGAACAAACCTGGGGAAAGTCAAGTCCGGGTTTCGGTCGGCGTGTCGCGGCTGTCGGCACCCTCCGCGACGCGACATCTAGCGCATCGCGACCAACCGGCGTATCCTCAGGGCATCGCCCCGCGGGGGCCCGGTCATGATCCGGGAAGGTGGTGAACGTGTCAGCGACGGCCGCACGACGCAGGATCGTCCCAGGTGCTGCCTGGGGCGGGCTGGCCGTGCTGCTCGCGGCGTTCTTCTTCGTGCTTCTGGGCGGCTCTCCCGTGCAGGCCGCCGACGACGATTCCGATTCCCTGCTCGGCGGCATCCTGGGGAAGGCGACCTCCACTGCGACCCAGGTCGTGAAGCCCGTCACGGAGACCGTGACCGCCTCGGCGACGAAGGTCGCCCCGGTTCTGGAGACCGTCACCGGAACCGTCGACAAGACCGCGGCACCCGTCGTAAAGGTCGTGACCGACACGGTCTCGTCGATCACGACCTCGACACCGGATGCCGTCTCCTCGGTTCCGGTCGTAGGCCCCGCAGTCGGCGAAGCCGCCTCCGGAGTCGTCGGCACGGTCACCGATGTCGTCACGAAGGCCACCGAGAAGGCGACCGGACTGCTCCAGGACGCCCCTGTCTCCGCGATCACCGATCCGGTTCTGGGCCTGGTGCGGGACATCCCGCTCGTCGGCGATGTCGCCGCCGACACCGGGGTGTTCGACCTGGTCGAGACCGTCGCCGACGTCCTCGACGGCGCAGGTGACGGTGCGGGCGGCGTGATCGGCGGCATCGTCCCACCGGTCGTCGGGTCGCTGGATCCCACACCGGCGACGCCAGGGAACCCGGGCGAACCCGGAAACCCTCACGAGAACGACGGCGAGGCACCGGGGGAGATACCGGCACCTGTCGAGACCGAGGGGGCGGCCGCCGTACCCGCGCCGATCGCCCCGACGCACTTCCCGGCGCCGGGTTTTCGGGCCTTCGCGAGTGCGGCCTCCATCGCGCTCGCGCACGCCACCGCGACCGGATCGCCGGTCGCGGGCTCGGCCTCCGCTCCGGGCACGCCTCCGGCGCACGCCCCACCGGCCCCTCAAGCCACCTCCTCCGCGCACGCGGCGGGAGGCTCCTTCCACGAGGGCGCGCGCATCCACGCCGCCCCCTTCGGTGCGTCCGGAGACTCCGCCCGCACCCCGTCCGCAGCGAACGACGCCCTGCCCGCGTCGCCCGTCCCGGACACCGACGTCTCTCCTGACTGAGCCGTGTCGAGTCGTGCCTGCACGACATGCCGCGCACTCCGTGCGCATCCCATCGACACAACCATTCAGTCAGGAGATTCATCATGCGTACATTCGTGAAGCGCGCCCTGTGGGGCGTAGTGGTCGCGGGCGGGCTCACCCTGCTCGGCGCCACGGCGGCAGGTGCCGCCGAAACCGACGGGGAGGACGGAATCCTCTCCGGAACCCAGGCGATCCTGCCGATCTCCGTGCCCGTCACGGTGCTCGACAACGCGATCTCGATCCTGGGAAAGTCCACCGTCAGTGCACCAGCACCAGCACCAGCACCAGCACCAGCCCAGCCCGCTCCCGAAAGCGCGCCCGCCGCGCAGACGAGCGGCGAGAAGGGGGTCGCCAGCGGCTCGCAGGCAGTCGTCACCGTCGAGGTTCCGATCGAGGTGAAGAACACTTCGATCGCGGTGCTCGGAACGTCGTCGACGTCGGCATCCGGCTCTTCGACGACCTCGTCGGGCACGGCGCCGGCCACGCCGTCGATCACGACGTCCGGCGCGAACGGCGTGCTCTCGGGCACGCAGGCGCTGCTGGACGTCAAAGCCCCGATCACCGTCAGCGGCAACGCCGTCTCGGTGCTGGGCACCAGCCGCGTGGAATCGGACTCGGGTCCTGCGGCAACGGGGTCGCCGGGGACGGATGCCACGACCTCCGGCGCCGGCTCGATCGCCGGCGGCACGCAGGTGGTGGCTCCGATCTCGGTCCCGGTGACCGTGGTCGGCAACGCCATCGCCGTGCTGGGCACGAGCTCGGCACAGGGAGGGGGCGCCGCACCGGCACAGGCAGGGCCGTCGGGCGACATCCTCACCTCGGGCCTGAACGGCCTGCTGGGAGGCACGCAGCTGGCGCTGCCGGTGAGCATTCCGATCACGATCGGCGGCAACGCCATCGCGGTGCTGGGCGACAGCACGGTCCGGAGCCCGGGCACGACGCCGGGAACGGGCCCGGGAACCGATCCCGGCACGGACCCGGGCACTGATCCGGGAACCGACCCCGGGACCGACCCAGGGACCGATCCGGGAACCGATCCCGGGAGTACTCCCGGAGGCTCCGGCCACCCGGGAGGGACGGGAACGGCCGCTGCCGCCGGGCAGCTGGCCGCCACGGGCGGGGCGAACCTCTCCCTCGCCTGGATGCTCGCACTGCTGCTGATGGCCGGGGGCATCCTGGCGTTCCGCCGCTCCCGCACCGCGTAGCAGCGCGAGAGGCGGTGGCCACCCTGGGCGCGAGGGGAGCCCAGGGCGGTCCCGCCTTCCGAAGACCATGCGCCGTCCTCATCCCCCGACGGCGCATTCCGGCCCGCGGATCTCCCCATGCCGCGGGTCCGGGGCGGTCGCCTCCTTCCCATGGTCCGGCGACCGCCCCGTCATCCACTCCGATCGGCGCGCGAGAACGCCCCCGGAAGGACGGGTCCGGGGGCGTTCTCGGGTGTGAACCGGATGCCGCGGTCTGCACTGCCGCGGCATCCGCTGCCTACTCGTTCAGGGCGCGCTGCGCCCGTTCGAGATTGACCGTGTCGACGAAGCTGCTCCACTCGGGCATCTCCATCCCGAAGGCCCTCATCGCGTCGGCGAAGTTCGCCTCGTTCAGGAGCATGTTCTCGTTGTACAGCTCCGGACCGTAGGCGTAGATCGCCGGGTCGCGCTCGGCGTCGGTCACCCGGAAGTCGTTCGCCTCACCCATCGCCTGGACGTACTCCTGCTGCGAGAGGTCCTTGTACAGCTCCATGCCCTTGGTGGTGGCACGGATGAAGCGGGCCAGGGTGTTCGGGTTCGCCGCGATCCAGCCTTCCGTCGCCGTCACGACGTCGTTGGGCCATTCCTTCATGATGTTCAGCACGAAGCGGCCGCCGGCGTCCTCGACGATCGGGATGTGGCGGGGGAACAGCGGCGTCAGGTGCACCTGACCCTGAACGAAGTTCTCCACCCAGGCGTTGGAGAATCCGGGCGGGTAGACGTCCTGCCAGTTCACGTCCCGGATGTCGAAGTCCCCCTCCTCGGCCATCAGGTTCATGCGGACGTCGTTGATCGGGACTCCGGGGGAGTCGCCGATGATGATCTGCTGTCCGGCGAGATCCTCGGGCTGGTCGATCCCCTCCGAGACGGCGAGGATGTACGGCTGCCGGGCGCGGTACCCGGCGACGACCTTCAGCCCGGTGCCCGCGACGGCCGCATCCACGACCCCCATCGCGTCCTCGACGGCGATGTCCAGGCTGCCGCCGATGAGACCCTCGCGGATGTTGTCGGCGTCGATCACGTTGATCGTCAGGCCCTCGTCCTCATAGAACCCCTTGTCCAGTGCGATGAAGACGGGGGCCTGGCTGTCGAGGTTGGGGGCCGACAGTGCGATGGTCAGCTCCGTCTTCTCCGGCGCGCCGATCGGGGTGTCGACGGTGACGGCGTCGCCGTCGTCGGGATCAGTCGAGCCGCCGGGGCTGCCGGAACAGGCGCTCAAGGCCAGGATTCCGACCAGAGCGGCTGCGGTCATGCTCTTTCTCATGGTGCCTTCTCTCTTTCCTCGTGACCCCGCCGAAGCGGGTGGTTCAGGGACTACTTGCGCACGACGCCTTCGACGTACCAGGGTGCGACGATCCTCTTGACCAGATTGAGGATCGCCATGCCCACGATCGCGATGACGACGAGCATGATGGTGATGCCGATGGCCGCATCCAGTTCCAGCTCCCCCGCCCGTTTCCGGATGAGATAGCCGAGCCCTTCGGAGCCGCCGATGAACTCGCCGACCACGATGCCGATCATCGCGCGGGCCACGCCCATCCGCAGACCGGTCAGGATCAGGGGAAGAGCGGCCCACAGCTGCACCTTGAAGAAGATCTCCGCGCGAGACGCGCCGTAGACGCGCGCCGCCTTGATGAGCGAGGGATCCACGCCGCGGATGCCGTCCATGGTGCTGATCGCGATCGGGAAGTACGCCAGCAGGAAGATGATGAGGATCTTCGGCCCGTTGCCGAACCCCATCCATAGGACCAGCAGCGGCTGGAAGGCGATGCGCGGCGTGGCGTAGAGCACCCAGAAGGGTCCGCCGACGAGGTCGTAGAAGAACCGGGACGAGCCCAGCAGCAGACCGGTGAGCACTCCGAAGAACGCCGCGAGGAGGAACCCGGCGACCGCGTTGCCGGCACTGTAGGCGAGGCTGTTCCAGAGGATCCCCGAGTCGGACATCTCCGCCAGAGCCCCCCATACTTCGGTCGGCGGCGGGAGGAAACGCGGGTTCCACAGCTCCACGACGCCCTGCAGGTACTGCCAGACCAGGAGGATGACGGCGATCTCGATGAGGATCGCCAGCTGCCAGCGCGAGGAGTCCCAGAATGCGCGCAGACGGTAGTTGCGTGCCTCGGTGAGCACGGGTGCCGAGGTCGTCATCGGTCGCTCACCTCCCTCCATTTGCCGACTTGTCGCTCGAGGTAGTCGGAGAGGGTGACCAGCACCACGGAGACGATGATGAAGAACAGGATCGCCGAGAACGCCTGATTGGTGCGGAATCGCGACAGCGAGGTGACGATCAGGGATCCCATCCCCATGGGGCTGGAGACCATCTCACCGATCAGCAGGCCGATCAGGCTCGTGGGGATCGCGAGGCGGATGCCGCCGACGATGTAGGGGAAGGTCCACGGCAGGCGGACCTTGACGTAGGCGTCGAAGGCGTTCGCCCCGTAGACACGCGCGGCCCGAAGGAGCGTGGGGTTCACACCGCTCACGCCGGCCACCGTGTTCAGCGAGATCGGGATGGCCGTGCTGAGGAAGACCAGGACCACGTTGGGCGTCATCCCGAACCCGAACCAGACCCCGATGATCGGCTGAATCGCCACCAGCGGCGTCGCCCACGCCGCCCAGAGGATCGGCATGAGCAGCTTGTACGCGGCCTGCACGCTGCCGACGATCAGGCCCGTGATCACCCCGGCGATGGCGCCGAGGACGAACCCGATCGTCCAGGTGATGGCGCTGAAGCCCATGTTCGGCCACAGCACGCCCGCCTCGGCGAGCTGCCCGAAGCCGAGCAGCACGTCCAGCGGTGCGGGCAGGAAGACCCGGTTGACCAGTTCGAAGGTGACCACGGCGAGATGCCAGATCAGGATGATGGCCGCAAGGTTCATCAATCCGAACCACAGGCTGCGCCGGCGCAGGAACTGCGCCCGCAGCCGCGTGCGCGGCGCGCCAGCGGTGGCTATGGTGACGGTCGCGCTCACACTCGCTCCTTGACCGCCGCCGTCGCCTCGCGCTCGAGGGCGTCCCAGAGGTGATCGCGCAGCTCGATGTAGCGAGGATCGGACTGCGCACCGCGCTCGCTGCGCGGCCGGGGCATGTTCGTCTCGTGGATCTCGAGGATGGAGCCGGGGTGGCTCTTGAAGACGACGACGCGGTCGCCGAGCAGGATCGCCTCCTCGATCGAGTGGGTGATGAACACCACCGTCTTCCCGGTGCCCTCGATGAGCTTCTCCAGCTCGGCCCGCATCACCTCGCGGGTCAGGGCGTCGACGGCGCCGAGGGGCTCGTCCATGAGGAGGATGCGCGGGTCGCCGACCAGGGCTCGTGCCAGGCCCACGCGCTGCTGCATGCCTCCCGACAGCTCCCGCGGGTAGGACTTCTCGAACCCCTTGAGGCCGACGAGCTCGATGGCGTCCTGGACCTTGTCGCGCAGGTCCGTGCCCCGGTAGCGGGACTGCAGCTCCATGCCGAACTTCACGTTGTCGGCCACGGTGCGCCAGGGAAGCAGCGCGTAGTCCTGGAAGACGACCGCGCGGTCCGGGCTGGGGCCCGTGACCCGCTCGCCGTCGACGAGGACCTCGCCCTCCGTGGCCTGGACCAGGCCGGCGATCACGTTCATCACGGTGGTCTTGCCGCATCCGCTGGGGCCGAGCACGGTCACGAACTCGCCCGCGTGGACCGAGAGGTTGACGTTCTCGACGGCGGTGAGCGTCTGGCCCGTTCGCGCGATCTTGTATCGGACGGTGAGGTCGTTGACCTCGATGAGAGGGCGCTCGGCGGCGGTATTAGCAGGACGATTGACATCTGTCATCAGTACGGCCCTTTGGTCGAAGGTGACGGGTTTCACCGAGGCTACCATTTTTGGATCCAGGATTCAGGATCTATTTTTAGTCCCCCTCCCGCGTCCGCTATGCCCAAACAGGCAACTCACACGCCCATTTGCGCTCTCTGAACGCAGAAAAGCCCCGGAACCGGGGGGTTCCGAGGCGTTTCCGGCTCTCGACGTGGAGCCTGCACCCATCGATGGTGCAGAATCTGTATCCGAAGAATCCTCGGGAACGAGGATCGGCCTCAGCGCAGAGAGAAGCCGGGAAGACCGGGGATCGATGACAGGAGCGTGCGCGTGTAGTCGTTCTCGGGGGAGGAGAAGATCTGCGCGCAGGGTCCCTGCTCCACCACCACGCCGCGAAGAAGCACCAGAAGGTCGTCGCTGACCTCCTGCACCACCGCGAGGTTGTGCGAGACGAAGAGCATGGTGAAGCCCAGCTCCGCGCGCAGACGCGCGATGAGCGCGAGGATCTCCTTCTGCACCGTGGCATCGAGCGCCGAGGTGATCTCGTCGGCGATGACGATCTCAGGCCGGATCGCGAGAGCACGGGCGATCGCGATCCGCTGCCGCTGCCCACCGGAGAACTCGTGCGGATAGCGATGGTAGGCGTCGGCGGGGAGACGGACCATCTCCAGCCAGTGCACGATCTCCTCGCGCAGTCTGCGGCGCGGCGTCCGGCCATAGGGGTCGATCGCCTCCGCGATCGCCGCGCCGACGGTCCGGCGCGGATTCAGCGAGGAGTAAGGGTTCTGCGGGATCAGCTGGATCCGCCGCCGGATCTGCCAGAGCCGGCGGCCATGGGCCGTGCTGATCTCCTCGTCGGCGAGGTGGATCGAGCCCGAGACCAGGGGGTTGATCCCCACGATGGCCTTCGCCATCGTGGACTTGCCCGATCCCGACTCCCCCACGATCCCGAGTGTCGAGCCACGCGGCACCGAGACGCTCACGGCGTCGAGAGCCGGGGCGACACGCGGATCGCGCTCGAAGCGCACGGTCACATCCTTCAGTGCAAGCGCGATCTCGCCGCTCATGACCGCTCCCCCTCTCCGTCCGGACCAGGCCTCCCGAGAGCTGGTCCGTCCGACTCGGAGGAACCGTTCGAGACCTCCGGCTCGACCTCGCCCTGCTGCACCGAGGGCACCGCCGCGAGCAGCTCACGGGTGTACTCCTCGACGGCCTCGCCATCGCGCAGCTGCTGCACGGTGAGCTCCTCGACGATGCGGCCGTCCTTCATGACATAGACGCGATCGCAGAGCGCTTCGACCACGGCGATGTCGTGGGAGATGAACAAGACCGCAGTCTGCTGCTCGTCGGCGATGTGCCGCAGCTGCCGCAGGATCTCCTTCTGCACCGTGACATCCAGCGCCGTGGTGGGCTCGTCCGCCACGATCAGCCGCGGCTGCAAAGAGATCGCGGAGGCGATCATCGCACGCTGCAGCATGCCGCCGGAGAGCTCGTAGGGCCGGCGCCGCGCGACCCGGACGGGGTTGGTGATGCGCACCCTGTCCAGTGCGTCCACGACCGCGGAGCCCGCCTCGCCGCCGCTCATGCCCTTGTGTCTGACCAGAGGATCGGCCAGCTGGGATCCGATGCGGGCCACCGGGGTGAAGGTCGTCCCCGGGTCCTGATACACCAGCGCGACCGTCTCCGCGAGAATGCGCGGCGGCTGCGAGGTCAGCATGTCGAGGCCGCTCACCGTGATCTCGTCGCCCTGAACCTGCAGGCCGTCGGGAATCAGGTGTGCGATCGCGAGCGCGGTCAGCGACTTGCCCGATCCCGACTCGCCCACGAGTCCCACGATCTCGCCCTGCGCGACATCGAGACTCACACCCTCGACCAGCTCTGTGCCGCCGGAGGACGTGACGGTCAGGTCGCGCACCGTGACGACCGCGCTCTCGGTGGCCTGGCTCTTGGCCCGCTTCTTCGCGGTGAGCTTGGCGGAGGCGACGAGCGCCGAGGCGCGCGGGTCGGCGATCGCGGCGAGCCCATCGCCGATCATCATCGCCGCCAGCGCGATCGTCGAGATCATCAGCGCGGGTCCCAGCACGGCGATCGGGCGCGTGTAGATGTCGGGCAGGGCGTCGCCGAGCACCCGCCCGAGGTCGTACTGCGGGAGCTGCACGCCGATGCCCAGGAACGACAGGCCCGAGATCTCCATGAGCGTCAGCGCGAACATCGTCGACGACACCAGGAGGATCGGCTCGGCCATGTTGGGCAGGACGTGGCGGATCAGGAGCAGCGGCCGCGAGACGCCGAACAGGCGGGCCTGCACCACGTACTCCTGCTGCGAGATGGATGCGGCGAGGTTCGCTGAGAGCCTCGCGATGGAGAGCGTGTTCGACAGTCCGATGGCGATGATGATCGGCATCACGCCGGGGCCGAGGATGGTTGCCACGATGAGTGCGAGAAGCAGGCTCGGATACGCCGTCAGCAGCTCCAGCACGCGCAGTCCGGGCTCGCGCACCCACCGGGGCATGAGCCACAGTCCGCCACCGACCGCGACGCCGAGCACCAGCGAGATCAACGCCGCCGCCGCGGTCATCATGAGCGTGAGCCGGGTGGCGACGATCGTGCGGGCGAGCCAGTCGCGGCCGAGCGAATCGGTGCCGAGCCAATGATCGGCCGAGGCGCCGAGGTTGGCGTCAGTCGTGATGGTGTTCGCCGCGCCCGACAGCATCGGCGCCACGATGATCGCGAGGACGAGGACGATGAAGAAGAGGACCGCTCCGACGACGAGATTGGCGTTCCAGCGCATGCGCCGTGCGCGGGCGACCGAGCGAGGAGCGATGTCGAGACTCATTGCTTCGCTCCCAGTGTGCGCGGATCGATGATGCCGAGGATGGTGTCGACGAGAAGGATGAGCACGGCACTGGCCATGGTGAGAAAGAGGATCAGCCCTTGGATCAGGGGGTAGTCGCGATTGATGAGCGCGTTGACCACGGCCAGGCCCATGCCCGGCCAGTTGAAGATGGTCTCGACGATCACCGCGCCGCCGATCATGCCCGCCAGGATGATGCCGCTGAGGGTCAGCGCGCTGGTGAGCGAGTTGCGCAGCACGTACTTGAGGTAGATCTTCGACTGGCTCAACCGCCAGCCGCGCGCGGTGCGCACATAGTCCTGCCCGAGCACGACTGCCGTCTCCCGACGGGCGACGCGCGCGATGGAGCTGATCGGGCCGAGCGCGAGCGCGAGCACGGGCAGCACGAGAGACGCCCCGACGTTGTTACGGGAGTATGCGGGCGGGAAGACCGAAAGCCAGATGGCGAAGAGCACCACCAGCAGAGTGGCCTTGACATAGGGCGGGATGGCGATGAAGAGGCTCGTGACGAAGCCGAACACGGAGTCGAGCCAGGGGCGGCGGCCGTTCCTGGTGAGCGCTCCGACGGTCACGCCCAGGGGCAAGGCGACCAGGAGCACGACGGTGATGGCCACGCCCGCGAGCATGAGCGTGAACGGCAGGCGCGCCAGCACGATGTCGATCACGGGTGCGCTGATCGAGAACGACGTTCCGAAGTTGCCCACGAGCACGCCGCCGACGTACTCGACGAACCGCTCCCACACCGGTCGTTCCAGACCCATCGCCTCGCGCACGCGCTGGATCTGGTCCAGTGTCGCGTCCGGGCCCGCCGCGAGCAGAGCAGGATCGCCCGGGATCAGGAGGATCGCGACGAACGTCACCACGATCGCGACGAAGAAGGTGAGGATGAGCCCGCCGATGCGCTTCACCGCGAACTGCACCCAGGGGTGCAGCACCCGTCGGGAACGCGCGGACCCGGTGGCGGGCGCCTGTGAGACGCCCGCCACCGGAGTGACCGCTGCTGCTTCGCTAGCCAAGAACGACCCTCACTCGCCGCCGGTGATCCGCAGCGTGGAGTGGTCGATCGACCCGCCGTAGGCCTGGATGGCCACACCGGAGCTGGTGACCGTCGACTGCACGGCGGCCACGAGCGGGACGATGTCGACGCGCTCCATCATCGACCGCTGTGCGTCGAGGAACAGACCGCAGCGGTGCTCGACATCGGTCGACTGCAGGCCCTCCGCGATCGCGGCGGCACCCTCGGGGTTGTCCACCGCGCCCACGTTGCGCCCGCCGTCCTCGAGGGACGGACCCATGAAGCGGTCGAGCGAGGCGCTGACCAGACGGGCCGTGTTGCGGTCGCCGAAGATCGCGACGTCCCAGTCGGCGGTGGGGTTGTTGATGGTCTGCGACCAGGTGGTCAGATCCGGGTTCTCCAGGGTGACGTTCGCACCGGTCGCGTTCATCGCCGAGAACAGGTAATCGGTGGCCGGGGCGGCGATCGCCGTGTAGGAGAGGAACTTGAAGGACTGGCCGGAGAGCACCGCCGAGGCGGCCGCCGCATCCTGCGGGACGATCAACGACTCATCGACCAGGACGCACGAGAGCTCCGGCGAGGCGACCGAGGAGATGAGGTTGTTGCGCGATCCGGAGTAGGCCACATCGAACGCCGCCTGGTCGACCGCCTGCGCGAGCGCCGTGCGGTTGGCCTGGTCGGCGAAGAACCGTCCCTCGCGCTGGTTGAACACGAGGTAGAGGCTCACATCGGAGCTGTCCACAACGCTCAGCGAGCCGTCGGCGCGCACGCGGTCGACGCTCTCGCCTGCCGCCAGCAGGGCGAGGTTGAGGTCGCCGCTGATGAGCTGGTTGACGATGCTGGGGACGTCGGTGGAGACCGAGAAGAAGATCTCCGCCGGGGCCGAGCCCGGAAGCTCGCGGGTGTGCGTCGGCCAGGCGTCGTAGTCCTCGCGGAACTTCAGCGCGTAGCCGAGGCCGGGGGTGATCTCGTCGATGACGTACGGTCCCGAGAAGGCACCCTCGATCGACCCGGCACCGAGCGCCTCGACGTCGGCCAGGCCCGCGGGGCAGATGATGCCCGCCTGGGGCAGGGTGAGGGTGTCGAGCACCATCGCGAACGGCGTGCTCAGGCTGATCACGACCTCCTCGCCCTCGGTGGTGATGTCGACATCGCCCGAACCGAAGACGAGCGGCTTCCAGGTCGATCCCGTCTCGGGGTCGGCGAGGTACGACAGCGAACCGGCGACGACCTCGGCATCGATCGGCGTACCGTCGGAGCAGGTCGCGCCCTCGCCGATGGTCAGCCGGTACTCCGCGGCGGACACCGCATCCCATCCGGAGGCGAGACCCGCGACGATCTCGCCGTCGTCGGCCTTGCGCAGCACGGTGTCGTAGAGGACGCGGGCAAGAGTGTAGTCATTGACGCCACGCGTGTGGACCGGGTCGAAGGTCGCCGGATCGGCGTTGAGCACCGCTTCGATGCCGCCTTCGACGGTCACTTCGGCGGGGGCGGTGGAACAGCCGGCGGCGAGGAGCCCGACCGCAGCGATGGTGGCCACGGCCGCTGCGGCTCTCCTGCGGCGGATGATGGATCGCATATGTGATCTCCAGTCTCTGGGACTCTGTGGGGTCAAGGGCCAGCCTGGGAAAACAGGCTTGTGAAGGACTAACTATCCCTGAAACCCCTCTGCTCGGCATCGGCACCGCGCCCAAAAGCTGGAGGGGCTGAATTGGTCGGCCGAACAGTCGGCACCGACGTCGCCAGGGTCGTCGGTGCCCGACCTCTCCGGCCGCAATGTCCTCGACGTCTGAGTTTTACCTCGTCGAAACATCAGCGATAGTCGCGAACCAGTCTGCCCTTCTTGAAGACCGCCCGCACGTTCCCGGGGTAGGCCGCGAAGTCGAGGGGATCCCCCTCGACGACGACCAGGTCCGCCTCATGACCGGGACGCAGGTATCCGATGCGGTGATCCTGGCGGATCACTTCTGCGGCGGAACCGGTGACCGCACGCAGTGTCTCCAGCGCGGGCATGCCCAGCTCATGCAGGAGACGGAGCTCGGTGAGGTTCTCACCGTTCCCCTGGCCGACGCAGTCCGATCCCATCGCGATCCTCACGCCGGCCGCGAGGGCCTTCTGGAAGGACTCGGTCCGGCGCGCCGCGGCGAACCGGGCCTTCTCGGCGATGCCCGGGGCCATCACCATCCCCGCCTCGAGCCGATCGATGATGTTCTGCGCCGCCATGAGCGTCGGGACGAGCCACGTGCCGCGTTCGAGCATCAGCTCGATCGCCTCGTCATCGAGCATCGAGCCGTGCTCGATGGAGGCGACGCCCGCACGCACCGATGCCTTGATCGCCTCCGTCCCGTGCGAGTGCGCCATCACGGGGATCCCCGCCCGCGTGGCCTCACGCACGATCATCTCCAGCTCCTCGGGACTCAGGTGCGCCGTGCGCGGATCGCTGCGCGGCGAGATCACCCCGCCGGAGGTGTTGACCTTGATCGCGTTCGCACCGTTGCGCACCAGCTCACGCACGCGCTTGCGCGCCTCCTCCGGGCCGTCGATGAGCGCAGAGGGACGATTGGGATGCGGCTCGAAAGGCCGCGAGTCGGCACCCGAGGGCAGCACGAAGTCGCCGTGCCCGGCGGTCTGGCTGAGGGCGATGATCGAGATGTGCAGCTCGGGGCCATCGATCAGGCCGTCCTGGATCGCACGCTGCGTGCCGAGATCGGCACCGGAGGCATCGCGCACCGTGGTGATGCCGATGTCGAGCAGGCGAGTGAGGTTCTTCGCGCCGATGTAGAACTGGTAGGAGAAGGGCAGATTGAGGTTCTCCAGCAGATCGAGGCTCTTGGCCAGCACATGCACGTGCGTGTCGATCAGACCGGGGAGAACCGTGCAGCCGGAGACGTCGATGCGCTCGACCTCCCCCGAGTCGCCCTCCGCCTCCCTGCCGCCTACAGTGGTGAGGAGACCCTCCTCGAACGTGACATCGCCTGCCACGAGCGGGGCACCGCTCCCGTCGAAGTAGTCTCCGCCGCTCAGGACTGTTCGTGTCATGTTCTCTTCTCCGTTCGCCGGGCCGCGCGAAGCACGGCATCTTGCGCCATTGTATGAACCTGCGAAACCGTACCGGCCGTCCTCGAGACTCCATCGCCCGATCCGGCCGGGGTCTTGTGTCCGGCAACAACGGGCGGCACCGAGAGTTTGGATGGATTGCCGATGACCGCTCTGTCGGCGCTCCGTGAAGCTAGGGAGATGAGATTCGGGCTTGGAGTTCCCACGGGAACTGAGGGAATGATGTATCCGGTGCCTTATGCGGATCCGGAGCAGGCGGTACGTCTTGCCGTGGAGGCCGAGAAGCTCGGGTTCGACGGCGTCTGGGGCAACGACCACGTGACGACCCAGAAGTACGTGCGCGACGAGTTCGACTCACCGCCGCGCTTCTACGACCCCTACCTCTACCTGGCCTACGTCGCTGCCGAGACGACGACGCTGCACCTGGCCACCGCGATCACGGTGCTGGCCTTCCGCCACCCCGCGATCGTGGCGAAGCAGGCCGCCACCCTCGATCAGCTCTCCGGCGGTCGCTTCATCCTCGGTGTCGGGATCGGCGCCTACCGCGAGGAGGCCGAGGCCATGTGGCCCGGCACCAAGATCCATCGCGGCCGCCAGGCCGACGAGTACATGCAGGCGCTGAACCTGCTCTTCACCGAGCGTCGCGCGAGCTTCGACGGCGAGTTCGTCTCCTTCCAGGACATCGAGAGCTTCCCCAAGCCGGTGCAGCACCCGCTGCCGCTCCTCTCCGGCGGCAACGCGATCGGCTCCCGCGAGCGCGCCGCGAAGTACGGCACCGGCTGGATTCCCGCCGTGCTGAGTCCTGAGGAGATCGCCGAGGGCCTCGCTCACATCCGCTCCGTCGCGGAAGAGGCCGGGCGCGAGCTGCCGTCGTCCTTCGACGTCGCCCCGCAGTTCTCCGTCTCGATCGGCCGGACCGCCCAGGAGGCGCAGTCGGCGATGGAGGGCACCCAGCTGTTCGCCCATATGCTCTCGCTCTCCAAGAGCACCCTGAAGAACCAGCAGGGCAACTGGTCCTCCCGCAACCTCGTCGGCTCACGCGAGGAGATCCTCGACCGGGTGCACGCCTACGCGGAGGCCGGCGTGACGACCATGTCGGGTCTGCTGTTCGCCGCGAACACGGTGGAGGAGACCCTCGACATGATGGCCGACTTCGCCGAGAACGTCATCACCCCGTACCGCCGAGCCACCGGAGGCGGTGCATGACCACCCGCCTCATCGGACCCGAGCTCATCGCCGCCCGCACCGCGAAGCTGCGCGCCCACCTCGCCGACGCGCCCTACGATGCGGTGCTCGCGCTCAGCGCCCCGAACGTCGACTACGCCTCCGGCTACCGGAGCGCCTCGGCGGCCGTCCACGGGGTCTCCTCCGTGGCCGCCGTGCTCACCGGCGACGACCTGCAGATCGCCGGCGCCGTCGCCGACAGCGCACCGGCCTTCGACGCCGGTCTCGCCGAGGACGCCTACCACGCCTACGGTCGCTTCTTCTTCGAGTCCGAGGCCGGCCAGGCCGTGCCCACCCGGCTCGTCGAGCAGCACCCCGGCCAGGCCGCCGCAGTCGCCGCCGCGATCCGCGCCGCCGGTCTCGAGGGTGCGACGATCGCGCTGGACGAGGACTCCTGCTCACCGGCTCTGCGGCAGGGCCTCGCCGAGCTGCTGCCACAGGTGCGCTTCACCGACGCCAGTGCGTGGCTCACCTCCGTGCGCTCACGCAAGCTCGCCGGCGAGGTCGCGCTGCTGGAGAAGTGCGCGAGAGTCACTGAGCAGGCGATCCTGGACGGGATCGCCGCGGCCCGCCCGGGCGTCACCGAGGCGGAGATCGCCGATGTCGTCGCCGCCACCATGGCCGGAAACGGTGTCGCGCCACGATTCGTCGTGGTCACCGCGGGGGAGCGCTCGGCGCTGGCCGACACCTACGCCACCGGAAACGTGCTGAAGGCCGGCGACCTGCTCCGCTTCGACGTGGGCGGCATCCACGACGGCTATTGGAGCGATCTCGGCCGCACGGCGGTGCTCGGCGAGCCGACCGCGCGCCAGAGCGACTACTACGCGGCGATCCTCAGAGGTCTCGACGACGAGCTCGCCGCGGTGCGCCCCGGAGTCCGCGCATCGGAGCTCTTCGACATCGCCATCCGCTCCGTGCAGGATGCCGGCGGCCCGAACCCCTACCGCCGTCAGCACTGCGGTCACGGCATCGGCCTCGACGTCTACGAGCCCCCAATCGTCCGCCCCGATGAGGATGTGCCGCTGGAGGCGGGCATGACCTTCTGTCTCGAGACCCCTTACTACGCCCTCGGCTGGGGCGGCATGATGATCGAAGACACGATCGTCGTGGAGGAGGACGGAGTGCGGATGCTGTCCGATCGCGGACGTGACCTCCAGGTGGTCGAGCTGTGAGCGCCTACCTGGGTCATCTGCGCCTGCCGATCGGCGGCGAGCGCGTCGAGGAGCGCGACTCCTACATCCCCGCCGCTCACCGAGGCGCACACCTGTACCCGGTGCCCGCCTACGACTACACCGGCATCACGGCGCTGCCCGTGGATCCCACCGCCCCCGGCCTGTTCCGCTACCGTGAGCTGCTGCCGATCTCCGACGACAACGTCGTGTCGCTGGACGAGGGTGACACACCGCTCGTCGACCTCCCCCGCACCGCGAATCGCCTCGGCGTCAGCCGGCTGCTGCTGAAGGACGAGTCGCGCAACCCCACCTGGTCGTACAAGGACCGTCTCGCCGCCGTCGCCGTCACCGCTGCCGTGCAGCAGGGTGCCGACACCGTCGTGGTCTCCTCCACGGGCAACCACGGTGCCGCGGTCAGCGCCTACGCCGCGCGCGCGGGTATTCGGTGCGTCGTGCTCACCGTCGCCTCCGTTCCGCAGGCGATGAAGACCCTCATGCAGAGCTATGGCGCCCAGGTCGTGGCGCTCGCCGACGCCCGCGACCGCTGGGTCCTCATGCACGAGGCCGTTCGCGAACGCGGCTGGGTCCCCATGTCGGGCTTCGTCGACCCGCCGTCCGGCTCCAACCCCTTCGGGGTCGAGGGCTACAAGAGCATCGCCTACGAGATCTTCGAGCAGCTGGGGGGCGCGGTGCCCGACGCGCTCATCGCGCCGGTCGCCTACGGCGACGGCATCGCCGGGATCGGTCGGGGCTTCGAGGAGCTGCGCACCTTCGGCCTGACCGACCGGGTTCCGCGGCTCATCGCCTCCGAGCCCTTCGGGCCCTACCAGCACGCGGTGGAGCAGGGCTTCGACAGCACCGCGAGCGTGCCCTCCGGCGCAACCGTGGCCTTCTCGATCGGGACCGGCAAAGCGACCTGGCAGGGCTGGAACGCCCTGGACGCCACCGGAGGCGCGGCACAGGCGGTCGACGACGATGCGACGATGGCCGCACAGGCACGCCTGGCGCGCGAGGAGGGCTTCTTCCTCGAGGCATCGTCGGCGACCACGGTGGCCGCCCTTCCCCACCTGATCGCCGATGGCCGCATCCGCTCCGATGAGACCGTGGTGCTGCTGGGCACCTCCACGGGTCTGAAGGACATCCCCACGACCGCGGCCCTGCTCCCCGCGGTGCCGGTCGTCGAACCCACCCTCGCCGCGCTCGACGCCGCGCTCGGAACAGGCTCGCGGTGAGACTCGGCCTCGCTCCCTCCGGACGACGCCACGCCGGTGACGCCGTCGTCCTGGCACGCGTCGCCGAGGATCACGGCTTCGACGAACTCTGGGTCAGCGAGGACTATCTGGAACGAGGCGCCTTCGCCGTCGCCGGGGCGATGGCCGCGGTGACCTCGCGGACGACGATCGGCCTCGGGGTCATCAACCCGTGGACTCGCGCACTGGGTCTGACGGCGATGGAGTGCGCAGCCCTCGACGAGATCGCAGAGGGCCGGCTCGTCGTGGGCCTGGGCGCGAGCAACGAGCGCTGGATGAATCAGCTCGGCATCGGCTTCGACCGCCCCATCGGCGTTCTCCGCGAGTTCAGCGACGGGCTGCGCATCCTCCTGAACGGAGGGCGGCTCAGCGGCGAGGTGCTCGGCGCACAGGTCGACATGGCTCTCCATTTCACTCCGCGACGCGACATCCCCATCTTCTGGGGCGTCAAGGGTGAACGCGCACTGACGCTCGGCGCCGCCCACAGCGACGGGCTCATGCTCTCGGTTCTCTCCTCGCCGGGCTACGTGCGATGGGTGCGCGAGACGCGAGCCCCGCGCACCGTCACCGCCTATGCGCGATTCGCCGTCGACGACGACCCCGGCGCGGCGCGCGAGAGCGTGCGCGAGAACGTCGCCCAGTTCCTCGGCATCCACGGCGCCTCTCCCATCACCGCGCACGCGGGAATCGACCAGGAGGTCGCCGCGCAGTTGCGCGAACGGCTGCTGTCGGGCCGCAGCGGCGTGGATCTCGTCGACGATGCGATGATCGCCGCCGTGACGGTGAGCGGATCGGTCGACGACTGCGCCCGACAGATGCGCGCGCTGTACGACGCGGGCGTCGACACGCTGGTGGTCACCGACGACGGCTCCCGCGATCCGCAGCAGCTCGCCGCGGACGTCATCCGGTGTGCGCAGCGGGCGGGTCTGCGTTGACGACGGGAGAGGTGAGCACCTCCATGCATTCGAGTGCCACCACCGCCCGCGCCACATCACGAGCGATGCGCAGATCGAGACCGGTGAGATCCTGGATGCGCCTGATGCGGTACCCGACGGTGTTCTTGTGCACGTGCAGCAGCCTGGCCGTCTCGGCGACAGCGAGGTCGTTGTCCAGATGACAGCGCAACGTCTCCAGCAGGTAGGGCTGCGACTGCAGCGGCGCCAGATACCGCTCGTACAGCGACCGTGCGACCTGGAGATCGCTGCGCGCCACGATCTCCAGGAGCGTATCCCGGTAGAGGACCGTCGTGCGCGGCGGCTGCGAGTGCGCCGCGGCGATGGCGGCGATGGCGTGCTGGCAGGACAGGCCGACCTGGATGAGACCCTGCTGCGGGTCGCCCAGCGCGGCGCGCATCTCGACGGGCAGACTGCCGATGCCGATGGCGTCGTCGAAGAGCTGGGCGAGGCGCGTGATCTCTCCCGTCCACGGGACGGCGAACACGATGATCTCTCCCGCCTCGGCCGTCACGGTGCCGGAGAGCACGTTCTCCTGCACCGCCGCACTCATCTGCACGACGATCCGGTGCCGCAGACGCGCCAGGTCGGTGTCGTCCATCGGCTCAAGAGGTGCCAGAGCAGCGCCGACGAACGAGTCCTCGGTGCGGTGGGTCAGGCCCATCGCACCGGCAAGCTGCGCAACCTCCGAGAACGTGACGCGGTCGCCCTGGGCGAGGCGCCGCATCAGCGCAGGCTCGGCGATGGCGGTGTTGACCGCGATCTGCTCCTGCATCCGGCTGAATCCCTCCAGCATCGCCGCCTCCATGGCATCGAGATCGGCGATCAGCTTCTCCCGGCCGGCCCGGGCGACCGGCCCTCGCACCTGCATGCGCGCGCACAGCGACTGGAAGGCGTCACCGAGCAGTCGCTCGGCCTGACGGAACGACTGCACCATCGCAATGGGGTCCACGCTCTGCAGAGCGCGGCGTTCGCCCGTATTGGCCGCGCGCTCCAGCTCCGCCGCAGACGGAGGTCGAGACTCGAGGAGACAGCCGATCACGATCGTCACCGATTCCTGCACGCGGCTTCGCAGCTCATCCGGCCCCAGGAGCATCGCGGGGTAGCTCGGGACCCGCGCCCACACATGATCGGCGATCGACTCCATGATCGCATCGATGTCCGCAGCCATCGCCCGGGCGACTCTGCTCAGGCTTTCATCCATAGGGAGATTCGATGTCACATTCATCCTCACCAGCGCCTCTGACGGGAACCCTCCCGTACGAACTCGATACCCCCTTGCCGCTGGAAGCAATCTATCGCGACCTGCACGCCAACCCTGAGCTGGCCTTCCAGGAACATCGTACGGCGGCCGTGGTCTCGGCCGCGCTGGAGGCCCTCGGGGTGCGCGTGGTCACCGGCATCGGCGGGACGGGCGTCGTCGGAGTGATCGAGAACGGTCCCGGCCAGACCGTGCTCCTGCGCGCGGACATGGACGCGCTCCCCATCCAGGAGCAGACCGGCCTGCCGTACGCGAGCCAGGCACGGGGCACCGACAGCTCGGGGGCCGAGGTCGCACTCATGCACGCCTGCGGTCACGATATGCACACGACGAGCCTCCTGGGCGCCGTCGAACGGCTCATCACGCGCAAGGAGGAGTGGAGCGGCACGATCGTCGCGCTGTTCCAGCCCGCCGAGGAGGGTGGCGGCGGCGCGCAGGCGATGATCGACGACGGCCTGTACGAACGAGTGCCCCGTCCCGACATCGTCTTCGGTCAGCACCTCACCATCCTCCCGGCCGACCAGGTCGCCCTCCACCCGGGGGTCGTGCTGTCGGCCGCCGACTCCATCGACGTCACCCTCTACGGCCAGGGTGGCCATGGCTCCAGGCCGCACGAGACCGTCGACCCGGTGCTCCTGGCGGCGAGCACCGCCGTGCGCCTGAACACCATCGTCTCGCGGGAGGTCTCCCCCTTCGACACGGCGGTGGTGTCGGTCGGCCGGATTCATGCCGGGACGAAGAACAACATCATCGCCGATGAGGCATCCCTCGGCCTGAGCGTGCGGACCTTCGATGCCGAGGTGCGCGAGCGCGTGCTCGGCGCCATCACGCGCATCATCGAGAGCGAGGCCGCGGCGGCCGGGTCGCCGAAGGCGCCGACCATCGCGTTCGGCCCCTCCTACCCGCTCGCCGTCAACGACGAGGAGGCCTCGGCGCATGTGCACGCCTCGCTCGTGGCCTCGTTCGGCGAGGAGAACGTGATCGACCCCGGCGTCTCCAGCGCCAGCGACGACGTCGCCGTCCTCGCGCTGGCGCTCGACGTGCCTCTGGTCTTCTGGTTCGTCGGGATGAACGAGCCGGGATCCGATGCGCCGGCCCATCCGCATCACACCGCGCAGTTCGCACCGGTCATCGAGCCGACGCTCTCGAACAGCGTCACGGCGATGACGAACATCGTCGTGGACTGGCTGCGCCGCTGACGCCGCGAGGGAGGCGGCCTGGCCTCTGACCCGAACAGGACACCTCCGGAAACGCAGGAACGCCTCGGAACCGATCGGTTCCGAGGCGTTCCTGGCGCCGCGCTGCTACTTCTTCGCGGCCACGACCTGCAGAGTGATCACCGCGGTCACGTCGTCGTGCAGACGAACCGTGGCCTCGTGCTCACCCGTGGTCTTGATGGGTGCCGTGATGTGGATCTTGCGCTTGTCGAGCTCACCGATCCCGGCGTCCTTGACCGCAGCGGCGACGTGGTCGGTCTTGACCGAACCGAACAGACGCCCCTCGGTGCCGGCCTTGACGGCCAGGCGGACCTTGGTGTCCTCGAGCTTGTTCTTCAGGGCCACGGCCTCGTCGCGGTCGTGGATCGCGCGCGCCTCGCGGGCGGCGCGGATCGACGCGACCTGCTTCTCGCCACCGCGCGTCCACGCGACGGCGAAGCCCTGGG
>CAYOTY010000007.1:0-251 GCA_964406995.1 uncultured Microbacterium sp.
GCCGCCGAAGGTGTCGGCCCACTCCTCCGGCGTCTGCCGATGCAGGAAGATCGAGGGGTGGCAGGGGTGCGCGACGGCCTGGATGACGTCGTCGCGGGTCGTGAGCAGGCCCGCGTAGGCCGCCGCGGGGTCGAGGGTGAGGACGATCGCGCCGGGCTTGAGCTGCGGCACGAGCTCGGCCGTCACAGGGCCGAGGGCGAGGTCGGGCACGGCGAGCACGACGATGTCGGCGTCGGCTGGGTCCACAGCAG
>CAYOTY010000007.1:261-20724 GCA_964406995.1 uncultured Microbacterium sp.
GTCTTCACGAGGTTGTCGGACACGCGCATGCCCATCTTCCCTCCCGCTCCGACGACGGCGATGGTGTGGTTCCCGGTCATGGGGTGCTCCTCAGATAGTCGATGGCGGCGCGGGTCCAGTCGCGCTCCATGCGGATGGTGGTGTCGGCATCCCCCTGCCAGGGGAGCCAGTGCTCGACGATCTCGTCGATGCCGCGCTCGCGCGGACGGACGGCCCCGAGCAGATGGGGGTAGTCGTGGAGGCCTTCGCCCATGCGCGCGCCGGAGTAGGTGAAGCCGACCCATCCGGGCTGACGGGCGAAGGCGAAGTCCTTGACGTGCACGTTCTTCGTGTACGACGCCGTGAGCTCGACGCACTCGCGCGGGCTCTCGAGACGGGCGACGACGTTGGCGGGGTCCAGGCACACCCCGAGGCTGTCGCTGCCGATGCGCTCGACGAGAGCGACCAGGTCGGAGGTCGCGAGCTGCTCGTACGTCTCCAGGGCGAGCGTGACGCCGGATGCCTCGTACGCCGGAACGACCTCGCGCAGCCACTCCTCGGCCTGCGCGAGCGTCGGCTGCGAGTCGGGGCCGTTGACCATGCCGCGCACGAGCGCCGCGTCGAAGACGTCCGCGAGATCGAGGAAGCGCCGCAGCCGTGCGGGTTCGAGGCCCTTCGTGCCGAGCTGGATCGTGAGGCCGAGATCCCGGGCGGCGGCCGCGGCGTCGCGCAGCTCCGGGTCCGAGAGCTCGGTGAGGGGAGCGTAGTCGCAGATCTGGAAGAGCTCGACCCCGAGCCTGCTCGTGGCCTCGAAGGCGCCGCGGAGCGACAGCGGCTCGGAGGCGCGGTCGGAGTGCTGCCAGAAGAAGGCGTAGGTGCCGAGGCCGATCATCCGGCGCTCCGCCCCGCGGCGGGCGCTCCGGTCCGTGTCCCGCTCAGCGCGAGCGCCTCGTCGAGCACGGCGACGAGGCCGTCGGGGTCGTGGGCGAAGCGGCCGAGGAAGAGGCCGTCGACGCCGTCGCCCAGCCGGGTGAGCAGACCCGGTCCCGCCGAGCCGCCGTAGATCACGACGCTCCCGGCGCGGGCGGGGTCGGCGTCCAGCGCCGCGCGCAGCGCCCGGCAGACGGCGCCGATGTGGTGATCGGGTGCGGGCTCGGCCGCCCCGATCGCCCAGACCGGCTCATAGGCCACGATGACCGGGCCGGCGGGCACGTCCTCGAGGTTCGCGGCGAGCTGTGCGACGTTCGCGGCCGCGGCGGCCGCGCTCTCCAGACGTTCTGTCTCTCCGATGCACAGCACCGGCGTGATGCCCTGCGCGAGTGCGGCGGCGGCCTTGGCCGCGGTGACGGCGTCGGTCTCCTGGAACAGCCGGCGGCGCTCCGCATGGCCGATCTCGGCCACGGCCACGCCGATCTCGGCCAGCTCGGCGGCGGCGACCTCGCCGGTGTAGGCGCCGGGTCCGTGGGCGGACACGTCCTGGGCGCCGACGAGCACCGGCGTGCCCGCGAACGCATCGATCGCGGGGAGGATCTGCAGGTAGGTGGGGATGACGAGGACGCGGACGGCTCCCGAGTCCACGGCGGGGTGCCCGCTCAGGCGCCGGGCCACCTCGGTGAGCCAGGCGACCGCGCGCTCGTGCCCGAAGTAGGTCTTCAGGCTCACCCCGACGGTGACCGGTCCCGGCATCAGCAGCTGCCCGTCGTCTCGTACTCCCCGATCACGGCGACCTTCTCAGCCGATGCGGACGAGGGGTCGAACCGGTAGTCGAGCCACTCGCGCACGAGGCGCCGCGCCAGTTCGATGCCGACGACCCGCTGGCCCATCGTGAGCACCTGTGCGTCGTTGGAGAGCACCGACCGCTCGACGGAGAACGAGTCGTGCGCCGTGACGGCGCGGATGCCGGGCACCTTGTTCGCCGCGATGGCCACGCCCAGGCCCGTGCCGCAGATCAGCAGGGCGCGGTCGGCGTCGCCGCGCGCGACCATTTCGGCGGCCGCGATCGCGACGCGAGGGTAGGCGGTGTGCCCGTCCGCATCGACGCCGACGTCGATCACGGCGGCGACCGCGTCGTTGTCCTCGAGATCGCGCTTGAGGATCTCCTTGTAGTCGAAGCCGGCGTCGTCGGCGCCGATCACGAGGCGCAGGGGCTCGGTCATGGTGGGTTCCTTCCGGGTCAGTCGCGTTCGAGGACGCGGGTGACGGCTGTCGCGATGAGGGCGAAGGAGTGGGCGCCGGGGTCGGGAACGCCCAGGCTGCGCTCCCCGTGCGTGCGGGCGCGGCCCGCGCGGGGGAGGATGTCGGCGGTGGCGGCCGCGGCGGTGCTCGCGGCTGTGGCGGCCGTGCGCCATGCGTCCGTGAGGGAGGCGCCCGTGTCCACGGCGCGGGTGAGCTCGGAGCTGAACGGGACGAGCGCGTCGACCATCGTCTTGTCGCCGATCCGGGCCTTGCCGTAGGCCATGACGTCGGCGACACCCGAAGCGACACCCGAGGCGACGGATGACGCCGGCGGCGTGCCGGCGTCGCCGAGGCGCTCGGCGATCGCGGTGAGGATGACGCCCCACAGCGCCCCCGAGGTGCCGCCGGCCCGGTCCGACCAGGCGTCCGCGGCGCGCGCGAGCACCGTGCCGGCACCCGCGCCGGCCTCGACGGCCTCGACCGCGGCGGCGAGAGCCGCGTGCGATCCGCGCTGCATCCCGATCCCGTGGTCCCCGTCGCCCGCGATCGCGTCGATGCGGCCGAGCTCCTCGACGCTGTCGTCGACCGTGTCCACGACGACGCGCAGCATCGCCAGGACCGTCGCCGCGCACGTGCGCGATGCCTCGTCGCCCGGGGGGATCGCCTCCTCGACGGCCGACGCCGCGGGGGCGGCATCCGCCCGCTCCTGCGCGGCGACCGAGCCGCGACGGTAGGCGGGGGCGTCGACGGGCGAGTCCCAGAGGCGCTCGAGCTCGCCGCCGGGCGCGTTCCCGAGCCAGAACAGGGTCAGCGAGGTGCCCGCCATGTCGAAGCTGGTGCAGTACTCGCCCACGTGCGGGTCGACGATCTCGATCCCGGCCGCCTCCAGAAGCTCCGCGATGCGGCGGTAGACGACGAACATCTCCTCGTACTTGAGGGCGCCGAGCCCGTTCAGGATCGGGACGACGCGGGCTCCCCGGGTCGCTCCGATCCCCTCCGGCAGCTCGGCCAGCAGCCCCGAGACAAGCAGCTCGGCCAGCTCGTCGGCGGTGGGGATGCCGGTCTCGTCCACCCCCGGCTCGCCGTGGATGCCGAGCCCGATCGCCATGCGCCCCTCGGGAACGCTGAACAGGGGATGCTCGGCGCCCGGCAGCGTGCAGCCCGTGAAGGCGACGCCGAAAGACCGCGTCCGCTCGTTCGCGAGTGCGGCGACCCGTGCGACCCCGTCCAGGTCGTACCCCGCCTCGGCCGCCGCGGCGGCGATCCGGAACACGGCGAGGTCGCCCGCGATGCCGCGGCGCCGGTGCCTCTCCTCCGGCGGTGCGCTGAAGATGTCGTCGGTCACCGTCACGGTGGCGCAGCGGATGCCGTCCGCGCGCAGCCGCTCCTGGGCGGCGTCGAAGTTCAGCACGTCGCCGGCGTAGTTGCCGTAGCTGAAGAACACGCCGCCGCCGTTGTCGGCGGCCCGGGCGACGGACGCGATCTGTTGCGTCGAGGGCGAGGCGAAGAGGTTCCCCATCGCGGCGCCGTGCGCGAGGCCGGGGCCGACGAGCCCGCCGAACGCGGGGTAGTGCCCCGAGCCGCCGCCGATGACGACCGCCACCTGCCCCTCGGGCGAGGTCGTCGAGCGGGTGACGCCGCCGGTGACACGGCGCACCGTGCGTGCGTTCGCCGCGACGAATCCGTCGATCATCTCGTCCGCGAACCGCGCGGGGTCGTTCCACAGTCGCGTCATCGCGTCGGCCTCCCTTTTCTTCGATTTTGGCAAACCGGTTGACCAATTGCAAGCTCTCTCACGTGCTGCGGGGTAGATTGTGCGCATGCCCACCTATCCCGACCGCTCGCACGAGATCGCGGCAGCCCTCGGCACGCTCCCCACCGGAACGCCCGTGTCCGAGGTGGCCCGCCGCCTCCTCGACCTCTTCACCGGCGGCTCGATCGCACCGGGCACGCGCCTGCCGCCCGAGCGTCAGCTCGCCTCCACTCTCGGCGTCGGGCGCTCGGCCGTGCGCGAGGCGCTCGCGGCCCTCGAGATCCTCGGCATCGTGGACGTGCGCCCCGGATCGGGCACCTACCTGCGCGGCACGGCGAGCGAGCTGCTGCCGCAGACCCTGCGCTGGGGACTGCTCATCGGCGAACGCAGGACCGACGAGCTGCTCGAGCTGCGGGCGGGCCTGGAGATCTACGTCGCCCGGCTCGCGGCGGGCCGGGCCGAGGCCTCCGCCCTGGCGGCCCTCGATGCCTCCCTCGCCCGGATGCGCGCCACGGTCGGCGACCTCGCGGCCTTCGCGCGGGCCGACCTCGAGTTCCACAACGCGCTCGCGACGGCGGCCGGGAACGCCCAGCTCATCGACCTGCTGCACGTCGTGCGCTCGCTCCTCCAGGTCTACGCGGACCGTGCCGTCCGCGACGAGGACGAGGCCCGCACCGCCGTCGAGGAGCACGACGCGGTGCGCCGCGCCGTGAGCGCCCGCGACGAGGACGCCGCGGCCTCGGCGATGGCCGTGCACATGGCGACCGCCGCCGCCCGTCTGTCCGCCGAGGCGGGGCGCTGACGGCGGGATCCGCCGGTCACGCCGGGAAGACGAGCCCTCCGTTGCGGCGATGCGGCAGCGTGCGCAGGACCTCCTTGCGCAGGACCTCCGGCAGCAGGTCCTCGGGGGCGTCCTGATAGGCGACAGGACGCAGGAACCGGCGGATCGCGGTCGCGCCGACCGAGGTGTGCAGGGAGGTCGTCGCGGGCCAGGGGCCGCCGTGCTGCTGCGACCAGGTCACGGCGACGCCCGTCGGCCAGCCGGCGAACAGCACCCGTCCGGCGCGCGCCTGCAGGAGCTCGAGGATCTCGGAGACCTCGTCCGAGGGCTGGCTGTGCAGCGTCGCGGTGAGGCTTCCGGGCACCGCGCGCAGGGCGGCGTGCAGATCGTCCTCCCCGTGGTAGCGGACGAGCAGGGTCACCGGGCCGAAGACCTCCTCGAGGAGATCCTCCGCGTGCGCGGCGACGGATGCGGCATCCGTCGCCAGCACGATCGGTCGTGCGCCCTCGGGCGTCTCGGCGCCGCGGGCGACGACCTCGACGGAGGGGTTCTCGAGGAGGCGGTCGATGCCCTCGGGAAAGGATGCCGTGATCCGGTCGGTCAGCAGCGGTCCTCCGGCCGCCTCGGGTACCAGCGCCGCGACCGCGGCCTCGAAGCCCGCACCCGCGGGCACGAAGACCACGCCGGGCTTGGTGCAGAACTGACCGGCGCCGAGCGTGAACGAGCCGACGAGCCCCCGGGCGAGCGTCTCGCCTCGTGCGGCGACGGCCGCCGGGGTGAGGACGACGGGGTTGACGCTCCCGAGCTCGCCGTAGAAGGGGATGGGGTCGGGGCGCCCGGCGGCCAGGTCGAAGAGGGCGCGGCCGCCGGAGAGGGAGCCGGTGAACCCCGCCGCCCGGATCGCCGGGTGCTGCACGAGGGCATTGCCGGCCTCGCGGCCCTCCACGAGCGCGAGCGAGCCGGCGGGGGCGCCCGCGGCCTCCAGCGCCGCCGTCGCGATCTCGGCCGTGCGGCGGGAGAGCCCGGGATGACCGGAGTGCGCCTTGACGATCACGGGATTGCCCGCCGCGAGGGCCGAGGCGGTGTCGCCGCCGCACACCGAGAAGGCGAAGGGGAAGTTGGAGGCCGCGAACACCGCGACCGGCCCGACCCCGACGAGGAGACGGCGCAGCTCCGGACGCGGGGGCGTGGCGGCGGGATCGGCGTCGTCGACGATGAGCTCCAGGTACGCGCCCTCCTCGACGACGGCTGCGAACAGGCGCAGCTGGCCCGTCGTGCGCGCGACCTCGCCGCGCAGTCGCGTCTCGCCCAGGCGGGTCTCGCGGTCGGCGATCGCGACGAGCTCCTCGGCGTGCGCATCGAGGGCGTCGGCGAGGGCGCGCAGCCAGCCGGCCCGCTCCGGGGAGGTCCGCCAGGTCGGCGCGGCGGCGGTCGCGGCCTCGGCGAGCCGGTCGAGCTGATCGGTCGGGGTGGTCATCGGGGCACCTTTCTTCTCGGCATCCGGTCGTGCGGCATCGGGGCGTTCAGCGGAAGCGCAGGCCGAGGCCGAGGTGCTCGGTCTCGGTGAGGCGGCCGCCGGAGATGTGGACGGGGGAGGCATCGGCCAGCGCGCCGAGGGCGCCGAAGCCGGCGTCCTCGACGTCCTCGACGAGGCATTCGGCGGGGAGGGTCAGCGCGAGCTGCCCGGACAGCTCGGGGAGCAGGTGCGGGTGCATCGTCGCGCCCTGCTCCTGCGCCAGCGCGGCGATGCGCAGGAACGGGGTGATGCCGCCCACGCGGACGATGTTCGGCTGCAGGATCTGCGCGGCGCCGGCGTGCAGGAACTCGGCGAAGCGATGCTCGGTGTGCAGGTTCTCGCCGACGGCGATCGGCACGTCGATGCGCCGGGCGAGCTCTGCGTGGCCGGCGAGGTCCTCGGCGCGCAGGGGCTCCTCGATCCACGAGAGGCCGAAGGCGGACAGCGCCTCGACGGAGCGCGTCGCGCGCTCGAGATCCCAGCGCTGATTGGCGTCGACCATGAGCGCGCGGTCGGGGCCGAGCGCCTCGCGGACGGCGGCGATCCGATCGATGTCCTCGGCCGGATCCGGCTTCCCCACCTTGACCTTGACGGCCTTGTAACCCGCGGCGACCCACCGCCGGACCTGGGCGACGAGCTCGTCGAGCGGGTAGTGGAGGTTCACGCCGCTGCCGTAGACGCCGACCGAGCTGCGCCGGATGCCCCGCAGCGCGGACAGGGAGACGCCCTCGGCGCGGGCGGCGGCATCCCACAGCGCGAGATCCACGCCCGCCAGCGCGATCGTGGTGATCCCGCCCCCGCCCGCCTCGTGCAGGTGCTCCCACGCCGCCCGCCAGGAGGTCTCCGCATCCGCCGGCCGTCCGATCGCGAACGCCGCGATGTCGTGCCGCAGCAGGGCGAGCACCGCCTCCGCGCCGACCTGAGGGGTCCAGGACAGTCCCCAGCCCTCGGCGCCGTCGCTGCGCACCGCATGCGTGGCGATCACGCTCACCGAGGTCACCTCGGCGGCCCAGGGCCGCGTGAGCGGAACGCGGATCAGGCGCGCATCGAGCGAGGCGATCTCGCTCACACGAGCGCCCGTCCCGCATCCAGGATCTCGGCCAGGCGGCGCTCCTGGTCCGGCGTCGGATCCACGAGTGGGGCGCGCACGCCGCCGACGGCCAGCCCGCCCAGGCGCAGACCCGCCTTGATGAGCGAGACGCCGAATCCGGGGGTCTCGTCGCGCAGCGCCACGAGCGGCGCGTAGAAGCCGTCGAGCAGCTCGAGCCGGCGTGCTTCGTCGCCATCGGCGTAGGCGCGGTAGTAGGCGTTCGCGACCTCGGGGATCATCGCGAAGGCGGCCGAGGAGTACAGCGGGATGCCGATGCCGCGATACGCCGCCTGGGTGAGCTCGGCGGTCAGCAGGCCGTTGAAGAAGGCGAAGTCGTCGCGTCCCGCCTCGGCCACCGCGCGCACGATCAGCTGCGCGGCGCCGATGTCGCCCACGCCGTCCTTGAAGCCGACGACCTTCGGATTCTCCGCGAGACGGCGCATCGACGCGGGGCTGAACCGGGCATTGCCCCGGTGGTACACGATCACCGGCAGTGCGGATGCGGCGGCCACCGCCTCGACGTAGGCGACCAGGCCCGCCTGCGGGCCGCCGACGAGATAGGGCGGCAGCACCAGCAGGGCGTCCGCTCCGGCCTCGGCGGATGCACGGGCGACCTCGACGGCGTGGCCGAGCTGCCCGCCGGTGCCGGCGACGACAGGCACGGCGCCGGCGACCGTCTCGACGGCCGTGCGCACGACGAGGGCGGACTCCGTGGCCGTCAGCGCGTGGAACTCGCCCGTCCCGCACGCCGGGAAGATCCCGCCGGGCGAGTGCGCCAGGTTCGCGGCGATGTGTCGCGTCAGCAGGTCGGTGTCGACGCGGCCGTGCGCATCGAAGGGGGTCACGGGGAAGAAGAGGATGCCGTCGAAGTCCATGCCGGCGCCTCCTTTCGGTCGGGGTCTGCGGCGGCGAGCTCCTCGCGCCAGGTGAAGGCCGGTCTCCAGCCGAGGAGCCGGCGTGCCTTGGCGTGGGAGAAGGCGGGGCTCGTTCCGGTGAGAACCGCCGCGGCGCGTTCGGTGCCGGGGTGGAAGCGGGGGATCAGCTCGGCGAGCGGCTCGCGGGCCAGCGCGTCGTCGGCGCCGACGAAGAAGGTCTCGGCATTCGGGATCGCGGGCAGGGCCGACAGCAGCCGGTCGCAGAAGGTCGCGACATCGCGCGCGTCGACGTAGTTGAAGAGCGCGGGGGCCGACAGCGCCGGATCGTCGAGCCGCTCCCGTACGGTGTGGCCCTGCTGGGTGAGGGCCCCGGCCCACTCCTCGGGGGCGATGACGTAGCACGGGCGGAAGGCGGCGAGCCGCACGGCGTCGCCCGTCCTCCGCGCGTACATGCGGATCGTCTGCTCGACGAGGCTCTTGGAGAGCGCATAGGCGTTCCAAGGCAGGGCGGGTGCGTCCTCGTCGAGGGGGAGGCGCTCGGGCATCCAGCCGCCCGGGGCTCCGTACCCGAGCACGGTCGGACTCGACGCGGCGACGATGCGGGGGATGTCCGCGGCGACGGCGCCCCCGATCACCGAGATCGCGAGGGAGGCGTTGGTGCGCAGGATGACGTCTTCGGGCGCGCTGAAGGGCACGGCGATCCCGGCGAGATGGATCAGCGCGTCGGCGCGCAGCCCGGCGAGCGTCTCCCGCGTGGCGTCGGCATCGCTCAGGTCGGCGGCGATCTGCACGGCCTGACGGAGCTCGGGCGCCGCGGACTCCGCGCGATCGATGGAGACGATCTCGTGCCCCGCCCGTGCGAGACCGGCGACGAGGCTGCGACCGAGTCGACCGGCGCCGCCGGTGACGACGATGCGGCTCATAGGGCTCTCCAACACTCAGAAAACGTTTTCTCAGGGTAGCACGACGCCCATTGGGCGGTCATTCCGGGGCGAGGCCTCCACTGCGTCGGCGCTCTGCGGAGGCATTCGCGGGCGCCCGCTCCGACGATGATCCGAGGGACTAAGAGGTCGCGTCGATAGGCGTCAACAACTCCGGAAGAGTCGTGGGTTGCTGAGAACTGTGGCCCGGATTTCTGCGGATCTCCGCGAGGGGCAAGACCCGCATCCGCAGATTCTCCGGAGTTGTTGACACTCCACAGCCACCTACCGGCGTGACCTCTCAGGGGCGATGCCCGTGCTCGCGCGCAGGACGAGTTCCGGTGTCAGCACGCGCGAAGGGGCAGGCACCTCGGCTCCGTCGAGCAGCGCCCTCATCGACGACCAGGCGAGCCCGCCGAGCTCCGCCGCCGGCACGGCGACCGTGGTCAGCGGGGGCGATGTGTACGCGGCGAAGGGGATGTCGTCGAAGCCGGCGACCGAGATCCGCCCGGGCACGGGGACGCCGCGGGCGGAGAGGGCCGAGAGCAGGCCCATGGCGGCCAGGTCGTTGAAGGCCAGCACCGCGGTCGCATCGGTCTCGAGCACCGCGCCCGCCACGGCCGCGCCGCTGTCGAAATCGACTCCGGCGGCGATCTCGAGGATCGACAGATCCGGGTGGCGTTCCACGGCATCGGCGAGGGCGCTGCGCCGGGCGGCTCCCGAGGCGCTCCCGGCGGCGCCGGAGAGGAAGACGAGGCGGCGATGGCCGAGCCCGTAGAGATGCTCGACGAGCTCGACCATCGCCGAGCGGTAGTCCGCGGCGATGGTGGGGGCCTCCGCATGAGGGGGGCGGTTGATCACCACGGCGGGGGCGAGCGTGGGCAGCAGCGCGGCGAGCTCGTCGGCGGCCAGGCGCGGCGCGCACAGCACCACGCCGTCGGTCCGGCGGCGGGTGGCGGTGGCGAGCGCGCGCTCCTGCTCGACCTGCTCCGCGGAGTCGGCGATGAGCACGTGGTATCCGTCGTCGGCGGCGGCGCGGCTCAGACCCCGCAGGATCGCTTGGAAGGTCGGGTTGGCGAGGTCGGGGATGACAACGGCGATCGTCTGGGTGCGGCCCAGGACGAGGCTGCGTGCGAGCGGGCTGGCGCTGTACCTCAGCTCGGCGGCCACGGCCCGCACCCGCTCGACGAGCGCCGGGTCGACGGTCTGGCTGCCGTTCATGACGCGGGACACCGTCGACAGCGAGACGCCGGCGGCGCGGGCCACGTCGGTGATGGTCGCCCGGGGAGTGGGTCTGGTCACGGCCGGCTCCCCTCGGTGCGCTCGCCCGTCATCCTATCCGGGAACGTGCGGTCCGCGGGCGGGGCCGCGGCGCATCATCCCACCGCGCAGGAGAGCCGGTGGCGCCCGCTCTCGCGGACGGCCTCCGTCCCGTCCGGCAGCAGGATCGTCGCTCTGGTCGACACGGGTACCTCGACGTCGAGGGTGAACTCGCCCTCGTTCAGTGTCCATGCGGAGCTGGCGATCCCGTAGGGCGTGTGCACCCGCGCCCTGGCCTCGGTCAGCCCGCCGCCGGGCCTCGGCGCCACGCGGAAGGTGCGGTATCCGCCGGAGATCGGCTCGATGCCTGCGATCCGGCGGTAGAGCCAGTCGCCGACGGCGCCCGCTGCATAGTGGTTGAACGAGACCATACCTCCGCCGGACTCGTTGTCGGAGCCTCCGCCGAGGTCCGCGATGTTCACCGTGCCGTCGGGGCGCAGGGCATCCCATCTCTCCCAGATCGTCGTGCCCCCGGACTCGGTCATGTACAGCCACGAGGGGCAGGAGGTCTGCAGCAGCAGTTCGTAGGCTTCTTCGAGCCGGTCGTGGTCGGACAGTGCGAACAGGATGTACGGCGTCCCGGGGAATCCGGTCGCCAGGTGTCCGCCCGCTTCGCGGATGAGCGCGCACAGCCGCTCGACCATGACCTCGCTCTCCTCGCCCGCGGTCATGCCGAAGTGCAGCGGCAGGACATAGGCGGTCTGGAACTCCTTCTTTAACCGGCCAGCGCCATCGGTGAGCACTTCACGGTAAGCGCGAACGATCTCCTGCTCCAGCCGACGGTAGCGCGCGGCGTCCGCGGTCTCGCCCAGCAGGTCTGCGATCTGCGCGAGGATTCCCGCCGATCGCGCGAAGTACGCCGTTCCCACCCATCGGCCGCGGCGCAGCCAGCCCTTCACATCCGTGTCCGGTGCCGTCCAGTCCCCGAAGTGGAAGGGGAAGCGCCAGATGCGCCGTTGCGCAGGACGGAGAGAGAAGAGGCCCGCCCACCACCCGGCCGCGCGGAGGAACCGCTTCATCGTCGGATAGGTGCGCCGGAGAAGCCCGAGATCGCCGCGGGCGAGATATTCGGCCCACGGGGCGAGGATGCACACATCGCCCCAGCACGCCGTCGCCATGACCGGGAAGGAGTTGCCCGCTCTCGGAACCACCATCGGGATGCCGCCGCCGCGACCTTGCTCCGCCACCACGTCTCGCAGCCATTTGTCCAGGAAGCGCGACATGTCGAAGGTGAAGGATGCCGTCGAGGCGAAGACCGCGTAGTCGCCGGTCCATCCTTCGCGCTCATCGCGCTGCGGACAGTCGGTGGGGATGTCGACGAAGTTCGACCTGCCGCCCCAGCGGATCGCGTTCTGCAGGTCGTTGAGCCGCTCGTCCGAGCAGGAGAACTCGCCCGTCTCGGGGAGATCCGAGTGCAGGACGAGCGCAGTCAGCTCCAGATCGCCGGGGTCGATGCCGCTCACGCCCACATAGCGGAAGCCCATGTAGGTCAGCCGCGGGGAGTATGTCTGCTCCCCGTCCGTGCAGGTGTAGGTCGCCGTGGCCTTGGCCGTGCGCAGGCTCTTGACGAAGAGCTCGCCGTCGACGGTCACCTCCGCGTGGCGGAAGGTGACGATCTGACCCCGACGACCACGGAGCCGCGCGTGGACGACTCCGGCGAAGTTCTGCCCGAAGTCATAGAGCACCTCACCCGAAGGGCTCGTCGTGACGGAGATCGGATGCAGGGTCTCTTGTACCCGCACCGGAGGCCCGTACTGCGCGAGGATTCGCGGTGCGCCGCGCGGGGAGGTCACCTCCGCCTGCTGCCAGGCGGCGTCGTCCAGGCGCACCGTGGCATCCATGACCTCGCCGTCATACCACTCGGCCGCGCGGTACGGCCCCTCGGTGGTGACCTGCCAGTCCGGGCCGCTGCCGATGAGCTCGACCCTGCCGTCTTCGTACTCCACATGGACCTCGCACAGCAGTGCCTGCCGATCGGCGTAGATGCGGTTCTTGCGCATATGTGTGAAGGACCCCACGGCCCAGCCGCCGGCGACGGTGGCCACGATCTCGTTGTCTTCGCGCAGGGACGAGGTGACGTCGTAGGTCTGATACTGCAGGTGGTGGCGGTAGGAGGTGAAGCCAGGGGCGAAGTAGGCATCACCGACCTTGCCGCCGTTCAACTCGAGCTCGTAGACGCCCAGTGCCGTCGCCTCGATCCACGCGCGGCGCACGGTGCCCGAGGATGCGAAGCGGTGACGGAAGACCATTGGCGGCGGCGAGGTCTTCTTCGGCGTCTTCAGGCTCGCATCCGTGATCCATCGCGCGCGCCAGGGGGTGCCGAGACGGCCCGTGCGGAAGGAGGTGCGCGCCTGCGTGATCTCGCCGCTGGCACCCTCGGCGGTCACGTCGACGATGTAGTCGGTGTGGGGCGAGAGCGGTCCCTCGTAGACGATGCCGATCTGCTCCGCTGTGCGCGTCTCCCAGTCGCCGACTCGGACCGTCGCCTGCCGGAGCACCTCCCCGGGTATCTCCGACTCGAGCGCGAAGGACAGTCGCGGTGCCTCGTCGGTCACGAGCCCGGAAGCGAGGCCGTCGACGGTCAGGCTGCTGATCCTCATGAGACCGTCCTTCCGGTGGCGAGCTTTCTCAGGCCCCGGATCGGATGGCCACTCGCGAGATCGGATATGCCTGCGGCCACGTGATACGGCAGCTGCCCGGAGGAGGCCATCGCCAGAGAGCGTAGGGAGGCGTTGGGCATCATCCTCAGCACGAAGTGCGCGCTCTTGACACGGGCGTCCCTCTCGATAGACGCCGGCGCGGCGAGAGCGCGTCGATAGTCGCGAAGCGCTCTGCCGACGATCGCCCGCCGCATCAGCGCGCCGATGAGCGAGCCCCGCGCATCCGCCAGCCGCGTCTCCAGGCTGAAGTCGGCGACGTCTTCCGCGGGTTGCGTTCGTCCGAGAAGCTCCCAGAAGGCGTCCGGGACCTCGGTCGGAGGCATCGCATAGGCGCGTTCGACCGCCTCTCCGTAAGGGGAACGAGGTGCGCTCCCGGTGGTCACGCGCAGCGGCGCGCGAAGGCGGATGTCCGAGGCGGATGCCGCCGCGATAACCTCGTACTCGCCGTCCTCCAGGCGCCAGTCGTGCTCGGCCGCATCCCAGTGGGCGAGATCGGACAGCGCGAAGGACATCGTCGCGCGCACCTCGGCGCCCGCACGCACCCGCACCTTCGTGAAGGCGCGCAACTCCTTCCGGGGTGTGAAGATCGCGCCGCCCGTCTTGCCGACGTAGAGCTGCACGACCTCGGCGCCATCGCGGTCGCCGGTGTTCGCCACAGTCAGCGACACGGTGACGCCCCCTCCCTCCTGTGCGACGGCGAGGTCGCGGTAGGCGAAGCGGGTGTAGGACAGGCCGTGCCCGAAGGGGAAGAGCAGATCCGTGCCCGCCTTGTCGTGGAAGCGGTAGCCGACGTAGATCGACTCGTAGTAGAGGGATGCCGCGCCTCGACCGTAGTCGGCGCGAGCGCTCGTATCGGCGATGCTGCGCGGCCAGCTCACGGTGAGTCTGCCCGAGGGGTTCTCTTCGCCGAACAGCAGCGCCGCGGTCGCCTCGCCGCCCTCCATTCCGGGCAGGTGCATGTGCAGCACGGCGGCGAGCCGGTCGAGGAGGGGCAGCTCGACCGGGGCTCCCGCGTGCAGCACGAGGACCACGGGCACGCCGGTCTCGACCAGCGCGCTCAGAAGTGCCTGCTGTGCTTCGCCCAGGCGGAGGTGCGCGCGGTCGAAGCCCTCGCTCTCCTCTAGGTCGCCGAGCCCGCCGAAGAAGAGCACGACCTCGGCCTCGCGCGCCGTCTGCACGGCCTCGGCGATGAGTGCGGCATCCGGCAGGGAGTCCAGGCTCCTGTAGCCGAGGGAATGGACATAGCGGATGCCGCGCCGGTCGAAGGCCTCGCGCGCGCTGACGACATGGGGCGGGGTCACAAGGGAGGAGCCCGCCCCCTGGAAGCGCAGGTTCGTGAACATCTCCCCGATGACCGCAATGCGCTGTCCGCCTCCCGCGGAGAGGGGAAGGATGCCGTCGTTGCGCAGAAGGACCGCGCTGTCGACGGCGGCGTCGCGGGCGAGGCGGGCGTGCGCGGCGAGGTCGGGATCTGGCCCTGGGGCGTCCGCACAGCGCTGGACGAGGGCGAGGACGCGACGCACGGCACGGTCGAGGTCGGCCTCGGCAAGAACGCCGGACCGCACGGCGGCGAGCAGCGCCGCGCGGTTGTGCGCGACCCCGCCGGGCATGTCGAGATCGGTGCCCGCGCGTACCCCTGCCACACGATCGTGCGTCGCCCCCCAGTCGGTCATGACGAGCCCGTCGAACCCCCACTCCTCGCGCAGGATCGAGGTGAGAAGCTCGGGGCTCTCGCTGCAGAACACGTCGCCCAGGCGGTTGTAGGCGCACATCACCGTCGCCGGCGCCGCCTCCTTCACGATGCGCTCGAAGGCCCGGAGGTAGATCTCCCGCAGCGCGCGCTCGTCGACGATGCTGTTCCCGACGAAACGGTAGTCCTCATTGGAGTTCGCGGCGAAGTGTTTGATGCAGGCCATGACGCCCTGCGACTGCACCCCCGCGACGACAGCGGCGCCGAACACGCCCGAGACGAGGGGATCCTCGGAGAAGTACTCGAAGTTCCGCCCGCACCGCGGGTCTCGCACGATGTTGACCCCCGGCGCGAGGAGCACATCGACTCCCTGGGCGGCGCACTCACGACCGAGTGCCTCGCCGATGCGGCGCGCGTTCTCAGGATCCCACGAGGAGGCGATGGCGGATGACGTCGGGAAGGAGGTCGAGGGGTCGCTGTTCTCCAGCGCGAATCCGCCCCCCGCCTCGCGTACTTTGCGCACGCCGTGCGGTCCGTCGGTGAGGTAGAGCGACCTGATGCCCAGGCGTTCCACGGGCTGCGTCGTCCAGGTGTTCACACCCTGGAGGAGGTCGACCTTCTCCTCCAGGGTGAGCTGTGCCACCAGGTTGTCGAGGTCGGCCATCTCAGCGCACGCCCCGAATCCGGAAGGTGACGGCGCCCACGCACAGTGCGATGACAGCGCCCACGAGGAAGAGCAGGGTGTAGTTCTCCTGACCGGCATCTCCCAGCGTGAGAAGCAGCGCGCCGGCGAGCGGGGCGATCGCGGTGGAGAGGGTGGCCGCCAGGTTGTAGATCGCCATCCAGCGACCCGCCTGATCCCGGTCGGGCACGAGGTCGCTGGCCATCGCGACATCGACGGCCCCGAACATCCCGGCGGCTCCGAGGATGCAGATCACCGCCGCGAAGAAGAGCCCGAATCCGTCGGTGATCGCCATGAGGCCCATGCCCACGGCGGTCATGATCGCCGAGATCAGGATGAAGATCCGCCGGCGCTTGAGTCGGTCGGACAGCATCCCGGACAGCACCGCGAAGGACATCGTGACCAGGATGCCGATGCCGCCGACGAGGGCCAGGCGCTGGCCCGCCTCTTCAGAGCTGAAGCCCAGGCGATCGGCGAGGAAGTAGAGCTGGTAGGTGCTGAGGAAGGCCAGGGCGATCTGCATGAGGAGCTTGCCCAGCCAGACCCAGCCGAAGTCGGGGTACTTGCGGGGATTGAAGACGAGCAGGGCGAAGGTCTGCCGGAGGGTGGTGCGCGGAATCTCGATCTGCCGCTCGGGGATGACGAGGATCCACACCAGGGCGATCAAGCCCAGCAGCGCCCAGGGCACGGTGAAGAGCACGACGAGATCGAAGGTCAGGAAGCTTCCGATGGTGTAGCCGAGCACCCCCGCCAGCTGCGTGGCCACCCCCACGATGGCGCCGACCAGGCCTCGCTGTTCCTCGGGGACGCGCTCGGCGACGATCGGAGTGATCGCCGCACCGCATCCGGCGCCGCCGAAGGCGACGACGACCCAGCCGAGGGTCACCAGCGGCAGGTTCGGCGCCAACGCGACAATCATGGAGCCCAGAAGGCCGATCAGCACGCCGCCGACCAGCCAGGGTCGGCGCCGTCCCCAGCGCCCGCTCGTGCGATCGCTGAGCACACCCGCGGCGGGGCCGGTGACGAGGGAGACGACCGCGGCGATGGTGGCGACGATGCCGAGACCGATCACCCGGCTCTCGGGGTCGAGCAGGGAGATCTTGTGCGGCAGGCTGAACAGCGCCGGCATCATCACCGTGAGGTACAGACCGAAGTTCAGGAAACCGAACAGGGTGAGGAAGCCCGCACCGACGCGAGTCGGGGCGAGCCCTGCGGCGGGCTCGGGAGCGAGGTCGAGGGGGGTGCGGTCTGCGGGCATCGGGACTCCATCGTCACGGTCTTTCGGGTTTTGGCTCACACTAGCGCGCGCTAGTGATTCCCGCAAGCGAAACGTCGGTGAGGAATGCGGGCGGTGCGGATCAGGCGCTCTCGCGCACGATGAGCCGCGCGTCCAGATCGGGTGTCGACTCGGGCGGCTCGCCGAGGTCGATGGCCGACAGCGCCAGGGCCGCCATGAAGTTCCCGAGGCCCACCGTGTCGACGCGCACCGTCGTGAGAGCGGGCACCATGAGTGAGGCAAGGGGGGTGTCGTCGTGTCCGACGATCGCCAGCTGCGCGGGCACGTCGATGCCTTCCCTCAGCGCTGCGCCCAGCACGAGGGCCGCGGTGTCATCGTTGTAGGCGGCGACGCCGTCGATGCCCGCGCGGTGCCATGCGATGACCGTGGCCCGGGCGTTCTCGGCCGAGACCTCGGCGGCGGCATCCAGCCCCTCTCCGCGCCGCGCGCGCAGCTGCTCCTCGGCGAGCGAGCACCGCCTCGCGTTCAGATCGGCGAGGCGCGGGTCGTCGGTGCCGGCGAAGGCGATGCGGCGGGCCCCGCGCGTGCGGAGGCGATCGATCTGCAGCCGCGGCCCGTCCTCGTAGTGCAGCCTCGTGGACAGCGCCGCCATCTCATCGCGACCTGGCGAGATCACCTTCGCCCCGGTGTTCGCGATCGCCTGGTGCACCTCGTCGGACAGCGGCGTCAGCGCGAAGACCACCTCGGGCTCCAGCGTCTCCCACAGCGGTTTCGCGCGCCCGTCGGCGAACAGCGACATCGTGACCAGCGAGTATCCGGCGCGGTCGAGGGTGTGCGAGGCCTCCTCGATATGCGTGCGCAGGCTGTGGCCCATCGGCCAGTCCGGCAGCACGAGCAGCACGATCCGGCTGCGTCCGCTCGCCAGCGCTCGCGCCGCGGTGTGCGGGCGGTAGCCGAGCCGCCGCGCCTCTGCGAGGACCCGCTCCCGGGTGGCCTCCGGGATGGTCTGGCCGGGGGTGTCGTTCAGCACGAAGCCGACGGTGGCGCGCGAGAGGCCGAGGGAGCGCGCGACATCCGCCGCCGTGACCCTTCGGCCGTCCTTGGGCATGCGCCACCTCTCTCCGCCTAAGAAGGCTACCGCGCGTTCGCACGAGCTGACCTGCGCCCCGATATGCGCACCAGACCCTGATATGCGCGCCAGATCGGGGCAGGGCTCAGCTCTGCGCGCGCCCCGTGAACTCGTCCATCGACGAGTAGACCTTGAACACGCGCCCGGCGACCGCGTCCCATGCGCGCGTCGGCAGCACGCCGCGCAGCGCCGCGGCGAGCTTCACCGTCCAGGGTCGCATCACGACCGGGGTGCCGCGCAGCATCCCGTGCCATGCCGCCCGCGTCGCCTTCTCCGGGGTCATGACGGGCGTCAGCAGAGGGCCGCGGGCGCCGGCGAACATGCCGGTGGAGATGTAGCTCGGGCAGAACGTCGTCACCGCGATGTGGCGGTGACCGGCCTTCGCGAGCTCGAGCCGCACCGACTCGCTCCAGCCGATCATCGCCCACTTCGAGGCGGCGTAGACGCTCATGTTCGGATTGGCGAGAGTGCCCGCGGCCGAGGCGATGTTGAGGATCCGCTGCGGGCGCGAGGCGTCGGCGATCATGTCGGGCAGCACCTCGCGCGTGAGCCACATTGCCGCCAGGGTGTTCACCCGCATCGTGGCTTCGATGTCGCGCTCCGCATCGTGCTCCCAGAACGGCGCCCCGCGCACGATTCCGGCATTGTTGATGAGGACGTGCGGCGCGCCCATATCGCGCCGCACCTTCGTCATGCCGCGCCGGATCGCGCGCAGCGAGGAGACGTCGACCCCGTAGGCGCGCACGGTCGCCCCCGATGCGGCCAGCTCGGAGGCCAGGCGCGCGGCGGCATCCGCGTCGATGTCCCACAGCGCGATCGCCTTCGCTCCCGCCGCGACCGCCCGCCGGGCGTACAACTCCCCCATGCCGCGGGCAGCGCCGGTGATGAGCACTCTCGCCCCGTGCACGGGATTTTTCGGATCGGATGCCACAGCGACTCCTTCCGCCTCCTGGCGCTCAGCCGGGTCGCATCCCGCGCCGCTCCAGGTCGCCAAGGAAAGGCTATCGCCCCCGTTGCGGAGTCTCGCCTGACCGTTGTGCAGGACGTCCTGGTCGTTGTGCAGGGGGACCCCGGTGATTTCCTGGGTCTCGTGCTCAGAATGCTGGTTCTTCGCGCCCTTGCTCCTGCGCAACGGACGGCACCTCCTGCACAACGGCTCGCGCTGAGGGCAGTCGGATGCGGTCGGTCGGTGCAACGCGGGGAGCGCGTAGTCTGTTGCTACTCAGAGCGCGAAGAGAGGGAGGCGACGTTGAGCATCGACTCCGGTCTGCCGGCGGGCGGCGTGCGTCGGCCGAACATCTACGATGTCGCCGACCGCGCGGGGGTCTCGCACATGACGGTGTCGCGTGTGCTCAACGGCCACCCCAACATCCGGGATTCCACGCGTGCGCGGGTGCTCCGCGCGATCGACGAGCTGGACTACCGGCGCAGCACGATCGCCCGTGCGCTGGTCACGAAGCAGACGATGCGGATCGGCGTCCTCGTCGACGGCACCACCCAGTTCGGGCCGAACAGCACCGTGCACGCCATCGAGACCGCCGCGCACGAGCACGGCTATTTCGTCAGCACCTTCTCGATCTCCGACGACGAGCGCCGCACCATCGATGCGGGCGTGGTCGATCTGCTGGCGCAGGGCGTCGACGCGCTCTGCCTGATCGCCCCGCGCTCCTCATCGCTGGATCTGCTGCGCCGGCGCCCCCTCGGGCTCCCGATCCTCGTCGTCAAGGAGGGGGTGGATGCCGAGAACCTCACCGCCGCCGTCGATCAGCGCGCCGGCGCCAGGGCGGCGGTCGGGCACCTCATCGACCTCGGCCACCGGGTGATCCTGCACCTGGCCGGCCCCCCGGACTGGTTCGATGCGCAGGCGCGATCGGAGGCATGGCGCGCCGAGCTCGTCGCAGCGGGCCTCGAGGTGCACGAGCCCGCGATCGGCGACTGGTCCTCCGACTCGGGATACGTCTTCGGCCGCACCCACGACCTGGGGGAGGCGACGGCGGTGTTCGTCGCCAACGACCAGATGGCGCTGGGTGTCATCCACGGACTGGCGGAGCGTGGCATCCGCGTACCGGAGGACGTCAGCGTCGTCGGCTTCGACGATCTCCCCGATGCCAAGCACTTCCTGCCGCCGCTGACGACCGTCCGGCAGGACTTCGCGGCCCTCGGGCGCGCGGTGATCCAGGCCCTCGTCCGCGCCGTGAACGGCGGCGAGGGCGAGGAGCACGGGCTCATCGAACCGATCCTCGTCGTGCGCTCCTCGACCGCCTCGCCTCGTTAGCGGTAACAGTTTCTCGGCCGAGGAGGGGATAATGGGGTTGCCTTTCTGATTGTTAGCGCTAGCAGTATCTATGCGCCGTGTCAGTGACGACCGCAGACACCCCACGGCGACCTGACCGGGAGAACGAGGAGCTGAGGATGGATTTCGAACTCGACGAGGCCGTCGCCGCCGTCCGTGCCGACGTGGCGCGCCTGCACGCCGAGCTCGTGCGCTACGGACTGGTCGCCTGGACCGGCGGCAACGTCTCCGGCCGCGTCCCGGGCGCCGACCTGTTCGTGATCAAGCCCTCGGGCGTCTCCTACGAGGATCTGCGGCCGGAGAACATGATCCTGTGCGATCTCGACGGGGCCGTCATCCCGGGTGCGCCCGGCAGCGAGCGCA
>CAYOTY010000007.1:20734-23111 GCA_964406995.1 uncultured Microbacterium sp.
CCGCGCGCGGCGAGGAGATCCCCTGCGTCATCACCGCGATGGCCGACGAGTTCGGCGGTCCGATCCCCGTAGGCCCCTTCGCGATCATCGGCGACGACTCGATCGGACGGGGGATCGTCGAGACCCTCGCCGGGCACCGTTCGCGGGCCGTGCTCATGCAGAACCACGGCCCGTTCACGATCGGGACGGATGCGAAGGATGCGGTCAAGGCCGCCGTCATGGTCGAGGACGTCGCCCGCACCGTCCACCACGCTCGCGAGGCCGGCCCGCTGATCCCGATCCCGCAGGAGGCGATCGACCGCCTGTACGACCGCTACCAGAACGTCTACGGGCAGAGCGCGGACGCCCGCCGATGACCCCCCGTGACCAGATACTCGCCGGTCGCACGAGCCTCGGCATCGAGCTGGGATCCACCCGCATCAAGGCCTGCCTGGTCGGCTCCGATGTCACCGAGGTGCTCGCCACCGGCGCTTTCTCCTGGGAGAACAGGCTCGAGGACGGCCTGTGGACCTACGGCCTCGACGAGGTGTGGGCGGGGCTCCAGGCGGCGTTCGCCGACCTCGTCGCCGACGCGCACGACCGCTACGGCGTGCGTCCCGCGACCTTCGGCGCGATCGGCATCTCGGCGATGATGCACGGCTATCTCGCGTTCGATGCGACCGGCGAGCTGCTGGTGCCGTTCCGCACCTGGCGCAACACGAACACCGGTGTCGCGGCATCCGGGCTCACCGCGCTGCTGGGAGTGAACATCCCGCTGCGCTGGTCGATCGCGCACCTGCACCAGGCCGTGATCGACGCCGAGGCGCACGTGCCCAGGCTCGATTTCGTGACCACCCTCGCGGGCTACGTGCACTGGAGGCTGACGGGCGAGCGGGTACTCGGCATCGGCGACGCCTCGGGAATGTTCCCGATCGACTCGGCCGTCGGCGGATACGACGAGCGGATGCAGCAGGCCTACGACGCGCTCGCCGGCGATCGGCTTCCCGCGCCGCTGGCATCGCTGCTGCCCGCCGTGCTCCCGGCCGGCGCTGCGGCCGGGGTGCTGACCGCGGAGGGCGCGCTGCTGCTGGACCCGACCGGGGCTGTGCCCGCCGGCATCCCGCTGTGCCCGCCCGAGGGCGATGCCGGCACCGGGATGGTCGCGACGAACTCGGTCGCGCCGCGCACAGGCAACGTCTCCGCAGGAACCAGCATCTTCGCGATGGTCGTGCTCGAGCGTCCGCTTGCCCGGGTGCACTACGAGCTCGACCTGGTGACCACCCCCGCGGGCGACGCGGTCGCCATGGTGCACTGCAACAACGGCGCCAGCGAGCTCGCCGCCTGGGCCGGGCTGTTCACCCGATTCGCGGCCGCGGCGGGGCAACCGGTGAGCGACGACGCCGCCTTCGACGCCCTGTTCCGCGAGGCGCTCGCCGGAGAGGCGGATGCCGGCGGGCTGATCGCCTACAATCACCTCGCCGGAGAGCCCATCGCCGGGCTCTCCGAGGGGCGCCCTCTCTTCGTGCGCACGCCCGACAGCGCCTTCACGCTCGCGAACTTCATGCGCGCGCAGCTGTACGGGGTCTTCGGCACGCTGGCGCTGGGCATGCAGGTGCTGACCGCCGAGGGCGTCGAGCTCGACAGGATGTTCGCGCACGGCGGCATGTTCCGCACGGCAGGGGTCGCGCAGCGCTTCCTCGCCGGAGCCCTCGGCGCACCCGTGGCCGTGGGCGAGCTGGCCTCCGAAGGCGGCGCCTGGGGCATCGCGGTGCTCGCCTCCTACCTCGGGCGCAGCGAACCCCTGGGGGAGTATCTCGACGAGAGCGTGTTCGCCGCCGCATCCCTCACCACCGCCGAACCCGACCCCGCCGATGTCGCCGGCTTCGCCTCCTACCTCGACCGCTACCGCGCGGCACTCGCCATCGAGCGCGCCGCCGTCACCTCGCTGAACTGAAGGAAAGATATGACCCGCACGTCCCTCGCCACCTCGCTCGGCGCCTACGAGGTCTGGTTCCTCACCGGCAGCCAGCACCTCTACGGACCCGAGACGCTCGCGCAGGTGGCCGAGCAGTCCCAGCAGATCGCCCGCCTGCTCGACGCATCCGGCGAGGCGCCGGTCAGGATCGTCTGGAAGCCCGTGCTGACCGACGCCGCCGCCATCAAGCGCATCGCGCTGGAGGCCAATGCCGACGACCGCGTGATCGGCCTCGTCGCCTGGATGCACACCTTCAGTCCGGCGAAGATGTGGATCGCCGGCCTGGACGCGCTGCGCAAGCCGCTCGCGCACCTGCACACGCAGGCGAACGCGGCGCTGCCGTGGGCGGACATCGACTTCGACTTCATGAACCTGAACCAGGCCGCCCACGGCGACCGCGAGTTCGGGTACATCCAGACACGC
>CAYOTY010000007.1:23121-25866 GCA_964406995.1 uncultured Microbacterium sp.
CGACAACATGCGCTTCGTCGCCGTCACCGAGGGCGACAAGACCGAAGCCGAGCTGCGGCTGGGCGTGCAGGTGAATACCTGGGGGGTGAACGAGTTGGCGGATGCCGTGCACGCCGCCTCCGCCGCCGAGATCGACGCCCTGGTGGACGAGTACGAGGAGCTCTACGACATCGCCCCCGAGCTCCGCCGCGGCGGTGAGCGGCATGCCTCGCTGCGCTACGGCGCCGCGATCGAGGCCGGGCTGCTCTCCTTCCTGGAGGAGGGCGGCTTCGGCGCCTTCACCACGTCGTTCGAGGATCTCGGCGCGCTGCGCCAGCTGCCCGGGCTGGCCGTGCAGCGCCTGATGGCCTCCGGTTACGGCTTCGGTGCCGAGGGCGACTGGAAGACCGCCGTTCTCGTGCGTATCGCGAACGTCATGGGCGCCGGGCTTCCCGGCGGGGCGAGCCTCATGGAGGACTACACCTACGACATGACCCCGGGCGAGGAGCTGATCCTCGGCGCGCACATGCTCGAGGTCTCGCCCTCGCTGACCACGGCCCGTCCGAGCCTGGAGATCCACCCGCTCGGCATCGGCGGCAAGGAGGACCCGGTGCGCCTGGTCTTCACCGCCGACCCCGGCCCCGCGATCGTCGTCGCGATGAGCGACATGCGCGACCGCTTCCGTCTCACCGCGAACGTGGTGGAGAACATCGAGCCGCGTGCCGCGCTGCCGAACCTGCCCGTGGGGCGCGCGGTCTGGAAGCCCGCCCCGGACTTCACCACGAGCGCCGCCGCCTGGCTGACCGCCGGGGCCGCGCACCACACCGTCATGTCGACCGCGGTCGGGCTGGAGGTCTTCCGCGACTTCGCCGAGATGGCGGGCATCGAGCTGCTCGTCATCGACGAGGGGACGACGCTGGCCGGCTTCCAGCAACAGGTGCGCTGGAACCAGGCCTACTATCGTCTGGCCCAGGGGCTGTGACGGTTCCGCGCTCCGGGCGGCAGCACGCCATCGCCGCGTACGGCTACGAGGCCGAGATCGCCGGCGTCGGGGCGACCCTGCGCACGCTGCGGTCTGGCGGCCGCGACCTCGTCGTCCCCTTCGACGCCGACGAGGTACGCCCGAAGAACCGCGGCGTGACCCTGGCGCCCTGGCCGAACCGCATCGTGGACGGACGCTACCGCTTTCGCGGCGCCGAGCTCCAGCTGCCGCTCACCGAACCCGCGCGCGGGCACGCCCTTCACGGCCTCGTCGGCTGGGCGGACTTCGCCGAGCGGCTCGTCGAGCGCGATCGTGTGGTGCTGGTCGCGGTCGTCGAGCCGCAGGACGGCTATCCCTTCCGCGTCGAGGTGGAGGTCGAGTACCGGATCGGGCCCGACGGGCTGAGCCAGACGGTCACCGGTCGCAACCTCGGAGCGGATGCCGCGCCGTGGGGCACCGGCCCGCATCCCTATCTCGTCGCCGGCCCCTTCCCGGAGCCGATGGATGCCCGCTCCGTCCGCTCGCCGGACTCCGGCGTCGGCTCGGTGGACGCCTGGACGCTGACGCTCCCGGCATCCGCCGTGCTCACCGTCACCGAGGATCGCCTCAGCCCCGTCGCGCTCGAGCCGGTCGATGCGCATCCGCAGTGGGACTTCCGCACGCCTCGCCGGATCGGGAGCACCTTCATCGACCACGCCTTCACCGAGCTCGCCCGCACCGACGGCCTGTGCACCGTCGAGCTGCGAGGCGTCGACGGTCGCGGCGTGGCGATGAGCTGGGGAGAGGCGTGCCCCTGGGTGCAGATCCATACCGCCGACACCCCGGGAGCGCCCACCACGCACCGTATCGGCCTGGCCGTCGAACCGATGACCTGCGCACCCGACGCCTTCAACTCTGGCGCCGGTCTCGTCGTGCTCGATCCGGGCGCCGCGCACGCCGCATCCTGGCGCATCCACACGCTCTGAGGCGCGATCAGCGGGCGGCCGAGCGCGCCTCCCAGCCCGAGCGCACCATCTCGGCGACCGTGTGGCGCATCCTCCAGTCGAGGTCGCGGGCGGCGAGCGCGCCGGAGGCGACGATCCGGTCGGGGTCGCCCGGGCGGCGGGGGCCGATCTCGGGCGTGAACCGGATGCCGGTGACCTGTGTCATCGCGTCCATGATCTCCCGCACCGACAGCCCCTCGCCCGAGCCGAGGTTGTAGGCGGGCTCGATCGGGGCGCCCGAGGCCAGGCGCTTCGCCGCCTCGACGTGTGCGAGGGCGATGTCGCCGACGTGCACGTAGTCGCGCACGTTCGTGCCGTCGGGGGTGTCGTAGTCGTCGCCGAAGATCACAGGGGTCTCGCCCGCGATCAGCTTCTCGAACACGATCGGGAAGAGATTGTGCGGGCTGACGTCGTAGACTCCCGGGTCGGCGGATCCGACGACGTTGAAGTAGCGCAGCGAGGTGTGGCGCAGCGGGTTCGCGCCGCCCGCGGTGGCGATCGCCTGATCGCGGAGGAGCCACTCGCCGATGAGCTTCGACTCGCCGTAGGGGCTCGCAGGACGCTTGGGGGTGTCCTCGGTGACGAGGGCGACGTCGGGAGTGCCGAAGACGGCGGCGCTGGACGAGAAGACGATGTTCGCGACATCCGCCGCCGCCATGGCCTCCAGGATCACGCGCGTGCCCTCGACGTTCTGCGCGTAGGCGTGCAGCGGGCGCTGGACGGAGACGCCCGCGTACTTGAAGCCCGCGACGTGGATGACGCCGGTGACCGCGTGCTCGCGGAGCGTGCGCTCGACGAGCG
>CAYOTY010000007.1:25876-27830 GCA_964406995.1 uncultured Microbacterium sp.
CGCCGCTGGAGAGGTCGTCGAGCACGACCGGTGTCAATCCGCCGTCCTGCAGGGCGCGCACCACGTGAGCCCCGATGTACCCGGCACCGCCGGTGACCAGCCAAGACATATGAGTCCTTTCTTCCGCCTCTGCGATTCTTCCCTATCGGGCGGCCGGTTGCGGCGTCCCGTTCTGCGGACGGTGTCCCGTTCTGCGGAGTTGTTCTCGGTATCCGTCCGCGGATCGAGACATCGTCCGCGAAACGGGCGCGATCATGTATCGCGACCGGCGCCCGCCGAGGGCGTCACGGCGAAGACGTCGGGCGGGGTGAAGCCGGATGCCGCGAAGGCCGCCGTCGCGGCATCCGACACCCGCTCCGCATCCGCGTGGGCCACGAGCGCGATCGCGGCGCCGCCGAAGCCGCCGCCGGTCATCCGCGCGCCCAGTGCTCCGGCGGTCAGCGCCGCCTCGACGGCCGTGTCGAGCTCAGGAGTGGAGATCTCGAAGTCGTCGCGCATCGAGGCGTGCGAAGCCGTCAGGAGCGGACCGATCGCGCGGGGCCCCCGGGTGCGCAGGGCCCGGACGGTGTCGAGCACGCGCTGGTTCTCGGTGACGATGTGCCGCACACGGCGGAAGGTCTCCTCGTCCAGCAGGGTCGCCGCGCGATCGAGGTCGGATGCCGCCGCATCCCGCAGCGCCGCAACGCCCAGCGCCGCAGCGCCGCGCTCGCAGGCCGCACGCCGGTCGCCGTAGCCGCCCGTGGCATGGGAGTGCTTCACCCGGGTGTCGATGACGAGGATCTCCAGTCCCTCCTCCGCGAAGCCGAGGGGGACGACCTCGGCGTGGAGCGAGCGGCAGTCGAGGAAGAGCGCGGCATCCGCCTCTCCGCGCATGGACGCCATCTGGTCCATGATGCCGGTCGGAGCGCCCACGGCCTCGTTCTCGGCGCGGCGCCCGATCTGCGCCAGGGTGCGCCGATCGAGCCCGGCGCCCCAGAGATCGTTCAGGGCGGTCGCTGTCGCTCCCTCGATCGCCGCCGAGGACGACAGCCCCGCGCCGACCGGCACCTCCGAGGCGATGGCGATGTCGAGGCCTTCGCCGGTCGCGCCCGCCTCGCGCAGCGCCCAGGCGACGCCCAGCGGGTAGGCGGCCCACTCGGGGATGCGCGGGAACACGGTCGGGGCGAGGTCTGCGAGGGCGACTTCGACGGGCTCCGGGGAGAAGGTCGACACCACGCGGATGCGTCCGTCCGCTCGCATGCCGGCGGCGGCATATGTGCGTTGCTGGATCGCGAAGGGCAGCACGAAGCCGTCGTTGTAGTCGGTGTGCTCGCCGATGAGGTTGACGCGACCGGGCGCCGACCAGACCCCGGCCGCTTCCGCATCGCCGAGCGTGCGGAGGAGGGCGAGCGCATCCTGGACGGTCATGCGACGACCTCGGGCACGGACGACAGCGCCTCGCGCAGATGCGCGGCCGCGGTCTCGGGCGGGATGTCGGCGATCCATGCGCCCATCGCGGCCTCGGACCCGGCCAGGAACTTCAGCCGATCGGCGGCGCGGCGCGGGGACGTCAGCTCGAGGCGCAGGCGCACGGCATCGCGCCCCTCGTGCACCGGCGCCTGATGCCAGGCGGCGATATAGGGGGTGGGGGTGTCGTACATCGCATCGACGCCCCGCAGCAGCCGCAGGTAGAGGGGGGCGAGCTCGTCGCGCTCGGCATCGGTCAGCGCGGCGAAGTCCGCCGCGTGGCGGTGCGGGAGCAGGTGCACCTCGAGCGGCCAGCGCGCCGCGTACGGCACGAGGGCGGTCCAGTGCTCGCCCTGGAGCACCACGCGCTCCGAGGCCTGTTCGAAGGCGAGGTGATCGGCCAGCAGCGAGGGCCCGTGCGTGGAGATCCGGTTGAGCAGGCGGCGGGTGCGCGGGGTCACGAAGGGGTAGGCGTAGATCTGGCCGTGCGGATGCGGCAGGGTGACGC
>CAYOTY010000007.1:27840-31012 GCA_964406995.1 uncultured Microbacterium sp.
GTCGGCCCAGGCCTCGATGACCGTACGGGCTCGCGTCGCCGAGAGGCTGCCGAAGGATCCGGTGCGCTCGGGGCTGAAGCAGACGACCTCGCAGCGTCCGATCGCCGGGCGCGAGGCGCCGAAGCCCTGCGGGAGGGTCGGGTCGTGCTCGCCGAGGTCCGGCCCGAAGGACGGCGAGCGGTTCTCGAAGACGGCGACATCGTAGGGAGAGGGGATCTCGGAGGGATTGGCGGGCGTCTGCGGGGCGAGCGGGTCGAGCTCGGCCGGCGGGAGGAAGGCGCGGTTCTGGCGCGCTGCGGCGACGGAGATCCAGTCTCCGGTGAGCACGTCGAAGCGCATCGCGGCCGTCGCCGGACGCGGATCGAGGGCGCGTTCGTCGGCGGCACGCTCGGGGGGCAGCATCGTGCCGGGGTCGTCGTAGTAGATCAGCTCGCGCCCGTCGGTGAGATGGGTCGTGCGTGCGATGACACCTGCGCCGAGGGTGCGCGTGCCTGACTCCGGAGAACTCACGCTGTTCACGGTATCCGGTGAGCATGTTATCGTCAACATGCAATATCTCCCGGGGGTTGATCGCCGGTTTTGCGAGGCTGGGGGCGGCGTGCGAAAGTGAGGATCGTGCACAGACGCGTATCGATGGCGGAGGTCGCCGCCCGGGCGAGGGTCTCGGCGCAGACCGTCTCGCGCGTCGTCAACGGCAGCCCGCGCGTGGACCCCGCCACCCGCATCCGCGTCGAAGAGGCGATGGCCGCCCTCGGCTATCGCCCCCACCGCGCCGCCCGCGCGCTGCGCACCGGCCGCACCCAGACGATCGGGCTGGTCGTCTCGACCCTTGCGACCGTCGGCAACTCCCGGATGCTGGAGAGCATCGCCGCCGCCTCTTCGGCCCGCGGCTACGCGCTGACGGTGGTGACGGCCCCCGAGCGCGACGACGTCGCCGAGGCATTCGCGCGCCTGCACGATCAGGGCATCGACGGCGCGATCGTCCTCAACGAGGCCAGCGCGCTCGCCCGCACGGTCGAGGTGCCGGCAGGCCTGGCGCTCGTCGTCGTCGACTCGCCGCCGGACGAGCGCTACCTCGTCGTCCAGACGGACCATGCCGCCGGGGCGCGCCTGGCGACCGAGCACCTTCTCGGGCAGGGGCGCGAGAGCGTGCACCACATCGCCGGACCCGCCGGCTCCTACGCGGCCGCCGAGCGCGAGCGCGGCTGGCGCTCGGCGCTGGAGGCCGCCGGCGCCGCGGTGCCGCCGGTCGTGCGCGGGGACTGGAGCGCCGCATCCGGGTTCCGTGCGGCGCAGGAGATCCCGGATGCCGGCACAGCCCTCTTCGTCGCCAACGACCAGATGGCGCTCGGCGCGCTGCGCGCGCTCGCCGAGGCGGGGAGGGCGGTGCCCGCAGACGTCGCGGTCATCGGCTTCGACGACGTGACCGATGCCGCCGACTACCGGCCGCCGCTGACGACCGTGCGGCAGGACTTCGACGCGCTCGGGGCGACGGCCGTGGCCGCTCTCGTCGCCGCCGTCGAGGGGCGCGAGGCGCAGGGGAAGACCCTGGTGCCCGCGCTCGTGCGCCGCGCGAGCGCCTGAACACCGGCATCCGCCCGTTGCAGCCCGCACACGATGTTGCAATCAGCACACCGGAACGCCCGGGCGATGTGCTGATTGCAACAGGATGTGCGATGCGCAACGGACCCGCACGGCGTCCGCCGCCCGATCTGCACACTCGGGCACGATCTGCACAGCGATCCCGGGAGAACGTCCGTGGATCGTGAGGGCGTATGCAGATCGGGGCTGCGGAGCGCGCTCAGCCGCCGAGAGCCGCGGCGACCACCGCCCGGGCCTCCACCTGCACCTGGGCGAGATGTTCGGGGCCGCGCAGGCTCTCCGCGTACAGCTTGTAGACGTCTTCGGTGCCGGAGGGGCGCGCGGCGAACCACGCGTGCTCGGTCTGCACCTTCAGGCCGCCGATCGCGGCGCCGTTGCCGGGGGCGTGCGAGAGCTTCGCGGTGATCTCCTCACCGGCGAGAGCGGATGCCGTCACCGCCTCCGGAGCCAGCTTCGACAGCGTCGCCTTCTGCTCGGGCGTGGCCGGGGCGTCCACCCGCTGGTACGCGGAAGCGCCGAAGGACGCCTCCAGCTCGCGGTAGCGCTCCGACGGCGTCTTCCCGGTGACGGCGATGATCTCGGCGGCCAGCAGGCACAGGATGATCCCGTCCTTGTCGGTGGACCACACCGAGCCGTCGTGGCGGAGGAACGAGGCCCCCGCCGACTCCTCGCCGCCGAAGGCGACCGAGCCGTCGAGCAGTCCCGGCACGAACCACTTGAACCCGACCGGCACCTCCAGCAGCGGCCGGCCGAGCGATGCCGCCACCCGGTCGATGATCATCGAAGAGACGAGCGTCTTGCCGACCGCGGCATCCGCCGGCCACTCGGGGCGGTGCGAGAAGAGGTAGTCGATCGCGACGGCCAGATAGTGGTTGGGATTCATGAGTCCGCCGTCCGGCGTCACGATCCCGTGCCGGTCGGCGTCGGCGTCGTTGCCGGTGAGCACGTCGAAGTCGCCCTTCTTGGCGACGAGCGAGGCCATGGCGTTCGGTGAGGAGGGATCCATCCGGATCTTCTCGTCCCAGTCCAGCGTCATGAACCGCCAGGTCGGATCGACCTCCGCGTTCACGACGGTGAGGTCGAGGCCGTGCATCTCGGCGATGAGCGCCCAGTACTCCACCGAGGCGCCGCCCATGGGGTCGGCCCCGATGCGCACGCCCGCGCGGCGGATCGCCTCGAGGTCGATGATGGAGGGGAGGTCGCGGACGTAGGCGTCGCGGAAGTCGTAGGCGCCGATGCGGGCGGCGTCGATGTCGGCGAAGCGGATGCGGCCGACCTCCGCCAGCCCGCCCTCGATGAGCGCGTTCGCCCGATCGGCGATCCATCCGGTGGCATCCGTGTCGGCGGGGCCGCCGTTCGGCGGGTTGTACTTGAAGCCGCCGTCGCGCGGCGGGTTGTGCGAGGGGGTGATGACGATGCCGTCGGCGAGGGCTGCGGCATCCGTCACGCCGCGGTTCGCCGTGAGGATCGCGTGGCTGAGGGCCGGCGTCGGAACCCAGGAGTCGCGGGCGTCCACGCGCACGTCGACGCCGTTCGCGATGAGCACCTCGATGGCGCTGCGCTCGGCCGG
>CAYOTY010000007.1:31022-45557 GCA_964406995.1 uncultured Microbacterium sp.
AGAGAGGGCCGGCGATGCCCTGCGAGCGCCGGTAGTCGACGATCGCCTGCGTCGTGGCGAGGATGTGATCCTCGTTGAAGCTGCCCGACAGCGAGGAGCCGCGATGGCCGCTCGTGCCGAAGGCCACACGCTCGGCCGCGACGGCCGGGTCGGGCCTTCGGTCGTAGTAGGCATCGACCAGCGCGTCGATGTCGATGAGGTCGGATTCTTCGGCGGGCTGTCCTGCACGGCTCATGTGCCCAGTCTGTCACCGGCTGGTCCGTCTGTCAGTTTTCGTTCTTCTCGGATGCCGCGCCGCGGCCGCAGGGTGCGGGACTAGGCTGTTGCGGGTGAACTCCGACTCTGCGGCATCCGTCCCCTCACGCCGCACGTACAGCTACCTCGGACCCGCCGGCACCTTCACCGAGGCGGCCCTCGATCAGGTGCCCGAGGCGCGGGGCCAGATCTGGCGCGCGGTGCACAACGTCGGCGAGGCGCTCGACGACGTGCTCTCGGGGCGGAGCGATGCGGCCATGATCGCGATCGAGAACTCGATCGAGGGCGGCGTCTCCACCACGCAGGATGCACTGGCGACGCTGCCGGGTCTGCGGATCGTCGGCGAGTACCTGGTGCCGGTGAGCTTCGTCCTCGTCGGAAGGCCGGGGACAACGCTGGCCGAGGTGAAGACGATCGCCGCGCACCCCGTCGCCTACGCCCAGTGCCACCGCTGGCTCGGCGCCCATCTGCCCGCGCACACGCACATCCCGGCGGCCAGCAATGTGGCATCCGCTCTGGGCGTCCTCGACGGCTCCTCGCCGGCCGAGGCCGCGATCGCGCCGCCAGGGATCGTCAACCATCATGAGCTGGAGGTGTTCGCCGAGTCGATCGGCGACAACGACCAGGCGGTGACCCGCTTCGTGCTCGTCTCGCGCACGGCGCCTTCCCCGCCGCCGACCGGTGCCGACAAGACCTCGCTCATCGCCGAGCTCCCCGACGACCACCCCGGCGCCCTGCTGGAGCTGCTCGAGCAGTTCTCGACCCGCGGCATCAACCTTTCACTCATCGAGTCGCGGCCGATCGGCGACGCTCTCGGGCGCTACCGCTTCGTGCTCGACGCCGACGGGCACATCCACGACGAGCGGATGGCCGATGCCCTGCTGGGCCTGAAGCGCTTCAGCCCCAAGGTGATCTTCCTCGGCTCCTATCCACGCGCCGACCGTCAGGTCGTGCAGTATCCCGGCCGGTACTCCGACGAGGTCTTCGTCGAGGCGCGCGACTGGCTGCGAGGCCTCCTCTCGGGCGAGCCGGAGGCCTGACGCCCCCGTTCAATGCTGTTGGAAGCGCGGCCAGGGGCTGCCCGGCGTCGTCCGGGCGTGCAGGGCGCCCTTCGCCGCTTCGAGCGAGGGGTAGACGCCGGCCGCCTCCTCGGCTCCGGCGAGCGTGACCGTATATCCCTCGGCATCCTGCCGGATGTTGCCCACGACGCCGTTCGTGCCGTACCCGACCCACAGCGCCCGTGTCTCCGTCGCGCTCATCATCGAACTCCTTTCGGACATCACTCGGACAACGTCACCGATACTGCCGACGCTACGCCCGAATCCGCTGGCCCGCCAGAGGGTCAGAGGGCCGCGGAGATGAGCTCCAGGGTCTGCAGGCGACCGGATGAGCGATCACGGGGCTCCGCGGCGTAGGCGCCGGCGACCGGCGAGAGCATGACCTCGTCGACACCATGGCGCGCCGCGAAGTCCCGGACCTCGGCGGCCACCGAGGCGCCGGTCCCGACGAACCAGCGCGCCCGGGCATCCGCCGCGAACTGATCGAAGAGCGGATCTGATGCCGCGCCCTTCGCCTCCTCGACGGTCTCGAGCGCGGTCAGCGGCTTGTTCGCGCGCAGCCGCGCGAACATGCGCAGCTGCGGCAGCGCCCGCTCCTCGGCCTCCTCCGCGGTCGGCGCCGCGACGGCGTTGACCGTGAGGAAGGTGCGCGGCTCCGGGTGCTCCTCGCTCGGCCGATAGCCGTCGCGGTAGAGCGCGAGCGCGCGGTCGAGTCCGGAACCGGAGAAGTGGTTCGCGAAGACGTAGGGGAGGCCGGCGGATGCCGCCAGCTGCGCCGAGTAGTCGCTGGAGCCCAGCAGCCACACCTCGGGAGACCCGGTCGCGAGGGGAGTCGCCTTCACCGTGTACTCGCCACCGCTGGTGAAGCGGAGCGTCGCGCCCTCGGGAGAGCTGAGTGCCGCGATGTCCTGCACGTGCCGGGGGAACTGCTCCACGTCGCTCGTCGTGCCCGACGTCCGCAGGAGCTGGGTGATGACCGGATCGCTCCCGGGCGCGCGGCCCAGGCCCAGGTCGATGCGGCCGGGTGCGAGAGCCTCGAGCGCGGCGAACTGCTCGGCGACGATGAGGGGTGCGTGGTTCGGCAGCATCACGCCACCCGAGCCGAGACGCATCCTCGTCGTGCGCGCGGCCGCGGCGGCGATCAGCACCGGCGGCGAGGTCGAGGCCACCGCGGGCATGTTGTGGTGCTCGGCGAACCAGTAGCGGCGGATGCCGAGGGCCTCCGCCCTCTGCACGAGATCGAGGGAGGCGGCGACCGCCTCGGCGCTGGTCTGACCGGTGCGCACGGGCACGAGGTCGAGGACGGAGAGGGCGGGTGCAGTCATCTTCCGGTGCAACCGGGCATCCCGTCTCCCCATTCCCGCCTGCAAGTGCTTGCGTGATCCTGCAAGTTCTTGCGTAGACTGGCGCCGTGTCGAAGCGTCTCGCCGAAGTGGCCCGCAAGGTCGGGGTCAGCGAAGCCACGGTCAGCCGTGTGCTCAACGACAAGCCCGGCGTGTCGGATGCGACCAGGCAGGCCGTGCTCACGGCCCTCGACGTCCTCGGGTACGAGCGACCGACGAAGCTGCGCGGCGAGCGGGCGCGCCTGGTCGGGCTCGTGCTCCCGGAGCTGACGAACCCGATCTTCCCGGCGTTCGCCGAGATCATCGGCGGCGGGCTCACGCAGAACGGCTACACGCCGCTGCTGTGCGTGCAGAACGCCGGCGGCATCACCGAGTCGGAGTACGTCGACCTGCTGCTGCAGCAGCAGGTGTCGGGCGTGATCTTCCTCGGCGGCAACTACAGCCAGGCCGATTCCCCGCACGAGCACTACGAGCGTCTGCGGCGGGTGAAGCTCCCGACGGTCTTCGTCAACGCGCGGGTGGACCGTCTCGACTTCGCGACCGTCTCGACCGACGACGTCCTCGCCGCGGAGCAGGCCGTGACGCACCTGCGTCAGCTGGGGCACCGGCGCATCGGACTGCTGCTCGGGCCGAGCGACCACGTGCCCTCGGAGCGCAAACTCGACGGTGCCCGGCGATGCCTCGCGCAGCTCGGCGACCCTCTCCCGGAGGAGCTCGTCGTGCGCGGGCTCTACACGATCGAGTCGGGGCAGGCCGGGGCGAAGCGGCTCATCGATGCCGGGGCCACGGCGATCGTCTGCGCGAGCGATCCCCTCGCCCTCGGCGCCATCCGGGCGGCACGGCGCGCCGGGCTGCGCGTCCCCGACGACGTGAGCGTCGTGGGCTTCGACGACTCGTCGCTCATGAGCTGCACGGAACCGCCGCTGACGACGGTCAGGCAGCCGATCGAGTCGATGGGGCGTACCGCGATCGACCTGCTCCTGGGCCAGATCCGGGGTGGCGGCCGGTCGCATGCGGAGCTGCTGTTCGAGCCCGAACTCGTGCTGCGGGCGTCCACCGCTCCGCACGCCGCCTGAGGCACCTTCGCAGCGGTCGGCGCTCCGGATTCCGGAGGAGTCGGATGCCGCGGACCGAGCGTCGCGGAAACCGCTTGCACGTTCTTGCGTGATCTTGCGTAGAAGTGAAATTGCGTATTTCTGTATAGTTCTTGCGTTAATCCATTCGTGAAGCTACATTCGTCCTCGACAGACTTCGACGATGAGGAGCACCGTGGACGCAGACGTCCAGACGCGCGAGGACGCGACCCGCACCCAGCCCGTTTCTGTGCCACCGATCGCGCCCGCCGCGCTCGAGGAGGATCCGCTGTGGTGGCGTCACGCCGTGATCTACCAGGTCTACGTGCGCAGCTTCGCCGACGGCAACGGCGACGGCACCGGCGACCTCGCCGGCGTGCGCGCCCGGCTCCCCTATCTGAAGTCCCTCGGCGTCGACGCCATCTGGTTCAACCCCTGGTACGCGAGTCCTCTCGCCGACGGCGGTTACGACGTCGCCGACTACCGGACGATCCATCCCTCCTTCGGCACCCTGGCAGAGGCCGAGAAGCTCATCTCCGAGGCGCTCGAGCTCGGCATCCGCACGATCATCGACATCGTCCCGAACCACATCAGCGACCGGCATCCGTGGTTCCAGGAGGCACTGGCTGCAGGCCCCGGCAGCCCGGAGCGCGAACGCTTCTGGTTCCACCCCGGCAGAGGAGAGGGCGGCGAGGAGATTCCCACGCACTGGGTCTCCAGCTTCCAGGGCGAGACGTGGACGCGCACCGTGAACCCCGACGGCACGCCCGGGGAGTGGTACCTGCATCTGTTCACTCCCGAGCAGCCCGACCTCAACTGGAACCACCCCGACGTGCGCCGGGAGCACGAGGAGATCCTCCGCTTCTGGTTCGACCGCGGTGTGGCCGGCGTGCGCATCGACTCCGCGGCGCTCCCGGTGAAGGACCCGGCGCTCCCGGAGATCGCGGGGGAGCCCCGCGGTGGCACCCACCCGCACATCGACCGCGATGAGCTGCACGACATCTATCGCTCGTGGCGGCGCGTGGCCGACGAGTACGAGGGGACCCGCATCCTCGTCGGCGAGGTCTGGCTCGACGACGCCGAGCGGTTCGCCCGCTACCTGCGCTCGGACGAGATGCACACCGCGTTCAACTTCGACTTCATGACCCAGCCCTGGGACGCCGGCTGCATGCGCGCGTCGATCGAGCGCACGCTCGCCGAGCACGCCCCCGTGGGTGCGCCGGCGACCTGGGTGCTCTCCAACCACGACGTGACGCGCCCCGTGACCCGCTACGGGCGCGCCGACTCGGGCTTCGCCTTCGATCGCAAGCGCTTCGGCACCCCGACCGATCTGGCCCGCGGCACGCGCCGCGCCCGGGCCGCCGCCCTCCTGGTCGCCGCCCTCCCCGGAGCCATGTACATCTATCAGGGCGACGAGCTGGGCCTTCCCGAGGTCGAGCTCCCCCGTGAGGTGATCGAGGACCCGATGCACTTCCGCTCCGAGGGCGTGGACCCCGGCAGGGACGGATGCCGCGTCCCGCTGCCCTGGTCCGGCACCGCGGCGCCCTACGGCTTCTGCACCGACCCGGGGCACGAGCCCTGGCTGCCGCAGCCGTCGGACTGGTCCTCGCTCACCGTCGAGGCCGAGGAGGCGGACCCGCAGTCGATGCTGCGCCTGTACCGCGATTCCCTCGCGATCCGGCGGACCCGCGCCGACCTCGCCGGCGAGCGGCTGGAGTGGCTCGAGCTCGGCGCGGGCGTGCTCGCCTTCCGGCGCGGCGAGCGCACGGCATCCGTCACGAACTTCGGCTCCGTGCCGATCGTCCTCCCCGCGCACCGTGGGATGGTTCTCCGCAGCGCACCGCTCGAGGACGGCGCGCTGCCTCCCGACACCACCGTCTGGCTCGAGATCTGAGCCCGGCACCACCTCGAATCTGCATCACCCACACCCACGAAAGGGAAAGACAATGTCGTCGAATCACACACGCGTCGCCGTCTCCGGCCTCGCCCTTCTGAGCAGTGCAGCGCTGCTGGCCGGCTGTGCCGGGGGAGCCGCCCCGGAGCCGACCGAAGCCGGACCCGTGACCATCAAGGTCGCGATCGATGCCGGTCTCGAACCCGAAGCCCGAGAGAACTTCGACGCGCGCGTCGCCCTCTTCGAGGACGCCAACGAAGGCATCACCGTGGAGGCGCAGGAGTACAACTGGACGGCCACCACTTTCACAGCCGATCTGGCAGGCGGAACGCTGCCGGATGTCTTCACGATCCCCTTCACCGACGGTCGCGGCCTCATCGCCAACCAGCAGATCGCCGACATCTCCGCACTCGTGGCCGAACTCCCCTACGCCGACCAGTTCAACCCGAACGTGGCGCAGGCCGGACAGGCGGAGGACGGCAGCCAGTGGGCCGTGCCGATCGCCGCATACGGTCAGGGGCTGCACTACAACCGCACGCTGTTCGAGCAGGCAGGTCTGGATCCCGACAATCCGCCCACCACATGGGACGAGGTGCGTGACGCGGCCAAGAGGATCTCGGATGCCACCGGCGAGGCCGGCTACGCCACGATGACCTCCAGCAACACCGGTGGCTGGATCCTCACCACGCTCGTCAACGCGTTCGGCGGCGTCACCGAGACCGCCGACGCTTCGGCGCCGACGATCGACTCCGACCCCGCGGTGAAGCAGGTGCTGGAGTACCTTCACGATCTGCGGTGGGAAGACGACTCGATGGGCTCGAACTTCCTCTACGACTGGGGCTCGATCAACCAGGACTTCGCCTCCGGCCGGATCGGCATGTACGTCTCCGGTGGCGGGAACTACGGCAACCTGGTCACCCAGAACGCGCTCGACCCCGACGACTACGGTCTGACGGTGCTGCCGCTGCGGGGCGCGAACCCGGGCCTGCTCGGCGGCGGCACGCTGGCCGCCGTCAGCCCCACGGCCGGTGAGGCCGCGCAGGCCGCCGCCGTGAAGTGGATCGACTTCTACTACATGGCCAAGCTCGCCGACGAGGGCACCGCCGTCGAGACCGCTCAGCTCGCTGCCTCCCTCGACCAGCCGGTCGGAGCGCCGGAGCTGCCGGTCTTCGACGCCGAGCAGTTCGAGCAGTACCAGTCGTGGATCGCACCGTACGTGAACGTGCCGGTGGAGCAGATGGCGCCCTACACCGATCGGATCTTCGACCAGCCGCTGATCGCCGAGCCGCGCACGGCGACGCAGGACGTCTACTCCCTCCTCGACACCGTGGTCCAGGCCGTGCTGACCGATCGGAACGCCGACATCGACAGGCTGTTGGCCGACGCCCAGGTCCAGGCAGAGTCGCTGTACGCCAGCGCGGGCTGATCCATCACCCCTTTTCTCCGGGGCGCCTCCGAGATCGACGGACGGCGCCCCGGAACCCGATCCCACAGGAACCGATATGGCACAGCTCACCCCGACGACCGCGGCTCCGGCGTCGCCGGACGCGTCCGAGATCATCGAGCAGGCGGCCTCATCCCGCCGCCTGCTCGGCGGCGTACGCGACTGGCTGCGCGGCGGAGGACCGCACACGCTCGTGTTCCTGCTGCCCCTGCTGTTCACCTTCGTCCTGTTCTCCTGGAAACCGATCGTGGATGCCGCGGTCATGGCCTTCCAGCGGACGAACCTCATCACGCCGGCCGTCTGGGTGGGCTTCGACAACTTCGCCAAGGTGTTCTCGGATCCGCTCCTGGGCACGGCGGTGGTCAACACGCTCTACTTCGCGCTTCTCGCGCTCATCCTCGGATATCCGATTCCTCTCGCCGTCGCGGTGCTGATGAGCGAGGTGCGTCGGGCGCGCGGCCTGTTCAGCGCCCTCGCCTACCTCCCCGTCGTCGTGCCGCCGGTGGTGGCCGCGCTGCTCTGGCGCTTCTTCTACGACGGCTCGACCAACGGCGTGTTCAACACGATCCTCGGCGTGTTCGGGATCGGCCCGGTGGGATGGCTGAGCGATCAGGCGATGGCGATGCCGTCGATCGTGCTGTTCGCGACGTGGTCGGCGGCCGGGGGAACGATCATCATCTACCTGGCGGCTCTCATCGGTGTCGCCCCCGAGCTGTACGACGCCGCAGAGGTCGACGGCGCGGGCATCTGGCGCAAGGTCTGGCACGTCACGATGCCGCAACTGCGCGGCGTGCTCCTGGTGACGTTCATCCTGCAGATCATCGGCACCGCGCAGGTGTTCCTCGAGCCGTTCCTGCTCACCGGCGGCGGCCCCGCCAACTCGACCATGACGATCCTCATGCTCATCTACAAGTACGCCTTCCAGTCGAGCCTCGGCGGCGACTACGGCGCCGCGACGGCGTTGAGCCTGCTGCTGGCGATCGTGCTGGCGCTCTTCTCCGCCGTCTACTTCCGTCTCACCAAGGGCTGGAGCAGCTCATGACCGCGGCCATCGTCCAGGCCGGCCGCGCGCGCCGCAAGGGACGGGCGGAACCGTCGGATCGCGGCATCCTGTCGACCGCGGACTGGCGCCGCCGTCGCGTCCGCATCTCGACGCGACTCACGCATGGCATCCTGTTGATCTCGCTTCTGGTGGTCGGGCTCGGACCGATCCTGTGGCTGGCCAAGTCGGCGATCACCCCCACCCAGGACACCCTGCGCCAGCCCTTGGCGCTCTGGCCGAACGGCGTCGACTGGGGGAACATCGTCGAAGCCTGGACGCGCGTGGAGATCGACCGGTACTTCTTCAACACGGTGATCATCGCCCTCGGCGTCTGGCTCGTGCAGATCGTCGTGGCGACGACCGCCGGCTACGCCCTGTCGGTGTTGCGCCCGCGCTACGGCAAGATCATCGTCGCGGCCGTGCTCGCGACGCTGTTCGTGCCGAGCATCGTGCTGCTGGTGCCGCTGTACCTCACCATCGTGCAGCCGCCGCTGCTCGGGCAGTCGCTCATCAACACCTTCTGGGCCGTCTGGCTGCCGGCGGGGGCGAACGCCTTCAACGTCCTGCTGGTCATGCGGTTCTTCGGCTCCCTGCCACGCGAGGTGTTCGAGGCGGCGCGGATGGACGGGGCAGGCCCCTATCGCCTGTTCTGGTCGATCGTGCTGCCGATGTCCAAGCCGATCATCGGGGTCGTATCGGTGTTCGCGGTGATCGGCGCGTGGAAGGACTTCCTCTGGCCGATGCTCGTGCTCAAGGACCCTGCGATGCAGCCGCTCTCCGTACGTCTGCCGCAGTTGCAGCAGTTCATCGAGCTCGACGTCTTCCTCGCAGCCCTCGCGATCTCGACGGTCATCCCGATCGCATTGTTCCTCGTGTTCCAGCGGCTCTTCCTCAACGGCGCGGGCCTCGGCGGTGCGGTGAAGGGCTGAGCCCGTTCGCCACCCCGGCGGGGCGAGGCTCTGTGCCGGGGCAGGCCGCGCTGGGTACTGTGAGCGCTATGGATGGCGAAGTCTTCATCGTTGTGGTGTGCGCTCTCGCGGTCGCGGCTTTCGCGCGATGGCGCGGCTGGCCGGCGCCTCTCCTGGTGACCGGCGTCGCGCTGGCGGCGTCGTTCCTGCCGTTCGCGCCGACGCTGGACATCGACGGGCACCTGCTGCTGAGCATCGTGCTGCCGCCGCTGCTGTATTCGGCGGCGCTGGACGTGTCCTTCGTGAACTTCCGCCGCAGTCTCCCGCAGATCCGGCGCCTGGGCATCGGCCTCGTGCTCGTGACGACGGTGGTCGTCGGGCTCATCGCCTGGTGGATCATGCCCTCGCTGACCCTGCCCGGCGCGCTCCTGCTCGGCGCGATCATCGCGCCCCCGGATGCCGTCTCGGCCGCTGCGATCGGACGGAGGCTCGGGCTGCCGCGGCGCATCATGACGGTGCTCTCGGGTGAGAGCCTCATCAACGACGCCACCTCGCTGACGCTCTTCCGCGTGCTCGCGGCGATCCTCGCGGGGGCGACGCTGAGCGTCTGGGGCGGGATCGGACAGTTCCTCCTCGCCGTCGTGCTGGGCACGGGCATCGGCCTGGCCTTCGGCATCGCGATGCATCAGCTGCGGATGCGGGTGAACGACTCCGTGCTCGTGGGCACCTTCTCGCTGCTCGTCCCCTTCGGCGCCTACGTGATCGCCGAGCACATCGGTGGCTCGGGCGTGCTCTCGGTCGTGGCGATGGGCCTGTTCGTCGGCTACCACTCGCCGAAGACCAGCTATGCGACCCGTCAGCAGGAGCGCCCGCTGTGGCTGTCGGCCGATCTCCTTCTGGAGAGCTTCGTCTTCGCCTACATCGGCCTGCACCGCCCGGCGCTGGTCGCGGGCCTGGAGTCGGATGACGTGACCACCCTCTTCGTCCTGACCGGTGCCGTGCTGCTGGCGGTGCTCCTGGTGCGGCCCGCCTTCGTCTACCCCGCCTACGCGTGGGGGCAGATGTGGGAGCGGCTGTTCCAGCGGCGGATGGCGGCATCCGCCCGCCCGCAGCATCCGAAGGCGAGGCCGCGCGAGCCCGAGCCCGTGCTGTCGTGGAAGGACAATGCCGTCGTGTCGTGGGCGGGCATGCGCGGAGTCGTCACCCTCGCCACGGCGATCGCGGCGGCCGATCTCGCCGGGCTCGACAGCCGTTCGGAGACGGTGATCCTGTTCGTCGCGTTCTCGGTGACCATCGCGACGCTGCTGCTGCAGGGGCTGACGCTGCCGCTGCTCATCCGGGCGCTCGGGGTCGCGGACGGCTCGGACGAAGCGGAGGAGGAGCGGGCGCGGGAGGTCGTGCGCGCCGCTTCGGCTGCGGCCGGGGCGGAGTACCTGGCCGCGCAGCGCTCCGAGTGGGAGGCGAAGTACGGTGCCGCGGGCACGAAGGTGTTCGACGACATCTCCGCGCGGTTCTTGCGGGTGCACGCCGACACCGACGAGCTCCGCGAGGTCGCGGAGGAGGAGTCGGATCCCGCGGCGCCCTCCTTCTCCGACTATGTCGCCCTGTCGAAGGGGTGGCTTGCCATGCGGCGGGAGGTGCTGATCCACGAGCGCGACGCCGGCACGCTCGACGAGGAGGTCATGCGGGATCTGCTCATGGCGCTGGACGCCGAGGAGCTCGCCCTCGACACCCGCAGCGCCGTGCGGCCCGAGAGCCGCCTGTCCCGGGACTGAGGCGACCGCCGCTCAGTTCCTGAACCCGGCCGGGAGGCCTGCGTGCAGATTCCGGATGAAGGCCGTGATGTCATCCTGGAGCCCGGGGTGGGAGCCTGCGAGGGGGACCTCCGCGAGGGCCGCCTCGGTGAGCTCTTCCAGCGTGTCGTCGATGATCTGCGCGGCGCGCCGAACGCCCCACGCGGTGATCTCGGATTCGAGATCCGCACGTGTCACCGCGGTGTGCCGGTATATGCCGTTGACGGCGAGTGCGAAGCGCCCGTCGCCTGAGTGGTGAGCCTGGGGGACGACGTCATAGGCGGGCGCGAGCTCGATCTCTCCGTCGGGAAAGTGCAGCAGACCAAGGTTCTTCAGGTGCATGTCCAGGTTTCCGATGGCGACAGCGAGGATCAGCATTCGCGCGAAACGGCGGAGAGAAGATCTGCTCGTGTGCCGGGTGAGGGCGTCGGCGACGCGACGGAGGCTCGCGACGCCGCCGATCTCCTGGTACTTCTGGTTGCCGGCGGCGCCGAGGATCTGGTTGAAGTCCTCTTGGTGGATGCGTGCGCCGTCGTGCCGGTCGTATCGTTCGATGACCAGGGCCGGAAGCCCGGCGAAATCCTCGATCCAGGTCGCGAAGTCGGCGAGTCCGAGGAGACGGGCGAGGCGGGACCCGTACTCCTCGTCGAAGATCACCGAGGCGCGCTCGCCGCTCAGTCGCGGCTTGAGGATGTGCGTCGTCGGCGCTCCGCCCAGCGCCTGGGCCCAGGCATCGTCTTTGCGGGAGAGGAGGATCTTCGGCTGGACGCCGCCCAGAGAGGTCCGACCCGTGGCGCTGGCGTTGCCCAGGGGGGAGCCGAGCGGATCCTCCAGCAGTGCGCGGATCTCCGGCCGATCGACCGTGCGCAGTTCCGGGGTGCGAGGTTCCGTCGGGTCGTCAGGATCCCAGATCTGCAGGGCACCCGCGACGTCGCGACCGTAGCGGGCGAGGAACGCGAGGGTGTCGCCGCGGCGGAGTCCTCCCTGCGCGAGCATGGAGTCGTACTGGTCGCCTTCGGAGAGAAGCTCCGCGAACCAGTTGCGCCGACGAGAAGCATGATCCCGTCTCTGCTCAGGTCTGAGCGGGATGGCCGTGGAGAGGACTGTGCTGTTGGTGCCGAAGCGGGCAACGCCTTCCGCGGATGCCGCGAAGTCGAAGGTGCGCGCATCCCCTGTCAGGAAGCCGATGCGGGTGTCGTACAGCTCAACGGCGAGGCGCATCGTCATCGGTCCAGGTGACGTGCAGTTCGATGCCCAGGCTGCGGACCATCTCCAGCAGCCGGCGCAGATAGATGGTGGAGGTGCCGCTCTCCATCTCGCTGATCGTGCTCTGAGGCAGCTCGAGCTCTTCGGCGAGCTCGGTCTGCGAGAGGCCTCGATCCAGGCGTGCCTGCTGCAGTGTCAGGCCTATGTCGGCGGGCGTCCGCCACCGTGCGCTGCGCTGCGTCATCCGAACCTCCCTATCGCTATATCCCGATACTACCCCAGTATCGGGATATAGCGATACTAGCCCTCTATCGCGATACTCCGATAGATAGGGGAAGTGCCCACCTGTGCTGCCGCCATCCGCTCACCGGTCGCTGAGGACGAGCAGCTCGCCGACCTCGCACTGCAGGGCGTCGCAGACCGCGCGGAGGGTCGAGTAGCGGATCGCCCGGGCGCGGTCGTTCTTGAGCACCGAGAGGTTGACGATGCTCACCCCGACCCGGGCGCTCAGCTCGGTGAGCGTCATGCCGCGTTCGGCGAGCAGCTCGTCGAGGCGGCAGTGGATGCCGGTGAACTCCTCATCGCTCTCCGCCGGGGTCATGCGAGCCCCTCGGTGTCGCGCTGCAGGCGCATCCCCTCGCGGAACACCGCCGCCAGCGCTGCGAGTGCGAGCGCTCCGAGGAAGGGCAATGGCGTCACCGCGAGCTGGAAACTCTCCGGGTACCACTCGCTGTCCGCATCGAACACCTCGCGAAGCCCGGCGGTGGCGGCGATCCCGCCGAGAAGCTCGGAGGCGATGCCCAGGACGAGCACGGCGACCGCGCCCGCAATGAGCGTGCGCGTGACCGTCTGTGTGAAGGGGCGTCCGCGCAGGGCCTGGAAGCAGATGACCGCCAGCATCGCCGCCGGCACGGTGGTCAGTGCGAGCCCGCACAGCTGTGCGACGCCGCCCAGAACCCGGATGCCGAGGGAGGCGTTCACGATCGTCGGCTCCGGGATGGCGCCGCCGGAGCAGAGCAGCGCGGGCAGCATGGGTGCTGCCGAGGCGCCGAACTCATCGCAGGGGACGTCCGCCGGCCGCGAGAGAGGGATTGCCGCGCCCGGCAGCGTGACCCCGTACGAGGTGAAGATCTGGACCACGATGAGGATCGCGCCGAGCGCCGCCAGCATGACCCAGAAGCCGAAGACGGTCAGGGCGGCGTCCAGCGCGATCGTCTTGCTGCGACGCCGGCGTCCGCGCCACACCACGATGCCGACGATGACGGCGATCACGGCGAGCGCGATGCCGACACGAGTGAGTGATGGCCACAGGTCCGACGAACTTGCACCGATCATCAGACGAGCCCTTCCGTGTCGCGCTGCAGCTCCGAGCCGTAGCGCAGGACCGCTGCCAGGGTGGCGAAGGCGAGTCCTGCCGCGATCGGCCAGAACGGGAGCTCGATGAAGAGGGCGGGATCGGGCCACCACGCCTGGATGCCGTCTTCGATCCCGGCGACCTCCTCGTATTGGGCCGATGCCCACTGCAGCACTTGAGCGGACGCCATGCTCCCGGCGATGTCGCCGAGCATCTGGGCGACGACGCCTCCCACGGCGACGACGCCGGCGGTGATCATCGCCATCCGCGAGACGATCGGGGTGAAGGCCCTGCCGCGGAGCAGTCCGCGGCAGGCGAGGGCGAGGAGGGCGGCGATCGTTCCAGGTATGAGCCACCACAGCGCCTGGCTGGCGGCCCAGAGGATGCGGGTGCCGAGGCTCATCCCGGAGACCGTTCCGGTGACCTCGGTGAAACCGCCGCTCTCGAGCTCGGCGGTCATGCCCTCCAGGATCGTGCCGGAGGGAAGCTGCGGCCAGAAGGTCTGGACGGGGAAGGTGATGTGCGTGCCGGATCCGTCGTGGATCGTCGCGATGGCCGTGAAGCCCGCGCCGACGATGCAGACCGACGCCCAGATCACGGCGATGACGAAGGTGATGCGAACGACGGCCTCCCCTCCCCGCGCCCGCGCGATGGAGACGATGACGGCGACGACTGCGGCGAGGAAGAGTGCCGCGATGAGGATCCAGAGGGGAGCGATGGCGGACATCCGATACTCCATATCGATATTCGTTATTATCGTTTCTCGATAAAGTAACGGCATCCGGCTCCCCGGTCAAGAGCGGGCTCCACGGCATGGGCGCCACAGATATGCCGACGGCGAACACGGGCATGCGGGCCGCGCGCGCTGGTTACTCTCGATATACGGCGAGGACTGACGGTCCGCGCCATCGCCCCGAGCGAGAAGGAGTGACAATGTTCGAGAGATTCACCGACCGTGCACGTCGTGTGGTCGTCCTCGCCCAAGAAGAGGCGAAGATGCTCAACCACAACTACATCGGCACCGAGCACATCCTCCTCGGCCTCATCCACGAGGGCGAGGGCGTCGCCGCCAAGGCCCTCGAGGCGCTCGGCATCTCGCTCGACGGCGTTCGCGAGCAGGTGCAGGACATCATCGGCCAGGGTCAGCAGCAGCCGACCGGCCACA
>CAYOTY010000008.1:0-44425 GCA_964406995.1 uncultured Microbacterium sp.
CGACGTCACCGAGCTCGCCGGGGATCTCACGCGCCGCACCTCCCGCGAGACGGCGGTGGTGACGGGCGTGGAGCGACCCGTGCCGCTGCACTACTACTACGAGCTGACGCCGATCCACGAGACCATCGATCAACTGCTCGAGACCGGGCAGGCGCCGATCTACATCGTGCACTTCTCGCAAGCGGCGGCTATGGAGCGGGCGCAGGCGCTGGCCTCGGCGAAGGTCGCCACCCGCGAGCAGCGCGATGCGATCGCCGAACTCATCGGAGGGTTCCGGTTCACGACCTCCTTCGGCAGGACGCTGTCGCGACTGCTGCGGATGGGCATCGGCGTGCACCATGCGGGGATGCTGCCGAAGTACCGGCGCCTGGTCGAGCAGCTCGCACAGCGCGGCATCCTGCGCGTGATCTGCGGTACCGACACCCTCGGCGTCGGCATCAACGTTCCTATCCGGACGGTTCTGCTCTCGGCCCTGACGAAGTTCGACGGGACCCGGATGCGGCAGCTCACCGCCCGCGAGTTCCACCAGGTCGCGGGACGCGCGGGGCGGGCGGGCTTCGACACGGCGGGGACGGTCGTCGTGCAGGCTCCCGAGCATGAGTCCGAGAACGCGGCCGCCGTGCGCAAGGCGGGCGACGACGCGAAGAAGAAGCGCAAGATCATCCGCAAGAAGGCACCGGACGGGTTCGTCTCATGGGGCGAGCCCTCGTTCCAGAAGCTGATCGCGGCCGAGCCGGAGACCCTCACCTCGCACATGCAGATCACGAGCGCGATGATGCTGAACGTGATCGCCCGCGGCGGCGGTGTCTTCGGGAATATGCGCGCATTGGTATACGACAATCACGAGAGGCCCGCCCGGCGGCACGAGCTCGCCCGCCGGGCGCTGGGGATCTATCGGACGCTGCGAGAGTCGGGCGTCGTCGAGCAGGATGCCGAGGGTCGCATCTCGCTCACCGTGGACCTGCAGCCGAACTTCGCGCTGAACCAGCCGCTCTCGCCGTTCGCGCTGGCGGCGTTCGAGCTGCTGGATCCGGATTCTCCCGCTTTCGCCCTGGACGCGATCTCCATCGTCGAGTCGACCCTGGACGACCCTCGCGCGGTGCTCAGCCAGCAGGAGTTCCTCGCCCGGGGCGAGGCGGTCGCGGCGATGAAGGCCGAGGGCATCGAGTACGACGAGCGCATGGAGCTGCTCGAGGCGATCACCTACCCGAAGCCCCTGGAGGAGCTGCTCGGCGACGCCTTCGAGGTGTTCGCGGCGGCACAGCCGTGGATCCGCGACTTCGAGCTGCGGCCGAAGTCGGTCGTGCGCGACATGTACGAGCGGGCCATGTCGTTCGGGGAATACGTCGGTTTCTACAAGGTCGCCCGCTCAGAGGGCGTGGTGCTGCGGTACCTGTCGGACGCCTACCGCGCCGCGAGTCAGACCATTCCCGAAGACCTCAAGACCGAGGAGCTGCGCGACCTGATCGAGTGGCTCGGCGAGCTCGTCCGGCAGGTGGACTCCTCGCTGCTCGACGAGTGGGAGGCCCTTCGTCTCGATCCGGCTGCGCCGGATCTCGCTCAGGGACCGGATCTCCGCGGCAGCAGCCAGGGCGAGATCGTCCCGCCCGCGCCGAAGCGCCTCACGAGCAACGTGCGGGCGTTCCGCATCCTCGTGCGCAACGAGCTGTTCCGCCGGGTGCAGCTCGCGGCGCGCGACGACGTCGCCGCGCTCGCCGAGCTGGACCCCGAGTTCGGCGAGACCGGGTGGGATGCGGCGCTCGCGGCCTACTACGCCGAGCACGACGAGATCCTCACCGGCCCGGATGCGCGCAGCTCCGCCCTGCTCGTCCTAGACGAGTCCGGTCCGGTGTGGAAGGCGCGGCAGATCCTGGACGATCCGGCGGGCCACCACGACTGGGCGATCGGCGCGGACATCGATCTCGCGGCATCCGACGAGGCCGGTGAGGCCGTGGTGACCGTGACCTCCGTCGCCCGCCTCTGACGCGATGCCGGATCAGATCGCCGCGTCCCACCGGCCGGCGAAGGGGTCCGAAGGCGCGATACCGCGCGCCTCGGCCTCGCCGAACAGCACGGCCAGCGCCGCATCCACCGTGGCCGTCGTGGGCGTGTACCCGTTGATCGCCGCGCGCACCATGGGCATGTCCTGCAGCAGATAGGGGTCTGCGACCGACACGAGGACCGTGGGCAGGGTCGCCGCGTGGCGCGGCGCATCCGGCCCCTGCGGCGGCGTCCAGTGCACCCGGAAGCCGTTCGTGTTCCCCTCGAAGCGGAGGTCGGCGAAGTACACGCACACGTCGAAGCGCTCATGGAGGCGCTCGGCCTCGGGCACCGTCGTCCCCGATCCCGGAATCGTACGGACCTCGACATCGAGGCCGCGCGCGCGAAGCCCGTCGACGAAGCGAGGGGCCAGCGAGGGCGTCGGGTCGTAGAAGGTCGGCTGGTCGCCGATCACGTACACGAGGGCACGTGTGCCCTCGTCCGCGCGCAGGGGAAGGATCCCGGCGGTGTTCTTGGTGACCGTGACGGATGCCGCGGCGAGCTCCGCCCGCCAGGCCCGCTCCTGCTCGAAGTCGGGCTTCTCGGCGTCCGAGCGGTCGGCGCCGCGGTGCAGGCCGATCGACGCCTTGGTGGCGAGCACGCGCCGCACGGCGTCGTCGAGGCGGGCGATCGGCAGCGCTTCGGTGCCGGCCGCCCGGCACAGGATCGCGAAGTCGGTCTCGACGTCGACGTTGCCCAGCACCATGTCGTTCCCTGCGGCCAGCGCCCGGGGCAGACCCTCCGCACGGGGCATCACCGTGGTGAAGCCGGTCATCGCGGAGTTGTCGGTGACGATCATCCCGTTGAACCCGAGCCGCTCCCGCAGCACGCCCTGCAGCAGCTCGGGCGCGAGGGTCGCCGGCAGGACGTCGGCATCCGCGAGACCGGGAACCAGCGTCCGCGACAGAGCGCGCTGCCGGATGTGCCCGGCCATGATCGTGCGCGCGCCGGCGGCGATGACCTCGCGGTAGACGTGTCCGTACTGCCGGTCCCACTCGGCCTCGTCGAGATCGTTGCAGCTGGTGACGAGGTGCTGGTCGCGACCGTCGACACCGTCGCCCGGGAAGTGCTTCGGACTCGTCGCGATGCCGCGCCCTTCGAGCTCGCGCACATAGGCCGACCCCAGCCGCGAGACCAGCTCGGGGTCGCGGCCGAAGGCGCGGGTGTTGGTGATCGGGTTCGCGGGTGAGATCGTCAGATCCACCACCGGCGCGAAGGCCCAGTTCACCCCGGCGGCATCCCCGGCTCGGGCGCAGTGCACGGCCAGGCGGCGAGCGTGCTTCTCGTCGCCGGTCGCGCCGATCTGCATCGGGTTGGCGAAGGCCTCAGTGCCCTCGAGGAAGTTGACGGTGCCCGACTCGAGGTTCCCGGCCACGAGCAGCGGCACATCGAACGCGTCGTGCAGCAGGGCCGCATCCTCCGCCGAGGCCTCCGTCGGGCGCATGGTGATCATCACCGCGCCGGGCTCGATGCCGCGCTCCCGCAGCCAGTCGATCCATGCCGGCACATCGCGCCGCAGCAGGTACAGGCACATGACCTGGCCTGCCTTCTGCTCCACGGTCATCGCGGCGAGCGTCTCCTCGACCCAGTCCACCTCTGCGTCGGATAGGCGGAAGGGGCCGGCCTTCATATCGATCGCGGTCATCTCTCCTCCTCGGAAGCCTCGCGCGGCCCGCTCAGAACAGGGCCAGCGGGTTCACCGGCGACCCGGAGGCGGCAGGGATGGGCAGCGGTGCGAGGATGCTGGCGAACTCGTACCGTCCGAGCCGCGCACAGGTCTCGGCGAGCCCGCCGAGCGCGGCCATGTCGACCAGCGGCACCGCCAGCGCGGTCAGCAGCAGGAGGTGCCAGGGGATGGGGATCCCCTCGACCTCGCTCGGGCCGGGGTCGAGGCCGAGATCCGTGATCACCGTCGAGGGTGCGGCGGCCGCCAGCCATTCGGCGCACTCGATGCTGAGGCCCGGCATCGGATCGGCGCCGAGGTCGGTGTGCGAGCACAGCGCGCCGACGCGGCCGAGGCGGAGGTAGAGGGCGTCGCCGGGGCGCACCTCGACCCGTTCGCGGCGCAGCGCCTCGGTGAGCTCCTCGAGGGTGATCACCTCGCCCGGGGCCACGTCAACGCCCAGCACGCCGGGAACATCGACGAGGACGCCGCGGGTGACGATGCCGGTGCGCAGCTGGGGAAGGTCGCCGCCGGGAAGCGAGCGCCCTCTCCACGCGAAGTGGTCGAGCGCGTCGATGTGGGTCATCGAGCCCGCTCCATGGATGTCGAGCTCGAGGCGGTGATTGACCGCCGCCCACTCCCCGGCGCCGTCGATCCAGCGCGAGAGGGCCGCGGGCTGCGGGACGTGCGGCTCGGCGAGCCCGGTGTCGGGGAGACTCGGGCGAGCGGGCTCCTCCGCCGCGCTGACGATCGTCCCGTCGGTGACGAGTGCCATCGCCTCGCGCACCGCGTCGGCGGACGGCGGCACCCGGCGCTCGACGCGAAGCCGGTCCAGGAGCAGGACGAACTCGTCCTGCGTCATCAGCGCGGCAGAGGGGCGGGGCATCTCAGCGCGCCGCCTCGGCGACGATCTCGGCGCGGACGGCCGCCTCGGTCTCCTGGTGCTCCTTCGTCCGGAAGAAGACGATCCAGAGGACGGCGGTGAGCACCGAGGCGCCGATGGGCAGCATCCACAGCGCCGACCAGACGCTCGGATCGTTCTCGCCCGCTTCGACGGAGGGCGCGACGAAGGCGTTGTACACCTGACCGGCGACGAGCGATCCGATGAAGGCCCCGAGTCCGGTGGTCACGAAGAGGAAGTAGCTCTGCGACTGCGCCTTGAGCCTGGTGGGGGCGACCTGATCGACGTACATCGCGCCGAGGATGAGGAAGAAGTCGTTGCAGATGCCGTGCAGGGCGATGCCGACGACGGCGAGCCACGGCATGTCCGGCGCGGCGAGCACGAAGAGGAGGAAGCGCACGCCCCACATGATCATGCCGCCGAACAGCGCCCACTTCATGCCGATCTTGATGAGCACGATCGGGATGGTGACGATGAAGATCACCTCGGAGATCTGGCCGATCGTGAGGATGCCGGCGACGTTCTCGAATCCCAGCGCGCCCAGGAACGGGGAGGCGTAGGCGTTGTAGGTGGACAGGCTCACGCAGGTCAGGAGCGCGCAGAGGCCGAAGATGACGAAGTTGCGCTGACGGAACAGCACCCACGACTTGGCGCCGACGAGGTCGCCGATCGAGAAGCGGCCGTCGCCGGTGGGCGGCGTCTTGGGGAGCGTGACCGCGTAGGCGGCGAGCACGAAGCTGGCGATGCCGGCGACGACGAAGACGCCGGTGCTGGCCGAGAGCCCGGCCCAGCCGACGCCGAGGCCGGCGACGATCCAGCCGAGGGTTCCGAACACGCGGATGTAGGGGAACACCTTGTCGTAGCCGGCGAGGTGACGGAACACGATGGTGTTCGTCAGGCCCAGGGTCGGGATGAAGAAGAGCATGTAGACGAAGATGAGGCCCAGCAGCATCCCGCCGCTGGCGCTGGCGACCAGGCCCGGCATGAACAGCAGCAGCACGCCGCCGATGGCGTGCACGACGGCGAGCACCTTCTGCGAGGAGATGTAGCGGTCGGCGATCGCGCCGACCAGCATCGGGGCGAAGATCGCGCCGAGGGCCGCGAAGGAGTAGGCCGTGCCGATGATCGTGTGCAGGCCGTTGGTGGCGAGCACGAGGCCGAGCGTGGCGAACCAGGAGCCGAAGATGATGAACTGCAGCAGCATCATCAGGCTGAGGCGCGCGAAGAGCGCGCCGGAGGGGCGGGAGGGAGCGGGTGCGCCCGGGGCGGATGCCGCGGCGCCGGAGGGACTCGACATTGAGTGCTTCTTTCACGTGACGCGTCTTCGGACGCGGGTTTCGGGTGGGGGATCTTTCGGTGAACAGATCCCTTATACGTATAAGTTAGAGCTTGGAGACCGAATGCGCAAGACTTGACCTCAGGGCGAGGAGGTGCGAGATGGCGAGAAAGACCGGGCGGGTGACCGCGACCGAGGTCGCCCGGCGCTCCGGCGTCTCGCAGGCCACCGTCAGCTACGTGCTCAACAACGACCCGCGCCAGAAGATCAGCGACTCCACCCGCGAGCGCGTGCTTCGCACCGTCGCCGAGCTGGGCTACACCCCCTCCGAGCCCGCTCGCGCCCTGCGCTCGGGGCGCAGCAGCATCGTGCTGTTCGTCACGCCCGACTACCCGGTCGGATACGTGATCGGCGCGGTGATCGACCACCTCCTGGAGCTGCTCGTGCGCGAGGGGCGGACGCTGCTGACCCATCGCTTCTCCGCCGAGGTGCCGCTGCTGGACGTCGTCCGCGGACTCCTCCCGTTCGCGGTGATCAGCATGGCGCCGCTGGACGTCGCGCTGCGGGGGCAGCTGCGCGCGCTCGGCGCCGAGGTGGAGGTCATCGGCTTCCGCGAGCAGGCCGATGCCGATGTGCGGCATCCGCAGGAGCACGTGGGCCGTCTCCAGGCCGAGCACCTCGTGGAGCGCGGCCATCGGCGGATCGCCTACGCGCTCTCCGACGACGAGCGCGCCGAGATGTTCGCCCGGCCCCGGCTGGAGGCGGTTCAGGCGTACTGCGCCGAGCACTCGCTGCCGGAGCCCGTCATCGGCGCTGTGCCCCCAGACCTCGACCGGGCCGCCGAGATCGTGCGCTCCTGGCGCGCCGAGGGAGTGACGGCGGTCTGCGCCTTCACCGACGACGTGGCGATCGCCGTGATCGGCGGGGCGAGCTCCGCGGGGCTCGCGGTTCCGGGCGACCTCTCGGTGATCGGCGTCGACGACATCCCGCTCGCGGCCGTGACGGTGCCGCCACTGACGACCGTCCACCTCGACGTCGAGGTGATGGCCCGCGCACTCGTGCGCCCTCTGGGTGTGGCCACCGATTCCGACGACCCGGATGCCGCACAGGCCTGGGTCGTCGAGCGCTCCTCCACGTCGCCGCGCTGATCCCCCTCATCGGCATCCCCGTCCTCAGCCTCGCCATCATCGCGGCCACGCCGGTCTTCGCGGCCCTCTCCGCGCGCTGAGATCCCGCTCCGCGCCACTCGCGAGGCCCACCCCGGGCGCACGACGAGAGCACGTCTGCATTGCCGGGGGCGAGAGACGATCTGCAGACGTGCGACGCTACTCGTCGACGGCGCCCGCAGCGCCCATCGCATCCACGAACCACGAGGTGATCGTCGACGGGTGAGTGATCGCCGTCCCCACGCATACCGCGAAGGCTCCCGCGACGAGCGCCGCCGCGGCGTGCGCGGGCGTGTGGATCCGCCCTTCGGCGATGATCGGACGTCCGCAGCGCGCGGCGATCCGCTCGATGAGCTCGAGGTCGGGACCCGCAGTCTTCGGCCGCTCCCCGGTGTACCCGGAGAGGGTCGTCCCGATGATGTCCGCACCCGCCTCCTCGGCCGCGAGCGCATCCTGGAGCGAGCCGCAGTCGGCCATGACGAGGGCATCGCTGTGCGCTCGCAGACCCGCGATCGTCGCGGCGAGACTCAATCCGTCGGGTCGCGGGCGTCGCGTGCCGTCGATCGCGACGATATCGGCGCCGGCATCGGCCACCGCGATCGCGTGCTCCAGGGTCGGGGTGATGAACACCTCGTCGTCGCCGTCCTTCCACAGCCCGACGATGGGCACGGGGAGGTCTGCGACGGCGCGGATGTCGGCGATCCCCTGCACCCGGATGCCGCAGGCCCCACCCACGAGCGCGGCCTGCGCGACCTGCGCCATCGTGCGGGGGTCGCGCATGGCTTCGCCCGGATAGGCCTGGCACGAGACGATGAGGCCTCCCGCAAGCCGGCCGAGGGGGTCGGTGGGTCTCATCTCCTCCTCCGTCCGGAATCGGATGCCGCATCCCACGCCGCCGCGGCCGACCCGCGCAGCGGCGCCTCCCCGCCGAGGATGCCCGCCAGCAGCGGCGTCGCGTGCAACGCGTCGATCGCTGCGGCACGGTAGGCCTGGAGCATCGGCTCCCACCAGGGGGCACCGATCTGGGAGACGCCACCGGTCACGACGATGCGTTCGGGGTCGAGCAGGGTCGCGGCGCCGGCCAGTGCCAGGCCGACGGCACCGGCTGCGTCCCCCAGTGCACGGCGAGCGATCTCGTCCCCGGATGCGGCGGCTGCGGCGATCCCGTGCGCATCGGTGATCGCGGGATCGCCTCCGAGGAAGAGGAAGTGGCGGTGCATGCCCAGGCCCGAGCCGATCGCTTCGAGATGGCCGTAGCGGCCACAGGTGCAGCGCAGATGCTCGGAGCCGGGGGTCGGCAGATGGCCGATCTCCCCGGCGACGTGGTGTGCGCCGCGAACGGCGTTCCCCTCGACGATGAGTCCGGCGCCGACGCCCGTGCCGACGGCGACGACGAGGGCGCTGGCGGCCTCCGCCGCGGCCCCGTGCCGGAACTCGCCGGCGGCATGCGCATCGACATCGTTCTGGATGGCGACGACCGCGCCCTCGGCGAGCCGCGCGGCGAGTGCCTCGTGCACGCGGGCCGCCAGCGGTGTGCCCGCCCAGCCGGCGATCGTCTCGGTCGAGGAGACGATCATCCCTGTGGCGGCGTCGACGACCCCGGCGGTGCCGATGCCGACGCCGGCGAGGCGATCGATGTCGGCTGCGGCCAGCAGCCCTTCAGCGAGTGTCGCGATGTTCGCGACGATGGCATCCGGACCCTCTGCGGCCGGTGTCGGCGCGACGGAGGTGCGCAACAGCTCATCGTCCCGGCCGGCGAGCGCGACGGCCGTCTTGGTGCCGCCGATATCGACGGCGAGAACGACCTCAGGCATCAGCGGAGCGGGGTTCGAGCAGCTCCTGCAGCGGGGCGTAGTGATCGATGATCGCGCCCTTCAGCGCGGCCACATCTCCGGCTTCAGCGGCACGCAGGATCGCACGATGCGCCCGCACCGTGTCCTCGATCCGGCGGGCCGTGGGCAGCCCGAGTCGCGGCGCGACGGCGGCGTGCACCTCCCAGAAGGCGGTGACGAGCTGCTCGAACAGGCGGTTGCCGATCATCGAAGCGAGGATGGAATGGAACCGCCGGTCCTCCTCCAGGAAGGGCTCGCCCTTTTCGCTGTGCTGCTCCATCGCCTCGACGAGGCTGTCGAGCTCAGGATGGGTCCGGCCCTTCATCGCCTCGACGAGGCTGTCGGCGAGGGCGGTGTCCAGCGCGAGGCGCATCGCGACGACTTCGCGAAGCGCCGCCAGGTCGTCTCCGGGGCTGAGCACGCCGCGGAAGACCAGCCCCTCCACGAGCGGCGCCAGGCTCAGGTTGCCCACGAAGGTCCCGTGGCCGTGGCGCACCTCCACGATGTCGAGGGTGGCGAGACGCTTGATGGCCTCGCGCACGCTCGAGCGCGAGACGCCCAGCGCCGTGCACAGCACGCTCTCGGTGGGCAGCACGTCGCCGGGGTGCAGCCGGTTGCTGAGGATGTAGTTCTTGATCCGCTGCGCCGTGGTGTCGGCGCGGGGTACAGGTACGAGATCGAGAGAAGCGGCGAGGTCGGTCATGATATCGAAAACGTAGCAGATCGGACGTCTGATGCCTCGGCGCGGGCGAGGGCGTCCACGGCGTGCGCGACCATCCGGACGCGGTCCTCGACGGCACCCTCGTCGCCCGGCCAGCCCACCTTGACGCCGAGCCAGGGCAGGTCTCCCGCGGCGGCGATCGCCACAGCGGCGCGATCCTCGGTCAGCAGCGAGTCGGGGTCGCCGAAAGGATGCCGCGCATCCCGGCGGAAGGGGTGGTGCGCGTCGATCCACGCATGGCCGAAGACACCGTCGCGATCGGCCGCCCCGGAGAGCATGAGGCCGCGCAGCAGCCCGGAGGCCGCCGCCTCGGCGATCTGCTCCGCCACGAGCCCCGCGTCACGCAGCTCGATGGCCGAGCGGCCCCAGTTGAGCCAGAGTCCGATGTCGGCCCCGGAAAGACGGATGGCGCCGATCTCCTCCGCCAGGCGCAGGAAGCCCTTCTCCGGGTCGCGCCCGGCGACCAGCGTGTCGCAGTGCTCGACGAGGAGGGTCGCGCCGTGCCACTCCCAGGAGGCGATCTCCCCGAGCGAAGCCGCGAAGGCCCCGGCGTCGGCCCGGTCGCGGCGCGGCGCGGAATGCAGCTCGACCGCGACGACCGCACGGCGCTGTCGGCGATCGTTCAGCCGGGCCACGTCGTCGCGGAGGAGGCCGGCCGCCGCGATCGCCGCCCGCCGTCCGTCGAGATCCCGCGAGGCCAGGCCGAATCCGGGGTCCGCCGCCAGACGCGGCATGATGAACGGGATGTCGGTGACGACCGCGTCGATCGCCTCCGGCATCCGGTCGAGGAGCCAGTCGTCGTCGTGCGGATGCAGCGATCCCATCCACGGCAGCTCGAAAGCGCCGACGCCGGGCAACTCCGCCAGCCCTCGCAGGAACCGCTCCTCGAGCACGGGATCCCACCGCTGATGCGCCGGCGAAGCCGCGTAGGCCCCGACGACGTACCGGGGTGGTGCGTTCACGGTCATCCTGTGCGGGTCACACTCCCGATGCCATCGCGACCGCGGGGGGATGCACACGATCGACGATCTCCGCGACGGCGGCGATCACGTCGCTCGACAGGGCCTTCGTCGGGGTCGCCATCCGGCCGCTCGGGAGCTCGCCCCGGTGGTGCAGCGCCGCCTTGAAGGCGCCGACACCGGAGGCATCCGGCGACCAGCCCGCCCCGCAGAACACGATCTCGAACAACGCCGCGAGCCGATCCTGCTCTGTCACGACGGCGTCCCAGTCACGGGCGCGAGCCGCGTTCCACAGCTTCACGTAGCCCTCCGGATCGACGTTCGCGAGACCGGGCACCACACCGTCGGCACCCAGCAGGAGCATGCCGTCGACGACCACCTCGTGGCCGGTCATGATCGACAGCGGTGAGCCCGCCTCCCGGTTCCGCAGCACGAGGCGGCGGAAGGCGACGTCGTCTCCCGAGGAGTCCTTGACCCCCGCGATGACGCCGTCGGTGCCGAGCCGGACGAGCATCGCTCCGTCGAGCTTGGTCCTCACGCGGGCGGGGATGTCATAGGCCCACACGTCGAGCGCGGTGTCGGCGGCGACGGCACGGAAGTGCGCCTCGATCTCCGCCGTGTCATTGAGCGCGTACACTGGCGCCGTCACGACGACGGCGTCGACACCGGCCTCCTCCGCCGCGCGCAGGTGCTGACGCACCCGCGAGAAGGTGAGATCGATCGCACCGGCGAGCACCGGGACGCGCCCGGCGACGGTTCGCACGACCGTGTCGAGCACGAGACGACGCTGATCGGCGTCGAGGTACGCGACCTCGCCGGTCGAGCCGAGCGCGAAGACGCCGTGGCACCCGGCGTCCACGAGGCGCGCGGTCAGCTGCTCGAGGCTCGGCACATCGACCTGTCCGTCCTCGGTCAGAGGGGTCAGGATGGGCGGGACGATGCCCTTCAGATCACGCGTCGACATCGCCTCGTCCTTCCTCGATGATCTCCGCCAGGCGCACCTTGCGGTCCTCGGCGAGCGAACGTGTCAGCGCATCCGCCGTCGCGATCGACAGGCGGGCCGCGCTGCCGTCCGTCAGCGCGGCGAACTCGGGCTCCGGTTCGGCGCCGGTGAGCAGGCCATGGAAGTACGCCGTCTCCTCCTCTGCGATACCCTGCAGCCACAGCGGTGGCGTCGCCGACGGCGTGCCGTACATGATCCCGCCGTCCATCTCGCTGGACGCGTAGATCTGCGTGCGCTGGGCGTCCTCCTCCTCGGTGCGGTGCAGCAGGAAGCGCTCCTCGGTACCGGAGTGACGCACGGTGACCCCCGCGTCGGTCAGATCGATCAGCGCGGCGCCGAGCGTGCCCTGCACCAGCACGTGGTGCTCGGGCCAGCGGAAGGCGGAGCCGTACTCGAGCGAGGCGAAGGAACCGTTGCCGAATTCGAGCGTCATCAGCAGCATGTCGTCCTCGTCTCCGAACTCCTCGCCCTGATGGGCGACGTTTCCGCCGACCATCGTGACCGTCGTAGGCGTTCCCATGATGAACTGCACGACATCGAGCTCATGGATGTGGTGGTAGAGATGTCCGCCGGAGAGCTCGCGGCGCTTCTTCCACGAGATGGAGGGCTGCGGCTCCTCCCAGCCGTTGCGCACCGCGCGACAGTGCAGCACCTTGCCGAGGGTGCCGTCGGCGATCAGGCGCTTGACGCGACGCACGCCATCCATGAAGTTCATGACGTGACCGCTCATGAGCAGCACACCGGCCTCCTGGGCGGCGTCGACCATCTCCGAGCAGTCCCGGTAGGAGAGCGCCATCGGCTTCTCGCAGAAGATCGGCTTGCCGGCCTTCGCCGCGGTCACCACGGCCTCGCGATGAGCCCAGTTGGGGGATGCGACGATCACGGCGTCGACGTCAGGACTGGCGCACAGCTCCTCGATCGAGGAGGTCGGGGTCGCACCGAACTCCGACTCGGCGGCCGCGGAGTGCTCGGGGTCGTAGACACGGGTGATCCTCGCATCCGGCTGGAGCAGGAAACCACGGCCGAGGGTGATCCCGAAGTACCCCGATCCGATGAGCCCGTAGCGGATCTCCGTCACTGCGGGATCAGTGGTCGAGGTGGATGCGTTTCTTGACTCGTTCATTTGACAGACCCCTCCGAAAGGCCGGCTGCGATGTATTTCTGGATGAGAAGGAAGAAGAGGACAGAGGGCACGACCACGACCACCGATGCCGCGAGCATGGCTCCCCAGTCGAGGACCTCGGAGCCGCTCAGCGAGTACAGCGCTACGGTGACCGGCATGCGTTCGCTCGTGTTGATGAACAGCAGCGCGAACAGGAACTCGTTGAAGGAGTTGATGAACGTGTAGATGGCCGTCGCGACGATTCCCGGGGCGACGATCGGCGACGCGATGGTCGCGAAGATCCGGAACTTGCCGGCGCCGTCGACCTGCGCGGCCTCCTCTATCTCCAGCGGCACGGTCTGGTAGAACGCCGTGAGCATCCACACCGCGTAGGGGATCGAGAACGACAGATACGCCAGGACAAGGCCGAAGTAGGTGTTGATCAGGCCCAGCGAGATCATGATCAGCGTGTACGGGACCGCCAGCAGGATGGGCGGGAACATGTACGTGCTGATGAGGATCTGCGTCAGGCGCTGGCCCACCCGCGGGAAGAACCGCACGATGCCGTAGGCGCCGGTGGCGCTGACGAAGATCGTGATGACCGTGGTCGATACAGCGATGAGGACGCTGTTTCCCAGGTTGTTGAGGATCCCGAGGTTGAACAGCACGTGCACGTAGTGATCGAGGGTGAAGCTCGTCGGCCACATGCCGATGGGATCGGTCGCCAGGTCTCGCGAGTCCTTGAAGCTCGAGAGGATGATCCACAGCAGCGGGAAGACCGCGACGATCGCGAGCAGCGTCAGGAAGACATAGGCGGGAGCCGTGGAGAGACGTCTCATCAGGCGGCGGTTCATGAGGCGTCCTTTCGGTCCCAGCGCGCGAGCAGGCGGAAGGCGAGCGCGCCCAGAGCGAGGAGGAACACGAGCAGAAGCACCGTGATCGTCGAGGCGACGCCCAGCTGCTGGAGGCCCCACCCCGTGCGATAGGCGAAGATCGGCAGGGTCTCGGTGAGACCGGCGGGTCCGCCCCCGGTGAGCAGGAACAGCAGCTCGAAGTTGTTGAACACCCAGATGGTGCGGAGGATGACCAGCAGGCCGATCACCTTCTTCACATGCGGGAGGGTGATGAATGCGAAGCGCTGGAAGGCGTTCGCGCCGTCCACCGTCGCCGCCTCGAACTGCTCCCGGGGAACGGTCTTGAGCGCGGCGAGGATGTTGACCATGAACAGCGGCGCGCCGAACCAGATGTTGACGGCCAGCGCCGTCCAGAACACGGTCGAAGGGTTCGAGAGGAAGCTCACGTTCGAGGGGGTGATCCCGAGAGCGGTCAGCAGGTTCGGGAGGAAGCCGTAGACGTCGTTCAGGATCCATCGCCATCCGAACCCGATGACGATGGTGGGGAACGCCCACGGGATGATCAGGAGGGTGCGGAAGAGGCCGGTCAGATGCCGGATGCGATTGAGGGCCAGCGCGGCGAGGAACCCGATGACGAGCTGCCCGAGTATCGACGCGATGGTCCATCGGATCGAGATCCCGAACGCCGCCCAGAACTGCGCGTTCTGCAGAACCGCGACGAAGTTGTCGATGCCGATGAAATCGTACTCGCGGCGCAGAAGATGCCTGTTGGTGAAGCTGAACACCACGCTGGAGACGACGGGGTAGAACAGCAGTCCCACGACGACCAGCATCGACGGCGCGACGAACAGGAACCCCGTCAGGTGGAATGTGCCCGTGCGTTTCCGGGGACGCGGTTGCACGTCTTCGCGCTCGCGTACGCGGGTGGATGTGCTCATGTCACTCCTCGGTGGAGCCGGGGGCGTCGCCGCAGTGGGCGACGCCCCCGGAGCGGTCAGAAGGTGGCGCCTGCGGTGACGAAGAGCTGGTTCAGCTGCTCTTCGGCGGCCGCGGCCGCCTGCGCGACGTCTGTCCCATTGAGCACGATGTCCTGGAACATCTTCTCGATGACGCCCTGACTGGTGAGGATGCCCGACTGCACGAGCGGGCCGTTCTCCATCCCCATCGCCGTGCCCATGGGGATGGCATCCGCGATGACCTGCACGGTGTCGGCGTACTTCTGGAGCGTCTCGTTGTCCTGATAGGCGGGCTCGTCGGAGATGTCCGCGAGCGACGGCAGCATTCCGCCCGGCACTGCGTGCAGGAACTCGATGTAGTCCTCATCCTGGAACAGGGACTCCAGGAACGCCTTGGCCACGGCCTTGTTCCTGCTCTGCTCCCAGACGACGGTGGCGATGTTTGCGGTCTCGCCGCCGTAGATGTCATCGGCGGCGTTCATCCGCGGCAGAGGCGCCGCCGCGATGTAGTCCGCAAGCTGCGGCGATGTGGAGAGGACACCGCTGATCTGGAACCCGGAGTTGAAGTCGAAGGCGGTCCTGCCCTGGTAGTAGAGAGTCGCCTGGTCGAGCACGTTGTAGTTGACGCTGCCCTCGGGCGAGGTCTTCTTGTACATGTCGACCCAGTAGTTGATGCCCTCGATCGCGACATCGGAGGTCAGATTGGCGCGTCCGTCTTCGCGGAGGAGCGTCTCGCCGGCCGACTGCAGGTACAGGTTGAGGAAGCGCGTGGCGATGAAGTCGTTCGTCCCCATCGGGACCGAGAGGCCGAACTGGTCTCCCCCGGTCAGCGCGACGGCGGCGTCCTTGAGCTCGTCCCAGGTCTGGGGGATCTCCAGTCCGGCGCCCTCGAGGAGGTCCTTGCGGTACCACATGACCTGTGCGTGAGAGTAGAGAGGGATCGAGTAGGCGACGCCGTCCTTGGTGCCCTCGCCCAGTGCGCTTTCGGCGAAGCGCTCCCGTCCGATGCTGTCGATGACATCGTCCAGCGATTCGAGTGCGCCGACGCTCAGCATCTCGACGACCTGATTCGGCAGCGCTGAGGAGAGATCCGGCACCTGGCCGGCGACGAGTCCTGTGGTCCACTTCGTCTGGAACTCGTCCCAGCTGAAGGTCTCGATCGTGATGTTGACGTCCGGGTGCTCGACTTCGAACTCGTCGGCCTTGCGCTGCATGTATTCGGCGCGCGGGCCCTGGGTGAAGCTGTGCCAGAAGACGAGGTCACCGGACAGAGTGCCGTCATCGGGCTGCTCGTCGGAGGAGCCTCCGGGGGTTCCGCTGCTGCACGAAGCCAGTACCAGCGCGATGATCGCCACCGCTGATGCCGTCGCTGCGCGGCGCCGCGCAGCCCGGTTGCCGTTTCGTTCCTTGAAGAGGGCCATGGGTGATGTCTCCTTTGTGACGGGTGATGCACGAACAGAGAGTCTTGAGAGTACTGACGTTAGACGTCTGATGTCTTCCCTGTCAACCCTTTTTTCGTGCCCACTCGCTCGCGCGGCCACCCTCACCTCAGGACGCACGACGAAAGCACGCCTGCACGACCGGATACGGAGAGCGGTCGTGCAGGCGTGCGGCGATCGTGCAGACGTGCGGTGCTCAGCGAGCGGATGCCGGCAGCACCCGCTCCAGCCGTGCGAACGAAGCCTCCATGCCGTCGACCATGCCGGTGGCGAGGATCATGTCGCGGGTCTCCTTGTCGGGATACTCCACGATGAGCGTGACGAGGGTCGCGCCGTCCTCCTCATAGAGGCTGAGGTCGTTTATGGTCTCCGGGCCGTCGGTGCCCTGCATCCGCTCGGTCGAGACCACCCGGCGCGGAGCATCGACGAGCAGAATCTCGCCCTCGAAGCCGAACGGCTCGCCCTCGGTGTCGCCGACCGGCGCCCAGGAGGTGCGGTGGCTCTGGCCGGGCTCGGTGGCGACGACGTTCTCGGTCATCTCCCATCCGTCGGGGCCGAGCATCCACTGACGCACCAGCTCGTCGTCGTGGTGTGCACGCCAGACCAGCTCGCGCGGTCCGTTGATGAGGCGGGTGATGCGCACGTGGGTGTCGTCGAGGTATTCGAGGCGGGTGCCTTTGCCCTGCGCGTATTCGCGCAGGTCCTGCAGCACGGCGTCGATCTGGCTCATCGCCTGGCGGGTGCCCTCGATGGCGCCCATCTCGACGACCTGCTCGAGCGCTTCGAGCGAGTCGAAGTAGGTCGTGCTCTCCATGCGGGTTCCGGCATCCGTCGCTGTGAACTCGAAGCTCATGCGCATCGACGGGAAGCCCTCGAGCGGCTTGCCCTCCTCGTCGGTGAAGGAGTCGAGCACCTCGAAGCGGTGAGGGGCGTCGATGGCGAGGAACTCCCAGCTGCCCGAGGAGGTCTCGCCGCGCGGTCCGTGCATCGTGTAGTTCGCGCGGCCGCCGACGCTCTGGTCGAAGTGGGTGAAGGTAGAAGGCCAGGTCGGCGGACCCCAGAAGCGCTCGAGCTGACGCGGATCGGAGTACGCCGCCCACACGCGCTCGAGTGGTGCGGCGAAGTCGGCGACGACGGTCATCGTCAGGTTCTCGGCATCGGTGGTGATGTCGGTGACAGGCATGGTGTTCTCCTTCAGTTCTCGGCCGGCGTCTCGGCCAGCAGGTCGTCGAGGCGCGCGATGCGCGCGCGCCAGAGGTCTTCGTAACGGGCGAGGAGCGCCCGGGCGCGGGCGATCATGTCGGGGTTGGCGCGGACGAGACGCTCGCGTCCTTCGGCGCGCTTGATGATGAGACGCGCCTCTTCGAGCACGGCCACATGCTTCTGCACCGCGGCGAACGACATGTCGTACTCGCGGGCGAGTGCGGAGACGGACTGCTCGCGGTCGATCGTGCGACGCAGGATGTCGCGCCTCGTCGATGCGGCAAGAGCTTGGAAGACACGGTCGATCTCCGTCTCGCTCAGTTCATATTGTGCAACCATTTGGTTGTACATTACGCCCGACCGGATGCGGTGTCAACACCTTTCTCAGAGATCGCCGGACACGCGGCGTACTCTGGTCGGATGAGCGATTCCCTGCCCCGCTGCCCGGAGTGCGCGAGCGAGCACACCTACGAGATGCCGCCGCTGCTGGTGTGCCCGATGTGCGGGCACGAGTGGTCCCCGGACGAGGCGGATGCGGCATCCGAGGCCGCGCCGGTCGTGCGCGACTCCGTCGGCAACGTGCTCTCGGACGGCGACACCGTGACGGTCGTGACCTCGCTGAAGGTGAAGGGCTCGCTGTCGATCAAGGCCGGCACGAAGGTGCGGAACATCCGCCTCATCGAGCCGGTCAACGGCCACGACATCGACTGCAGGATCGACGGCTTCGGGGCGATGCAGCTGAAGTCGAGCGTGGTGAAGAAGGTCTGACGAGCACCGGCGCCGACGCACCGGATGCCGCTGGACACCCCCTTGCGGGTGGCCGCTCGGCGACGCAGGCTGGAAGTCCACCATCCCGCGAGCACCGCTGGAGCCGATCATGACCACCACGCAGCAGATCGTCCCGAACGTCTGGTTCGTCCGGACCGCCGAGGAGGCGGGCGCGTTCTACGCATCCGTCCTCCCCTCCGCCGAGTCCTCCATCGGATCTCGGTACCCGGAGGCACTGCCCGACTGGCAGGCGGACTTCGCCGGCGACGTCCTCACGGTCGATCTCACCATCGACGGATACCGACTCGTACTCATCAATGCCGGGCCGGAATTCTCCCCGAATCCCTCGATCTCGTTCATGCTGAACTTCGACCCGCTCCTGTTCGGAGGGGACTCGGATGCGGCGAGAGCACGTCTCGACGACACCTGGGCCGCACTGTCGGAGGGCGGTTCGATACTTATGCCGATCGGGGAATATCCCTTCGCCCAGCGGTACGGATGGGTGTCGGATCGCTATGGCGTGAGCTGGCAACTGATGCTCACCGATCCCGAGGGCGATCCGCGACCGTTCGTGATCCCCTCGCTGATGTTCAGCGGACCGGCGCAGAATCGGGCTCGCGAGGCGGTCGAGCTCTACACCTCCCTCTTCGACGAGGCGGGCATCGGGACAGTCGCGGAGTATCCGGAGAAGACAGGCCCCGCCGAGGCCGGGAACATCATGTTCAGTGACTTCCGGCTCGCCGGGCAGTGGTTCGCGGCGATGGACTCGGGGGTGGAACAGGACTTCTCGTTCACCCCTGGCGTGTCTCTGGAGGTGAACTGCCGCGATCAGGCGGAGATCGATCGTTTCTGGGAGGCGCTGTCGACGGTGCCCGAGGCGGAGGTGTGCGGCTGGCTCGAAGACCGCTTCGGGGTGAGCTGGCAGATCGTCCCGGAGAACATGAACGAGCTGATCGAGCGGCCCGGCGCCTACGACCGGATGCTGGCGATGAAGAAGATCGTCATCGCGGATCTGTGAGACTGGACGCATGGGACTTTTCCAGCAGCGCCCTGAGGAGCACCAGGTGGAGTGGGCGGGGCTCCCCTCCGAACCACGCGACACGACGAATGTCGCGGATGCGCTCGATGCGGCATCCGACATCGACCCCTCGGCGGTGTACTCGGCCACGACGAGCTCGATCGTCTTTCCCCTGGCACCGCCGGCCCCGGAGGCATCGGATGTCGCAACCGGGGAGCCGGGGGATCCCGAGGACGGCTGAGCCCGTCACGGAAGCCCGCCGCCCTGCGAACCGCCGTACGCTGGAAGGGTGACCTCCCCCGACTTCGACCCCCGCTCCCTGCGCGACGACTTCCCGCTGCTGCAGCGCGAGCTGCACGGGAATCCGCTCGTGTACCTCGACTCCGGGGCGACGAGTCAGAAGCCGCAGGCGGTGCTGGATGCCGAGATCGACTTCCTCACGCGCACGAATTCCGCCGTGCATCGCGGCGCGCACACGCTTGCGGCGGATGCGACGGAGCTGTTCGAGGACGCCCGCACGGCCGTCGCCTCGTTCGTCGGTGCGGAGCCGGAGCAGCTGGTGTGGACGGCGGGGGCGACGGCGGGCCTGAACCTGGTGGCCTACGCGATCGGCAACGCCTCGGCGGGGCGCGGCGGCGAGGCCGCCCGGCGGTTCGCCCTGCGCGAGGGCGATGAGATCCTCATCACCGAGACCGAGCACCACGCGAACCTCATCCCCTGGCAGGAGCTCGCGGCCCGCACGGGCGCCCGGCTGCGGCACATCCCCGTGCTCGATGACGGTCAGCTGGATCTGGCGGCCGCGGCCGAGCTGATCGGCGAGCGCACCCGCATCCTCGCGTTCCCGCATGTGTCGAACGTGCTGGGGATCGTGAACCCGGTCGCCTCTCTCGTGGCTCTGGCACGCGAGGCCGACGCGCTCGTGGTGCTCGACGCGTGCCAGTCGGTGCCGCATCTGCCGATCGACTTCCCGGCGCTCGACGTGGATCTCGCCGTGTTCTCCGGGCACAAGATGCTCGGGCCATACGGCATCGGCGGACTCTACGGCGCTGCCTCGGTGCTGGACGCGCTGCCCCCGTTCCTCACCGGCGGATCGATGATCACGACGGTCACGCTGGAGCAGGCCGAATACCTGCCGGCGCCGCAGAAGTTCGAGGCGGGCACGCAGCCGGTGTCGCAGGCGATCGGGCTGGCGGCGGCGGCGCGGTACCTGGAGGGGCTCGGGATGCCGGCGGTCGCCGCTCACGAGCATGCGCTGTCCGCGCAGCTGCTCTCGGGGCTGCGAGAGATCGCGGGCGTGCGGGTGCTGGGCGGCGCTGCGGGAGTGGAGCGCGTGGGACTCGCCTCCTTCGACATCGAGGGCGTGCACGCGCACGACGCAGGCCAGTTCCTCGACGACCGCGGGGTCGCGGTGCGGGTCGGTCACCATTGCGCCCAGCCGCTGCATCGCCGATTCGGCGTGACCGCGACGGTGCGGGCGTCGGCATCCGTCTTCACCACCGCGGAAGACGTCGACACCTTCTTGAACGCCGTGTCGGATGTGCGCGGGTTCTTCGGAGCGGGCGCATGAGCCTCGAGTCGCTGTACCAGGAACTGCTGCTGGATCATTCGAAGCGTCCGGTGGGCAAGGGGCTCGCCGAGGAGACGCCGCTGTCGGCGACGTCTCACCAGAAGAACCCGATCTGCGGCGACGAGGTGACGCTGCGGGCGCGGGTGGACAAGCAGGGGCGACTCGCCGAGGTGACCTGGGAGGGCTCCGGATGCTCGGTGTCGCAGGCATCCGCATCCATGCTCACCGCGCTCGTGCGCGAGATCGCCGTCGAGGGCGACGGCGCTGTCTCCCAGGCGGAGATCTCCTCGCTGATCGAGGGATTCCGTGATGCTCTGCGGTCGCGCGGCACGGTGCCGCTGCCGGAGGAGACATTCGGCGACGCCGCCGCGCTGTCGGGCGTCTCGAAGTACTCGGCCCGCGTGAAGTGCGCGATGCTCGCGTGGGTCGCGCTGGAGGACAGCCTGCGGCGGGCGGGGCATTAGTACCGCATCCGACTCGTGTCGCAGCGTCCGGCTCCCCGGCGATGTCGGCGGCCGGGCATATGCTGAACTCGTCTCACCGTGAGACAGTCTCGACGACCGCGAGAGAACATACGGAACCGGAGTGAACGATGAACGAGACGATCATCACCATCGTGGGCAACCTCACCGCCGACCCCGAGCTGCGATACACCCAGTCGGGCGCGCCGGTGGCGAGCTTCACGATCGCCAGCACGCCGCGCACCTTCGACCGGCAGGCGAACGAGTGGAAAGACGGCGAGGCGCTGTTCCTGCGCTGCTCGGCGTGGCGGGAGCTGGCGGAGAACGTGGCCGGCTCGCTGACGAAGGGCATGCGAGTGGTCGCGCAGGGCCGTTTGCAGCAGCGCAGCTATCAAGACCGCGAGGGCAACAGCCGATCGAGCATCGAGCTGACCGTCGAGGAGGTCGGGCCCTCGCTGCGGTATGCGACCGCGAGCGTGGTGCGGGCCGATCGTGCCGGTGGCCGGTCCGGCGGTGGCGCGGTGGGCGCCGCGGGCGGCAGGACGGATGCCTGGGCGGCACAGACTCCGGGCGGGGCGCCCGCGGGCGGTGGGGCTCCGAGCGCCGGTGGCGACTGGGCGGTCTCGCCCGACGAGACGCCGTTCTGAGTCGCTGTCAGCTCACCGGGAGGTCCATCCGCGGGCTGTGGCGGCGGCCGCAGATCAGCAGCCGGGGGCCGTGGGGTACTCGTTGCAGGTGTGCTCGACCAGGGCGGTGCGCGCCTCGAAGATCTGCACCTCGGTGACGGGGCCGGGTGCGGTCACATACCCGGGGACCGCGAACCAGCCACCGCCGAAGTTCACCTCTGCCGTGTACAGCACGTCGACGCGGGTGCGGTAGGTGCCGCGATCGGCGTACGCGTGACCGGTCGCGGTCGGTGTGAACTGGGCGAGGCCGGCTGCCGCCCACGTCGTCCCTCGCTCGGGGAGCGTGCGCACCGTGCCGTCACCGTAGTCGAACCGGTGCCGGTCGGGCGTGAAGCGCACCTGCAGGCTGTGACCGAAGAGGGTCCCGGAGGTCGTGTGCACAGCGGATGTCGCCACGAAGTTCGACGGCAGCCCGACGACTCCGACGCCGTAGGGCTCCGCGAGCAGCGTCGAACCCGATGGTGCGAACCGCGCCAGGTCGGTGAGCGTCACCGCCGGGATGCCCGGCTCGACCTCCACCTCCGGGCATACCGTCCCCATGATGCGGGTGGGATCGTCGATGACGCACTGCGAGGCACCGGGAAGCTCGGGGTTCTCGAATTCGCGCGGACCGCTGTTCGAGCCCGGGTTGCCGCCGGAGGAGTCGCCGTTGCCGGGGTTGCCTCCGCTGGACTGCGAGCCGCCGATGATGACCTCGGAGCCGGTGTTGGTGGTCGAAGAGCAACTGCCCAGTTTCCCAGCGACTCCGGAGCATCCCGGGTTGCTGGCACTGACGGACAGAGGCGTGACCGTGAGTAAAAACGTAAGTACGAGCTCTCCTAACAACTGCCGACCCTCTCGAACTGTCGCTCTGAAATGAGCAGAATCCCGTCCTGTTGAATGAAGGTCGCTCGTGTCACTGAAATATCGTCACGCGACTCCGGGGTGATGTCGTTGCCGTTCTCATCAAGCAGTCGAAGCTCAGAACTATCGACACAGGCGAGGCCAACGATCTTTACATCACGACCCTGACCCATGACCTCAACACCGTCGAGTGAGACCAGGCGAGACTTACCAACTACGTTGAGGTCAGCCACATCGAGATCTCGCAGACCCGTCAGCTCCAGTTCATACGCACTGCCGGTTAGATACTGCAACGGATCAGCTTGCTCATCCCCGGCCAGTAGCTGATCGAGCTCGTCGTTGTAAGCCCGATAAACCTCCTCCGCTGCCGCGAACGCCTCCTCCTCCGAGGCGAAGGTGAGCACAGTCGGTGTCGGCTCCGGCGATTCGACCGGAGCACACCCGACAGCGACCCCGACGATGACGGCGGCGCTCGCAACGACACCTGCAACAGCAACAACGCTCCGAGAAATCAGCACGGGTTCACGGTAGCGGGAGAGGCATCCGCTCGACCGAAGTTATCCACAGGCCGGCAGCTCACGGCCCACGCACGGCACGTCCCGGCCACGGTTACGATCGAGGAAGGCCGGCAGGTGCCGCCGGCGCGAGCTGCGAGGGGGACGCATGACCGGTCGGCCGGAGGGTTCGTCCGCGCACGAGCTGCCCGAGCAATTCGGCCAGACGACATCGGATCACAACGCGATCTTGACCGCCGACGCGACGACACCTCCGACTGAGGCACCCGAAGTGGAACCCCCGACGAACACCGCCCCTCGTCCAGACGCCGCGACTCCGGCACTCGACTCCTCCGCGGAGGAGCCACAATCCGCCGAGCATGGCGGCGCGGAGTCCGACATCCCCGTCTCTCCCTACCTTGCGACGCTCTCGGCGAAGGGCTCGACTACCCCTGTCCCGCCTTCGCATCCGGCCAGCGTCACTCCGCCCCCGCAGACGACCGCGCGCAGGTACTCGGTGCCCGCCTGGCGAGCAGAACAGTCAGCACGATCCGTTCCGGTCGCGACGCAGCATCCGCACACGGCGGACGCGCAGGGATCACCCGCGTACGCTCCGCGTCCGCCGCTGACCCCGCGCAAGCCGTCCCGCGGTCTGGCGCGCAGTGCGCTGATCACGAGCCTGATCGGGCTGTTCTTCGTGCTGTTCGAAGGCACGCGCGGGTTCGGCGGTCTCCTGCTGCTCATCGCGGCGGTGCTGGGCGTGATCGCGCTGATCCGTCACCGTTCCCGGGCGGCGGTCCTCGGCGGAAGCACACTGGGGATCGTCGTGGTCGGGTGGATCCTGGCGGCGGCGCTGTCGGCGGGGACCTCGCTCTCGTCAGGGCCGCTCTCGCCGTTCGCGGCGAACGTGGATGACTATGCGGCATCCGGGACCTCGGGCTGGAGCGGGCATGAACCCCCGGCGGGCGTGGCTCCCCCGCTCGAGCTGGAGCTGATCGAGACCGGGTTCGGCCAGGAGGACGCGGGTGACGAAGCGTGGTGGTGGTTCGCCGTGGTGGTCGACAACCCGAACTCCGACTTCATCTACCGCTTCGCCCGGATCGACGTCGAAGCCTATGACGAGGCGGGCGAGCTGATCGGCAGAGGCATGACCTCCCTCAGCATCCTTCCGGGTGTGAACGCGATCAGCGACCTGTTCGAGGTGGAGGAGCCGGATGCCGTCGCGTCCCTCATCGTGCACCTGCCGCCGCCGGCCGATGCCGCCTATTACCCGGGCGAGGCACTGGGAGGCCTCATCGTCTCCGAGCTCCGGGTAGAGCACCGGCCCCGCTCCGTCTCGGTCGAGGGGGCGATCATCTCGACGTTCGCGAACGAGCTCGACATGGCGCGGGTGACCGTGATCGCCCGTGATCGCGAGGGCGCGATCATCGCACAGAGCATGGACTTCCCCTTCGATCTGCGGCGCAATCGCGAGGTCGCCTATCAGGCGCTCTTCTTCTCTGATCTTCCCGAGGAGGTGACGTTCGAGGTCTACGCCTCGCGATGACGCTCGCCGGGTGTATCGTCTATGGCCATCGACTGCGGACGGGTCACCCTCACCCCTGCCGGATCTCCGCGACGGATGCCTCTCCGGCCGGATCCGCGAGATCGAGCCCCAGATCGATCAGCACGATGCGCCCGCTGAGCGCAGGGCCCGATCCGCAGGTCAGGCCGGCCTTGACGGCCCCGAACGTCACTATCGTGGTGGCGGGCAGCACCATCTGGTCGGCCTCGCCGGTGTCGGGGTCGAGCCCGCTCGGCAGGTCGACGGCGATGGTTCGCGGCGCGCTCGGCAGGAGCGCTTCCACCGCCGCACGGGCCGTTCCGCGCAGCGCGCCTCGCGCGCCGATGCCGAGGATCCCGTCGATCACGAGGTCGTAGGCGGTCGCGTCAAGATCATCGAGGACGACCTCGCGGCCACCGGCATCCTTCGCCGCGCGCAGCGCCTCGCCGTGCACCCGATCGGACGTGCGGAGGATGTCGACCCGGATGCCGCGCGCCGCCGTCGCGGCAGCGGCGAAGAGCGCATCGCCGCCGTTGTCTCCAGCTCCGGCGAGGACGAGCATCCGCTCCGGGTCCTGCTCGGCGACCACCGCGGCGAGCGCCGTCGCCGCGCGGCGCATGAGCGGAACGCCCGCCGCGAGCAAGGGCGCCTCCGCCGCAAGCACCTGTGCGGCCGTATAAGTAGGAACGATCGTCGCCATGACGACACCGTAGCGCGGGGGGGTGGGGTCGTCGCGCCTGCCCGCGGGCAGCGCGCACCCGGAGTCTCGCCCGTAGCGCGCGCTGCCCGCATTCTCGTCCCCCTAGTGCGAGACCGCCTTCTCGGCACCGTGGCCGGTGAGCGATCTCACATCCATCTCGGCGGCGAGGAGCTTGTCCTCGCGCCGTCGTTCTGTCACCGAGCCCAGCCATCCGAGGAAGAACCCGAGCGGGATCGAGACGATCCCGGGGTTGTTCAGCGGGTAGATGGCGAAGTTCACGCTCTCGCCGAACATCGAGGTCGGCGTTCCCGAGAAGACCGGCGAGAACACGATGAGCAGCACCGACGAGGCGAGCCCGCCGTACATGCTCCACACCGCACCACGCGTGGTGAACTTCCGCCAGAACAGCGAGTACAGGATCGTCGGCAGGTTCGCGCTGGCCGCGACCGCGAAGGCCAGGGCGACGAGGAAGGCGATGTTCTGTCCCTGCACGCCGATGCCTCCGGCAATGGCGAGCGCGCCGATGACGAGCACCGTGCGGCGTGCCACCTTCACCTCGCCGTCGGGGGCGACCTTGCCCTTCTTGATGACGTTGGCGTAGATGTCGTGCGCGAACGACGCCGCCGCCGTGATGGTGAGACCGGCGACGACCGCGAGGATCGTCGCGAACGCCACCGCCGAGATGAAGCCCAGCAGCACCGGTCCGCCGAGGGCGAGGGCCAGCAGCGGCGCCGCCGAGTTCACGCCGCCGGGGGCGTTGGCGATCGTCTCCGGGCCCACGAGCGCCGCGGCACCGTAGCCGAGGATCAGGGTGAACAGGTAGAACAGGCCGATCAGCCAGATCGCCCACACGACCGAGCGGCGGGCCTCCTTGGCCGTGGGCACCGTGTAGAACCGCATGAGCACGTGCGGGAGTCCGGCCGTGCCGAGCACGAGCGCGATCGCCAGCGAGATAAAGTCCCAGGGGTTGCCGCCGTACTGCAGCCCGGGTGCCAGGATGACCTCCGGAGGCGTGCGCACCGAGGCATCCACCGCAGACTGCAAGAGACCGGGGATGCTGAAGCCGTTGATCGCGAGCACCCAGATGGTCATTCCACCGGCGCCGCCGATGAGCAGGAACGCCTTGACGATCTGCACCCAGGTCGTGCCCTTCATCCCGCCCACGAGCACGTAGGTGATCATAATGACCCCGACGACGGCGACGACGATCGACTGGCCGATGCGTCCGTCGATGCCCATGAGCAGCGACACCAATCCCCCGGCGCCGGCCATCTGGGCCAGCAGGTAGAAGAAGCAGACGGCGAGCGTGGTCGTCGCCGCCGCCATGCGCACGGGGCGCTGGCGCAGCCGGAACGAGAGCACGTCGGCCATGGTGAACTTGCCGGTGTTGCGCATGAGCTCCGCGACCAGCAGCAGGGCGACCAGCCATGCGACGAGGAATCCGATCGAGTAGAGGAACCCGTCGTATCCGTTGATCGCGATCGCTCCCACGATCCCGAGGAAGGATGCCGCCGAGAGGTAGTCGCCCGAGATGGCGAAGCCGTTCTGCGGACCGGTGAACGACCGGCCGCCGGCGTAGTAGTCGGCCGCCGACTTGTTGTTGCGGCTGGCGCGGATGACGATGAACAGTGTGACGCCGACGAACGCCGCGAACACCGACATGTTCAGGACGGGGTTGTTCTCCATGGTCATGATGCGGTCTCCTCTGCGTGAACGCGTTCCTGGTTCTCGAGTCGTTCGCGGATGGCGACCGCCCGGGGGTCGAGCACGCGGTTGGCGAAGGAGACGTACCCCATCGTGATGGCGAACGTCGTCGCGAACTGGCCGAGCCCGAGCCACAGGCCGACGTTCATCCCCCACAGCGGGATCGCCATGAACTCGGGGGCGAACGCCGCCAGCAGCACATAGGCGAAGTACCAGACGAGGAAGGCGACGGCGAGGGGGAACACGAAGCGGCGGTGCTTGGACTTCAGTTCGCGGAATTCGCTCGAGTCCTCGACCTCGAGGTAGTCGATGGCGGGGGTGCCGCCGGGCGGGGCGACGGTCTGATCAGGTGAGTGGGACATGGGGCCTCCTTGCCTCATGGGTGAACGGATGAAGGATGGGTGGACGGATGCGGGCGGCAGTGCTCAGCGAAGCACCGCCGTCTTCACCGGCACCGTGAGGGGCGCCGAGAAGTGTGCGGATGTGGTGATGGCGGCCGCGAGCGCATCGAGGACGGTGGGATCCTCGATCGTGGCGGGCGCCGTGTAGGGCTCGCCGTCGACGATCTGGCGCATGGTCTTGCGCAGGATCTTCCCCGATCGCGTCTTGGGCAGCCGGTCGAGCACGGTGACATCGCGGAACGCGGCGACCGGGCCGATGTGCTCGCGCACGAGCGCGATCAGGGCCGGGGCGAGCACGTCGGGGGCGATGGTCTCGCCGTGCTTGAGCGTGACGAACCCGGCGGCGCGCTGCCCCTTGAGCTCGTCGTGGACGCCGATGACGGCGGCCTCGGCGACGGCCGGATGCAGGATCAGCACCTCCTCGAGCTGGCCCGTGGACAGCCGGTGGCCGGCGACGTTGATGACGTCATCCGTCCGCCCCATGACGAAGAGGTAGCCGTCGTCGTCGACGTGTCCGGCATCCCCTGTGGCGTAGTAGCCGGGGAAGGCCTTCAGGTACGAGTCGACGAAGCGCTCCTCGCTGCCCCAGATGCCCAGCAGCGCGCCGGGCGGGAGGGGCAGCGTGATGGCGATGTTGCCCTCGCGGCCCGGGGTCGTGACGTCGTCGCCCCGGGAGTCGAGGATGCGCACGTCGAACCCCGGCATGGGCACCGTGGTCGATCCGGCCTTCGCGGGCAGCTTCTCGACAGCGCGCGGGATGGCGCAGATCGACCAGCCGGTCTCGGTCTGCCACCAGTGGTCGACGATGTCGACGCCGAGGCCGTCGTTCGCCCAGTGCCAGGTCTCGGGGTCGAGGCGCTCACCGGCGAGGAACAGCGCCTGGAGGGCGGAGATGTCGTAGCGCTTCAGCTCTTCGAGCTCGGGGTCTTCGCGTCGGATGGCGCGCAGCGCCGTCGGCGCGGTGTACAGCGCCTTCGCGCCGTACTCGGAGACGAGGCGCCAGAAGGCTCCGGCATCCGGAGTTCCGACGGGCTTGCCCTCGTAGAGCACGGTCGTGCCGCCGGCGATGAGCGGGCCGTAGACGATGAAGGAGTGGCCGACGACCCAGCCGACATCGCTGGCGGTGAAGATGGTGTCGCCGGGGCCGATCTCGTAGATGTTGCGCAGGGCCCACGACAGGGCGACGGCGTATCCGCCGCTGTCGCGCACGACGCCCTTGGGGCTGCCGGTGGTGCCGGAGGTGTAGAGGATGTAGAGCGGGTCTTCCGAGCGCATCGCGACGGGAGCGGCGGGTGCGGCATCCGACTCGATCTCCTCCCAGTCGAGCCACGTGGCGTGCCTGTGGTCGGCGTAGTCCGCGGCGGAGCCGGGGACGAGCGCGCGATTGCGCACGATCACGGCTTCGATGCCTTCGCCGCTGATCTCGAGCGCCCGTTCGACGAGCGGCAGGTACTCGACGACGCGGTTCGGTTCGAGACCACCGGATGCGGTGACGATGACCTTCGGCTTCGCATCGGCGATGCGCGTGGCCAGCTCGCTCGCCGCGAACCCGCCGAAGACGACGGAGTGGATCGCTCCGATGCGGGCCGTCGCGAGCATCGCGATGACTGCCTCGGGCGTCATGGGCAGGTAGATGAGCACGCGGTCACCGCGACCGACGCCGATGTTCTGCAGGGCGCCGGCGAAGCGGGCGACCCGGTCACGCAACTCGCGGTAGGTGAAGCGCGCCTTCGTGCCGGTCATCGCCGAGTCGTAGATGAGGGCGGTGTTCTCGCCGCGGCCGGCGTCGACGTGCCGGTCGAGGGCGTTGTGGCTGACGTTGAGCTCTGCGCCCGGGAACCATCGCCATTCCGACGCGCTGCGCTCTTCGAGCGCGACGGTGGGCGGAGTGATCCAGTCGATGCTCTCTGCGGCCTCGAGCCAGAAGTCCTCGCGGTCATGGATGCTGCGCGTCCAGATGTTCTTGTACGTCTCGGCCATCACTTCTCCTTCGAAATGTCTGGGATTCCACCCCGGGAACGGCTGCGTTCGCGGTGGTATCGTTCACGGTACGAAGCGCGCCCGGTGGCGTACCACCTACCAAAGTTGGGAGTCCCTCTGGCGAAGACACTCGACGAGGAGCGACGGATGCGGCGACCCGAGGAGCCCAACGAGCAGCAATTGCTCGAGGAGGCGGTCGCCGATCTCGCCGCGGCGACGCACTTTCCGCTCGCCTTCGGGGGTCTCGAATACGGTGGCGCCGTGACGATCGCCTCACTCGTCGGCAACCGCACGCACAGCCTCGACGGCCTGCGCATCCGGCCCGAGCGGGGCCTGGGCGGCAAGGCGATGGCCGAGCGGCGGCCGCGCATCACGGGGAACTACGAGACCTCGAAGCACATCACGCACGACTACGACGACCGGGTGCTTCCTGAAGGGATCGTGACACTGCTGGCCGTCCCCGTCGTGGTGTCCGGGCGCACCCGCGGCATCCTGTACGGAGGCTCGCACTCCTTCGCACCGGTGGGCGATGTCTTCGCCAAGCCCGCCCTCGCGATCGCCGACAAGCTGGGGCAGGAGATCCGCGTGCGCGACGAGGTCGCCCGCCGGCTCGCGCTCGTCACTCCCGAGGCCGAGATCGCCCCGCAGCTGGCACCCGCGCAGCAGCAGGATCTGCGGGAGAGCTACGCCGAGCTGCGCACGATCGCCGCCGGCGTCGAGGACCCGGCGCTGCGCGAGAAGCTGCAGGCGGTCGAGCGGCGCCTCGCCGGGCTCAGCCTGTCGGGCGCGCAGCAGGCGATGACCGACGTCAAGCTCTCACCGCGCGAGATCGACGTGCTGGCATGCGCCGCGCTCGGCTATCGCAACGCCGAGGTGGGCCACGTGCTGGGCCTGACCGAGAGCACGGTGAAGAGCTACCTGAGCGCCGCGATGTCGAAACTGGACGCCTCGACGCGGCACGCGGCGGTGGCGGCGGCGCGGAAGCAGGGGATCATTCCGTAGCGGTCGGTGGCGTGGCCGCGGTGGTCTGCGGAGCAGGAGAAACGGCACGATCTCGAGCTTGTTGAGGCATGTATTGGTCGTGTCTGCTCGATCCCTCAGAACGCCGCGGCGGCCTCAGATCGATCGTGGGGATCGACTGCACGTCGACCCCGCGCTTGGCCAGCATGTCGACCATGTCTTCTTGCCGTGGCTGCCCCAGTGTGAGGCGGTACAGCGTGAGCGCAGAACGAAGCGTCTCGTACTTCATCGCATCGCGGCTGAGCGGGAAGTGCGCCAACACTCGATGAATCCGTGCCGAGCCCGGGTAGATCCACCACGGCGAGAACTCACCGAGATCGTTGTCACTGTTCTCGGCGGCTAAGAATGCAGCGCGCCACATGCATCGGTCGGCCGAGGCGAGTACATCGGGCCAGTGCACAGCCGCAACATTCTTTCGGATCGCATGCCCGGCGAACCTGTTGACCCGGCCCTCACGTTGCTCGAAATCAACCGGGTTCGACGGGAGATTCCAGTGGACGATGGCATGACTCCACCAGTGGAAGTCGATGCCTTCCTGTCCGACGCTCGTCGACGCCAGGATGAATGGAGCGAACGGACTGTTAAACGCCGCCCGCACCTCTCCCTGGCGGACGCCGGACTTGTCGTCGCTCTCCGCCGCGTACTTGCCTCCGTATCGCAGCGCGAAGCGCGAAGTGAACGAGATAGTTTCGCGTTGCGGCGTCGCCTCATGCGCTTCGTACCTTGCCGACCGCAGACCCATCGCATCGGTCGCTCGGCGCACCAGCTCCATAAGCGCATCGTCATCGACGTCACCACCGCCGATCTCGCTCCACAGTTGGAAGAGGTACTCGTCAAGAACGGCCTGCAGGTTTCCGTCGGCGCAATAGTCGAGGACCCTCCGCCAGTACGGTAGGTCGTCTCCGTACAGCGTCACCAGGAGAGCAATGCTCTCCGGGCGATTGAAGAGAAGTCGGATGCCGCGGGCCAGCTTCAGCGCGGCGCGCCACATCCCGGCCGGGGTCGCCGTCATCCCCGCCAACCCACGAAGCGCACGATACGCAATGTTTCCGGGGGCGTGTGCAGCGAGCAATGGCAGGTCAGCGTGGTCGAGAACTCGCTCCACAGTCTGCGCGACGTCGAGAGCAGTCCGCGCGTGCTCCATCAGGCCGGCGACCCGCGCGTTGTCGTCATCACTCGCGAGCAGGTCTTCGGCGGACAGGCCCCCGAGCGACTCAGGTAGATAACCCGGGCGAGTGAAGAGCGCCTCCCATGCCTGCTCGGCCTCTCCCTCACCGGCGGGCAAACGTTCACGGAAGACGTCACCCAACCGCTGCGCGGAGACCGCTTTGGATGCTGCCCGTGCCGCCTCAACGGGGTCACCGATTTCCGCAAGAGCCGGGTGGGGCCAGAAAAGCGCAAGCGTCGTCATGCTTGCCGCACGATCGTCTGCGACGCGGTACTGCAGTCGTTGCGCGACCCGCGCGCGGTCCTCCGGAGTATTGCCGTGGATCACCTTCTGATCGCCGGCCACACGGCGCTCCGCTTCGTAGCTGAGGATCGATGCGACTGCTGTCGGCACGCCGTTCCACGCGGAGAAGATCACACGCTTCGTCAGTCGCCCTGCATCGATCGACCCGTAGACCGGCCCTGGCTCGAGATACGGCATCGTCGGCGGCATCCAGAGCATCTTCCACCAACCCTGTTCCAGGGTTTCTTCGGCGAGCGCACGCAGGTAGCCGTGGCCGAGGTCGAGAGGCTCGAAGGCCTCGATGCTGCTCTTCGAGAGTGATCGCGTACGGGCGAGAGCCTCCACAACCGGGGCGTCACCGGCCTCGAGCCGGGCACGCACGCGATCGGCGGTTCGATATCCGTCCATGAAGTTCGCAAAGTATGGGATCGACTTCCAATACTCAAGGCTGACCGGTGAGTCGACCGCACTCCCGAGTGTGCGCAGGGCGGCCCAGTCCTGAATATCCTCGACGGATGGAGGGGCGATCTCAAGGTGTCGGACTTCGACCATGTCTTCCCGTTCCGCGATGGGCGGCCGTTCAGAGCGCGACATCAGCGGCAACAGCTCCTCACTCACGCGCCTGGCGCTCGACACCGCATCAGCGCCGGAGACCAGGTCCCGCCGGTAGGCCGCGAGCGCGTCAGCAACCGGCTTCTCGGCCCCCGCGCCGCCGCCGGCGAGGAAACGCACCGTGGCGAGGAAGTCTTCATAGTGACTCTCGTCGGAGTCGTCGCGGTTCGTGAATGGCTTGTAGGGGGTCGCCGACAGCAGAAGAACCTTGGCGTGCTTGTACTGGAACAACGCGTGAGCCAGCTCGGCGGCGTCGCTCGCATCTGGCGACTCAAGCAAGTGTCGGAACCGCTGGAACTCGTCGAGGATGACGAGGTCTGGCTCCAACGTGTCGACCCCGGCCTTGGCGAGGGCCTGCCGCAGCTCTGCGAGCAGGTTGCGGACTCGATGCCAGATCTCGACCGGAATCGACCGCCGGTACCGCACTTCATCGCGCAGCGAGATGAAGCGGTCCAGCGCGCCACTCTCCGTGATCATGCGGTGGAACGTCTGCAGGATGACCTCGTCGACGCCGTGGGGCATGCTCGCCGAAAGCGGCTTCACATACACGTTGTCGAAGCGTTGAGGATCGGTCACGGCACCGTGCAGCAGGAGCCGCGTCACCCGACGGTCGCTGTGCGTGCGATTCGCGATCCGGTCGAGAATGAGCGTCAGCAGCGCGCGCTCGGGTGCCGATCCTTGACGCCAGCTGCCTTCGCTGAAGGAGGTTCCGGGAGTGAAGGAAACCAGATTGACTTTCTTCCCTCCTCCCGTGGCGGTCCCACGAAGTCGGGCGCTCTCCTTGGCGAGCATCGTCAGTCTGGTCGTGACCGCAACATGCTCTTCGCCGGTGACGTTGAGCCGTCGAAGGTTCTGTGTCGCAAGGTCAAGGCTGCTGCAGACATAGACGATGTCGATTCGGTCCACATCATCGACATGCTGGAGGTGCTCGATCGCCTTCGCGATGACACCACGGGCAATGATGCTCTTCCCCAGCCCCGTTTCGTCGGCAATCAAGAAGCGCCCTGACCGTGAAGCGCTCCCTTCCCCGTAGAACAGCTCGACGACGTGGTCCACAGCGTTCTGCTGGAACCCCTTGAGCCCAGCCATCACGGCATCGACGTCTACTGCGGTCACGAGCGCGCTCCCGTCAGGGAGAGGTGCGTCTCCCACACTCGCGACCACAGCTCATCGAATCCGTCGGGAAGGATCTCGTCACTACCCGGCTGCGCACGCACCACATCGATGATCCGTTTCGCGTCGGCAAGGCCTTGCTGCCCGTTGCCGACCGCACGGATGAGGGCTTCGAACAGCCCCGCTCCTTCCACGTTGCCTCCCGCACCAAGTGCAGCGAACCCCGTGAATGCTCCGTTGCTCGAAGGCGTCAGCGCCGTGACTCCCGAGAGCTCGAGCATCAATGTAAGAAGGCGCACGAAGGTCGCCCGATCCGTCAGCTGGCGAGCGATGACCGCATCTCGCCGAGACGGTACGTCATCGAGCAACTCGGCGAGCACAACCGTCTTTCTCTCTCGGCCCGATGCCTCGCGCGCGGTGAGCGCGAGGAACGGAGTGATGTCTGTCAGCTCGACGTTCAAGAGTAGCGATGCAGACGCTTCGCCCTCTCGAAGCTCGGAGGCTCCAAGATCAACCCGTGTCAGGAGGTGCCAGCGCAGTGTCGTTCCGTCCCGCTGCGCTCTCGCCAATCCATCCGCGACAGTCCCGTCTCCCCAAACGGCGAGGGCATACGGATCGCCCGGGAGAACACGCACCGTGATCCTCCCCGCAGCGATCCGGCGAAGTGCAACTTCCAGCCGATGATCCGCTTCCTCTTCGGCCGCAGCCGTCTGACCTCCCTCGATATCGACTTCTTCCTTGAGCGCACCGAGAGCCTCGAGCGTAGGAGCCACCCCGATCCGCCGTGACGATCCCGTGAACTCGATCATGACCTCGACATTGTCGCGCCAGGCGGCATCCGTCGCGTTCGCGGAGCCGAGCAGCACATGAGCGCCGTCGGCGCGGTCGGTGACCACGACTTTGGCATGCAGCCCCGAGAGACGATCCCGCGGCACCATCGCCACCTCATCGCCACCGTTGTCGATGTCGGTTGCCGCATCGTCCAGTACGTACGTTCGCAGTTTGTCGTCGAGCGACGCAACGCCGAGCCGCTCAAGGCTTTCTACCCGAGACACCACGTGCGTCTCTCCCCTCACCTGCTGACGCAGGTGGCTCAGCCCTCCGTCCGACAAGAACGGCGAGATGATGAGCGCCCTCTTGCCGCACACCTCGGGCCTCGCTTGCCCGGGTACCCCGAATGCGTGAAACTCGATCCGTTTCACATCCGCCGGGCGTTCCCACTCGACGTGCCGCAGGCGTTGAGCGAAGGCGCGCAGAGCCTGGGCTCGCTGGGGGGGCATCGGGTTGACGGCCATTGCGGCAAGGTGGTCCAGCAGCGCGACCAAAGGTCGGTTGATGGATGCCGCAGCTTGCTTGTTTCCGTCCGGCGCCGGTGTTCCGTCCAGTCGGACCAGCACGTCCCAACTGCGGTCGGGCGTGAGGTTCCTGCTCGCACAGAGGAATCGGTACGCGCGACGTTCGCCGGAGCTGTACTCCAGGAACCACACCTTGGGGTGGAACAGTCCTCGCTTGGCCCTCACCGGGTGCACGATCTTTTCGAGGAGGGAGACCAGATCAGTCTGCGCGCCGAGCGACATCTCACCTGCTTGGGCGAAGATATCGATCCGGTCAGAAACTCGACGGATCGCATCGAGGATTCCGATGGGGTCTGTGGTGTCTGCGACACGGTGGGACGCGAAGGACAGCGGAACGGCGAGCGCCGTCGCCAACTCGAGTGTGAATGTCGTCCCTACCGCTCGGCTCAGCTCGTGTTCGGGCGGTGGCTTGAGCTGATCGGTGAGCGTCGCACGGCTCTGAGGCTCCAGCATCCGCTATCTCTCCCTCTCGAGACCATCGTGAAGGTCGAGCAGAATCCCACGCACCGTGGACCAGCGATAGGTGAGTGCGCCGGCACCGGAACCGCCGCTCCAGTTCTGCAGGCGGCGTGGGTTCCCGATACGCGCCTGGCCGCCTTTGTTCTGCTTCTCGCGGCGCGCGACAAGACGACGGGCGACATGGTCATCGGCGATGGCTTCCGGACCGGCGGTCTGGATGAGGTCGGCCCACTCGAGGACGAAGCGTCGCGTGAGAAGGCTCATTGGAGCGCCGCGGAACCGGTCGATGCGGCTGATCAGTTGGTGAAGGTCCCCCGCCTCGGGGGCGACGACGCCGACATACTCGCTGGCCCATGTAGTGAGCCTGTCGCGGTATTCCTGTGCAGGATCTGCCACTTTCGCGAATCCGGCTCCCTCGTACTCTTCGGCAAGCAGCAAGTTGTAGAGGAGTTGCGCGCCGTGCATTGTGATCGAGAAGTACCGCGCCTGCTCTAGTAGTTCTCGCGCCTCTCCCGCAGCGGAAAGCGCCGCGTCGTCAACCCACGGCGCCCAGCTGTCGCGCTCGGGCCGGTGCACTGCCAAGTGAGCCAACAGGGATCCACTCGCCTTGTCGAGGATGCGCTCTCGCAGCCAGTCGGCTTCGTCACGGCGGAGAGTGAATCCGCCTTCGACCACGCGGGGAAACCCGTTCGGGGGATCGGGGATCGTGCTTGACCACGCGCGAAAGACTGTTCCCGGCGTGCCGTTGATCTCTGGTTCATCGGCGCTACGGCCATGCAGTCGCGCCGCATCCTCACGCGACAGAGTCGGGTCGGCGAGGATGCCATAGTGCCGAAGCATCGACCAGTACACGGTCGATGGGAGGTTCTTCAGCGCGACACCGGCTTGCATTCCCAGCAGCCCCGCGTAGTCGTCGGTATCACGTATGGCCGAGATCACCGCTCGTTCGGTGCGGTCAGCCTCTGCTACCGGGTCTCTCCGCGTCGAGGCGTACTGATAGACCCACGGAACGAGCAACAAGTAGCGGGCCCGAGTGTGAAGGGTAGACGTGCCGGGGAAGAGCATGTCGCTCAGGCCGTCTCGGATCTGCCCGAGGCCGAGCTCATCGCGGCTATCACGTTCGGAGAAGAGTCGAATGATGTCACGCATACGCCGCTGCTCGTCGCTGGACGCGTCGAGCCAGGCGATGAGTGATGTCATGAGTTCGGATCCCAGGGGGTGGTGCTGCAACTACCCCATACCGTAGTCGGGGTAGGGGACGCTCACTGGCGAGCCACGCTTACGATCAGCCCGCGCCTTCGAGCTCGTAAAGCGACCCGTGTTTGGCTGCCATCAACGCTTCTACTGAGGCTGCGAGTGACTCATCGCGAATGAGCACGCCGAACTCAACGTTACGGTTTTCCGCAGAGTAGCTGAAGTTTGCGCTCGTGATAAGAAGCAACTGATGGTCGACCACGACGAACTTCGCATGGCTTACCACTTGGCTCCCGTCCGGTAGTTTTGCGGCACGATAGACCGTTGCCTGCGGGAGATGTTCCTTCACTTTCAACGCGTCAGCCACCTGCGCATCAACGTATACGGTGACGACGACGCCAGGTTGCTCTGATGCTTGTCTAAGCGCGGTCCACATCTGCGAGGTTTCCTGGAAGTTGTATGTCGCCGCCGTTACTGATTGCCGAGCCGCTCCGACAATGCGATGGAACTCGCTCGTGAGATGACCCGAGTTAGCCTCGTTCCCAGGCATGGTCCATACCGGCGTCAGTTCGCGGAGCTCTGTCTTCGCACCGACGATCGCACGCAGAACGCTGACCGTGCGGTCGCGGTCAGTCGGGCCAAGGCCGGCCGCCGCCAGCAGAGACTTGACCTGCTCCCGGCGACTCATCGCGACTTCACGGACGGCAACACCTGGGGGCGTTTCAGCCTTAAACCGCATGGCGAGCCGTTCCGCTTCGCCGGCAGTCAGGAAGCTTCCCAATTCGACAAGCGGGTCAGAGCCCATGGACGCTGCCAAAGAAGCCTGAGACTACCGGTCCACCGGCGGCTGGAAGATCAAGCAAGAACCGGCGGTCTAGGAAGCGGTTGGCCTTTTCGCACGAGGTCTCCGAAGCGAAAGAGCATGTGTGGCAGGCCGCGCCGTGGAGGAAATCCTCCGGGTCGGACGGCGTGCGCTGGGCACAAACGGGGTCGGACGAGCACCGCGCCGCGCGGCGCACCGCAGACACCACAATGCCCTGAAGCTTCGCTGGCTCGGATAGGGCGACCAGCCCACCGAGCGTCCCTTCGCTGTCGGACGCTGTCGTACAGATGAGCAGCCCAGCGGCCGCTTCACGCCCAGGCCCCTCACGCCAGGCGTAAATGCGCTCGGTGAGGCTAGCAGCGCCGTAGCCGGAGTGCATCGCCATCTCGCGGATGAGGATGTGCGAGAGGGTATGGATGAGCCAGTAGCGTGGCACCGGCATACGAGTGTCTGGGTTGACGGCTGCGGCGGTCTCGGAAAAGCGGCGGGCAAAGTTGCGACGGTGGGCTTCAACGTGGGCGTACCAGAGCGGCGTAGTCTCGATTTGGCGCTCCCACTGCGCGACGGCGTCGAGGTCGAGCTGCAGGAAGATACCCTCTCCCCGGTCCTCGGTGGCGGGCACCCAGGTCGGCTTGCCGTTGCGGGTGAGGTCGACCAGGCGTGAGGCGACGTCGTTGACGCGATCCATCTCGTCCAGGCGAGTGAAGCCGAGGACGGCGTTGACACGCTTCATCCGGTTGACCCCGACGACACGCTGGATGCGTGGGTGCAGGTTGGGGCCGCGCTGCATCTCGGTGACCATGAGCCCGGTGTTGTTCTGCTGCTCGGGGAACAGAGCTGGCTTCTGGAGGTAACGCCATTCGGGGATGAGCAGTTCGATCGGGTCCCAGTTGGCGCGGCGCTCTTCGCGGGCCTCTTCCGACTCTGGGGGTGCGAGGACGTCGGCGACGGCGGAGGCGATGTCGTCGTCACCGAGACCCGTCACGTCAATGTTACGGGCACCGGCGAGCGCGCGGATGACGGGGACTTGATCGGCGAACTGCTTGATCTGGTCGATGCCAAGTTCGACGCGCAGCTGATCAGCGAGTGCTTCCTTCTGCTCGGCCTCCGAGCGGGGCATGACGATGATGCTCTGGGTAGAGGGGAACCACAGGTTCGAGGCGCCCATCATGATGAGAGCGGGCTGGGCCTTGCAGCCGGGGAAGAATGCCCCAAGGTGCGGGTGGCGGCCTCGGCAGGTCTGCGGGAGCTTCGCGCGACCCTTCGCACCCTGGGCCTCGGCCATGCCGCGCGTCGCGTTGCAGGACTGGCAGATGATCGTGGAGCCGACGCTCTTGCCGACGTTGGCGTCGCGCATCTTCAGGTCGGGGTTCTCGGCGACGGGACACCTCTTGCCTCCGTGCACCCAGAGCGTATAAGGGAACTCGTCGAGGTGCCCATTGGTGCAGGTCAGCAGGTGTTGGGCGGGCACGGCGGGGCTGCCGTCGCGTCGTCCGCGCCCACCTCGGCCGGGGCACGGCTTGTGGGTGAACTGGGCGAGGTCGGGCCGGAACGGGTGCGTGTTCGTGTAGGTGAATCGGGTAAGCGGGCCAAGGTAGTCGCAGCCGGTGCAGCGAAACCACTGCGGGAACACCCGTGCGGGAAGGCCGAGGTCGGAGCCATCGGTGGACATCGAGCCCTTCTTCGGTTGCCAGGGGAAGGGGCGCAACGCGTCGACCTGCGGGCCGAGGTGTAGTCGGACGACGTTGAGGAGTCGCGGTTCGAGAATGGTTGGGACGATCTCGCGGCGCCTCCAGATCGGCTCCCAATCGTCCAGCCCGGCGGGCATGACTGGGAAGTTCGGCAGGTCCATGATCGCGCCGGGGCCGTAGGTGTACAGCAGCGACGAAGGGCGCGCAGACCCAACCTTGGCCCGGTTCTTCGCAAGTCCCTCGTCAGCGTCGCCGAGGGGGTCGAGGGCGTCATTGTTGTCGGCCAGTGCGGGGGTGTCAGTCATCAGTCGTCCTCCCCGGCGGCCAGTGCCCAGTCGTTGACGCCTGCGGGGGTTCTGGCGAAAAGTCGGTCTGGGATCGGCGAGACCAGGATGTTGATCTCCGGCTGCACCTCGCGCATGGAGTTCGCGATCACGAACGGCGCCTCGGCCGCGCTGCCGACGTTCGCTCGGTGGTTCTCCGGGCTGATGATCAGTGGCAGGTACTTGTCGCCCTCGCCGGTGCGCTCATAGACCAACGTCTGGCGCCGTTCGCTCGCGTACCCGGCGCGGCTCGTCCAGCGATCGACGCGGTTGGTAAGCAGGTCGCTGGCCTTCTTGGTGAGGTCGTCGTTCTGCGACGCCGCGAGGATGCGGACCTTGAGCTGGTCGATGATCGCGACGACGGCGGCGTGCTGCGCGCCGATCTTCCCTGCCTCGCGCTCGGGCGAAAGCCCGTCGGCGAGCGTTGCCTGGGCGACGCGGGCGACGCTGACGAGCAGCCCGTCGATGCCGCGCTCCAGCGAGGTGGGTGAGAACGGGGTGACTGACAACGCCTCGACCTGCTTGTAGAAAGTGTCGTGGTAGTGCCGGAACTGCTCGAAGTGTGCGAGGTCGCGCGGACGAGCCCAGTTCCCGAGGGACACGACCAGGCCGGGTCGCGCCGAGTCTCGACCGACACGGGAGGAGGCCTGGATGTACTCGGCGGTGTTCTTAGGCTGGCCGACCACGAGCATCAGGCCCAGGCGCTGCACGTCCACGCCGACCTGGAGCATCGATGTCGCAAGCACAACATCGAACGGAGCGTCGCCATCGCGCTTCGGAGCGGTTTTGTCCTCGCGGCGCAGCGCGATGCGGGCCTGGAACGCGGCGGTCGTCTCGTAGCCGGGGTCGAATTCGAGCCCGAGCTTGTCGAGCGTCTTGCCGATGTCCGCTCCCGAGATGCGGGAGGTCAGCTCGGCGACGTTCAGGTTCCCGAATGCGGTGCCATACCGGCGAGGGAAGCCGGAGTCTCGCCGCGGATTGCCGACTCGAGTGCTCACGTCGTCATCGACGTACCGGCGCATGCCGGCCAACTCACGGGTCGCGTTGAAGTAGCCGACAAGGGTCATGTAAGGGTCAGCCTCGATGCCGGTGCGGTCGAGCAACAACTGGCCAGCCAGCAGGAGCACCTCGGCGAGGCGAATCTCGGCGCTGGACAGGCGCACGCCCGGCGCGCTCACGCCTATGTACCGCCGTCCAGGGTTCTGCTCGGAGACCTCGACTTCGCGGGAGAAGAACGTGTCCGCCACGTCGAGCACCTGTGGCGGGAAGATCTCAACTTTCCGGCCGTAGAGCTGACGCACCTGCTCGACGGCGTTCCGGACCGTCGCGGTCGAGGCGACGATGAGCGGCTTGACGGGCGCGCCGTCAGGTGTCTCCCAAGAGCACAGTGTCTCGACCGCGACCTCGAACAGGCCAACGGCCGTGCCGAGCGCGCCGGTGATGAGGTGTAGCTCGTCTTGGATGATCAGGTCCGGCGGGCGCAATCGTCCGACGGGCATCACGGTCGCCGCAGGGTAACCATTGTTCGCAGGGTGCGACTGGACGGTGCAGCCACTGTAGTCGGGGTGGACGTACCCATGCCTCGCGCAACGCCTGCCGACGAAACCGAACAAGGACGCGGCCTCGCCCTCTCGGGCGAGCCGCGCGAACTTATCGACCGTGGCGATGACGAACGCCGGGGTGAGCCGGTAGATCTCCTCATCGACCGTGAGCACCGGGAGCCCCTCCGGCACGCCGCCACCCTTGGAGAAGGGACAGCGGCCCAGCTCGTCACCGCAGTGCACGAACACACGGCGGCTGGTGGCGTCGCCCTTGACGTTCGCTGAGGTTATCTCGGTACCACACCACGGGCACCGCTGAATCTGGAGCACAGTGAGCCGATGCGAGGCTCCGTCATTGACCTTCTTGAGCTGCTCATCGGCCTCCTCGAACCGCTTCGGGCTCACGTCAGTGCCCACCCAGAGCCCGATGCGGAACGGTTCGGTGCCCCACGTCACCTCATCTTCCCTGCGCGCGAGTTCCGCCGCGCACACCAACGCGGTCGCACGCTGGAACTGCTGCGCGGTGAGCAGGCGCAGCGTGTAGCGCATCAGAACGGCCACGCCGTCGGTGCCGTTCAGCAGCCCGTCGACGGACTGCACGACGGCCTGACGACGACGAATCGCGAACGTGTAGGCGGCGAGGCCGAGGTAGGCCTCGGTCTTGCCGCCACCGGTCGGGAAGAACAACAGCTCGACGCGGGCCTGGTGCTCCGCGCTGCGGAGCGGGGCCGTCGGGTCGGTGAGTGCGCCGAGTTGCATGAGGATGAACGCGAGCTGGAACGGACGCCACGAGGCAACTGGCTTCCCGTCGGCCTCGTCCGCTTCCAGGTTCGCCCATGCGTCCTTGATCGACAGCGCGGAGTCAGTCTTTCGGGCCTCGGCGACCTGTGAGGCGAGGCGCTGGTCACGCATCACTCGGTTCATGAACTGGAAGCACTGGAGTGCAGTCGGATCGGAGGCGACGGACTCCAGCCCGTTGACCAGACGCTGATGTGCCTGCCGCGCTTCCCAGAGCACGACGTCTGCGGTCTCACGCAGGTGCGCGGGCAACTGCGCTGCCACGCCCTCCTGGCGGTCGAGCCATTCACCGTAACCCGACACCAACGGGACGAGCCCAGCGCGCAGGTCGTCAGGGGTCGCGGATGCCAACGCCTTCATGGACAGGACGGCGCCCTCGACCTCGCCCGCCCGTGTCTGGGGCGTTTCAGCCTTGGGCAGCCAATTCGTCGAAACGGAAGTGGCGCGACGCGAGCCCTCGCGCACCACCCAGTCGACCGAGCAGGTTCGGCCGATCGCGAACTCCAGCCGGTCTTTGTACTGGAGGTCGAGCCGCCGCATTTCGTCATCGTGCTCAGGCCAGTCCTGCTCTAGCACGTCGCGCACCGGCAGGAACGCTTCCGCCCCGCCCGCGTCGATCAGCAGCTTCGTCTGGAACATCCACATGTTCGACGGGATCGGCAGCGGCGTCTCGCGATCGTTGCAAAGCGCAATCTCCACCAGGACGCGGTGGTGCTCGGTGTCGTCGTAGCGATCGATCCGCAGGCAGACCGCGTCACGGAGCACGACCGTCTCGGTGCGACCAGGAGTGAGCGATGCGAGCATGATAGTCCGCGTCTCCTCGACCGGAGTGCGCTGGTACTTCCGCACCGGCCGACCGGCCTTGGACACCTCGTCGGTCTCCACCGTCTCGTAGGTGCCCCACGACGCCGTGACATCGAACGACGGAAGATCGTCGGGCACCTGGAAGCGCAGGCCCATCGACGCCGGGATCATCAACCCCTGTTTTGGCGCCCGGTCCTCGACGTCGTCTTCCTCAGCGTCGGCCTCGCTCTCGTCGGCGGCAACCGTCGGCACACCCCGCCCCTCGGTCGCACCGTCCTCATCGAGACGCACCTCGGCGAGGTCATCGGCGTCGTCCTGGTCGAGCACCGAGGAGTCCGTGCCGGTGAGCTTCACCGGGGCGATCAGGCCGACGAGGTACATCTGCTTCGGACTGAACGGTAGCAACTCTTCCTCGCCATGGATCGGCCCGAGCAACTCCCGTTCCAGGATGTCAACGAGGTTCTCGCGCACGCCGAACGAGCTACCGTCCGTCGGGAAATTTAGCACGTAGTCCGAGCCTGTGGGGGTGTGCGCGTCCGTGCCTTCTCTCATGGCACCAGTCTGCCGCAGGCCACCGACCTCGAACAGCAGGACACGGGAGGGTCAGCGTTACGACGACCATGCCAGCAACACGCGATCCTCGTCGAAGTAGCGACCGACGACTCCGCGGCGGATGACAAGAGTGTCGAGCTGGGATACGAGAACCACCCGCCGGGCCTTGTCATCGTTACCGGCGCGTGCCCAGGCCTCCGCGACATCGAGGTCGCCCACCAGTTCTTCGGTACGTTCGGAGAGAAGCCGGTCAATCAGGTAGGCGTCGAGCGCTGTGCGACCAATGGTCTGGCGGCACCTTGGACAGTACAAGATGGGCCGCTTCTGGTTTGTGCCGCGGCAGAGGAAAACGGCGCACTCGTCGCAGCGGGCGACGCGTGAGAGAAAGGCGCTCGTCGCTCGGCGCTCGGATCGCTTCCGGGCCTGGGGGGCGGTTCGAGCGTCGAGGAGTCGTTGCAGAGTCTCGAACTCCTCATAGGAGATGATGGCGAGCGCCTCGTTGACGATCGGGCAGCCGTGCTCGTCCCGCAGTACCGCGAAGGGGTCGACCCGCTTTGCGCTCTTGGCGCGGCCGGGGTTGTGCGGCGTCATCCCGGCAAGCACTGGGTTGCGCAGCAGACCGTCGATCGTCTGACGGTTCCAAGACTTGCTTCCCGATGTGCGCTCGATGCGACGCACAGGTAACGGCGCGCCACTATCGGTGAGCCACGTGGCAACTGAGTTCACCGTCTCGCCTCGAAGCGCCTTGGCGACAGCCTTCGAGAGCCAGCTAATGCGCTCAACGTCCTTCGTCAGCACTCGGCCTGGGCCGTCAGGGTTTGGGATCGACTGGTAGCCATATGGGATGCCGCCACCGGGCCACCGTCCGTCCTTGAGGATCTGTGCGCGCGCAGCTCGAACTCGAGCGCGGATGGCCTCGGCCTCCATCTCACCGAAGACGGCGAGCATGACGGCAAACGCACGCCCCTGTGGGCTGGTCATGTCGATCGGGTCCTCGACGGCAACGAGACCCGCACCCCGTTTCTGGAGCGTCTCATCGGCATGAAGGAAGTCGAGCACTCTGCGCGCGAGCCGATCAACTTTCCAAATGATCACCGCATCAAAGTCGCGAGCAGCGAGCAGCGACTTCCATCCGAGACGCTCCTCGGGGCGGTTGACCGTCGCCGAGACACCGTCATCGACGAACTCACCGACAACCTCCCAACCGCGGGCCTCGGCGTAGCGACGACACGACTGAAGCTGCCGCGCAATAGAAACGGACTCTTCCTTAGTGACGCTGAGGCGGGCGTAGAGGACACATCGACGTACTTGTTTGAGGTTCATACAACCTAGTCCATCGGCTTTTGTTGACCGGGGTGCGACCTCACTCTTGCAGGCGAAGGGCACTCTCGGGCTCATCGCTACGAACAC
>CAYOTY010000009.1:0-39942 GCA_964406995.1 uncultured Microbacterium sp.
CGTAGCTCGCGGTGTCGCGCGCGGCGCCGTGCACCTGGGGTGAGCAGCGCAGCGAGTAGGCGTCCTGCACGCGGCCGTCCTCGGGTCCGGCGTGGCTCGCGACGATCGGGGAGCCCGCGAGGAAGGAGCGCAGGTTCGCCGCCGAGGCCGCCTGCCCCTCCTGGGGTCGCAGCGCCATGAGGTCTTCGGCGAAGACGGCGTCAGTGCCGAGCTGGCTCTCCACCGACATCGCGCTCGCGAGATCGGCGGTGTCCAGCAGCATCTCCAGGTCGTGGAGAGCCAGCACCAGCATCCCGAGCATGCCGTCGGTGCCGTTGATGAGGGCGAGACCCTCCTTCTCGACGAGTTCCAGCGGCTCGATGCCTGCGGCGGCGAGCGCTTCGGATGCCGGGGCAGCCGCGCCGTCGACACGCACCTCCCCCTCGCCCATCGCGGCGAGCGCGATGTGGGCGAGCGGGGCGAGGTCGCCCGAGCAGCCCAGCGATCCGTACTCCCGCACGATCGGGGTGATGCGGGCGTTGAGCATCGCCGCGTAGGTCTCGGCGACGACGGGACGCACGCCCGTGCGACCGGAGGTCAGGGTCTGCAGGCGCAGGAGCTGGAGGGCGCGCACGACCTCGGTCTCGACCTCGGCGCCGGTGCCGGCGGCGTGCGAGCGGATGAGGCTCGCCTGCAGCTGACGGCGCCGCTCGGGCGCGATGAAGGTCGTCGCGAGCGCGCCGAAGCCGGTCGAGACGCCGTAGTGCGGGTTCGGGTCGGCGGCGCGCTCGTCGATCACGCGTCGGGTCTCGGCGACACGCCCGAGCGCGACGGGATCGATCACGACGGGGGCGCCGTGACGGGCGACCGCGACGACGTCGGCGAGCGAGAGCGGCGCGGCGCCGAGGGGAACAGGTGTAGCCATGCTCCGATTCCACACCCTTCCCCTCGCACGGGACAGGCATCCATGACATCCTTTGTCTGTGATCCCAGACAATCCACAGGTGCCCGCGGCAAACCACACCCTGCGCATCCTGCGCCATCTCGCCACGCGCCCGGCGCCGGTGGCCGCATCCGCTCTCGCCCGCGACCTCGGCATCCCCCGCTCCACCGTCTATCACCTGCTGAACGCCCTCGCCGAGCACGGCTTCGTCATCCATCTGCCGAGCGAGCGCCGCTGGGGCCTGGGCACCTCCGCCTTCGAGCTCGCCAGCGGCTACAGCCGCCAGCAGCCCCTCGCCCGGCTCGGCCGGCCGCTCCTCGCCGCCCTCTCCGACCGTCTCGGCGAGAGCGCGCACCTGGCGGTCATGAGCGGCAGCGACGTCGTCTACATCGTGGAGGAGCGCGCGGCGAGGCGCCCCGCCCTCGTCACCGATGTGGGCGTGCGCCTTCCCGCCCACCTCACCGCGACGGGACGGGCGATGCTCGCCGCGCTCCCCCGCGAGCAGGTGCGGGCGCTGTACCCGGATGCCGCGGCCTTCACCGATCGCACCGGCAGGGGGCCCGCGCGACCCGCCGAGCTGCGCGAACTGCTCCGTGAGGCGCGTGCCCGCGGCTTCGCCACCGAGAACGGCGAGGTCACCCTCGGCCTGTCCTCGGTGGGTGTCGCCGTCACCGACCACGCCGGGTGGCCGGTCGCGTCCGTCGCGGTCACCTGGCCCGAGGAGTCCGAACGCGATCCGAACGAGCTCGCCGCAGAGGTGTCGGATGCCGCATCCGCCCTCTCGCGCCGCCTCTACTCTCCCCACTCCCCCTCGTCCGGTCCCACAGATTCAGCTTCCGAGACCCCGAGGACCTGAATCCGAGGAACCGACCGCGAGCGAGAGGAGCACTACTGTCGAAGTGTGCTCGAAACTCTCACCGGATTCGCCGTCGTGGGACTCGCCATCGTCGTCGGGTACATCCTCGGCCGCATCGACCTGCTCGGCCCGCACGCGCGCCCCGTGCTCGCGAGACTGACCTTCTTCGTCTTCTCCCCCTTCCTCCTCTTCGTCGTCCTGGCCGAGGCGGATGCCGCGATGCTGTTCTCCGCGCTGCTGCCCGCGTCCGCCCTCGCTGCCGCCGCGGTGCTCGTCGTCCACGGTGTCGTCGCGCGGATGCTGTGGCGCCGCTCGCTCGGCGAGACGGTCATCGGCGCACTCTCGGCCGCTCAGGTCAACTCGAACAACATCGGCATCCCGCTGTCGCTGTACCTGCTCGGAAGCGCGGCCTTCCCGGCGCCGGTGATCCTGATGCAGCTGCTCGTCCTCGTGCCGATCGCGATGGTGCTCCTCGACGTCGCCACCAGCGACAAGGGATCCTCGCTCTGGAGGATCGTCGCGCGCACGGCGACGAACCCCATCGTGATCGGCTCCGTCGCCGGAACCCTCGTCTCGCTCTCCGGGATCACGCTGCCGCCCATCGTCATGGAGCCGGCGAGCCTGATCGCGAACGCCTGCGTGCCGGTGATGCTGATCAGCTACGGCCTCTCCCTGCACGGAACCCGGGTGCTCGGCCGCCACGGCAGGCGCCGCGACGTGCTGCTGGCGAGCTCCCTGAAGCTCGTCGGAATGCCGCTGGCGGCCTGGCTGGTCGCGCAGTTCCTCTTCCAGCTGCCCGCCGAGGAGGTGCTGATCGTCGTGGTGCTGGCCGCGCTCCCCACCGCGCAGAACGTCTTCAACTTCTCCCAGCGCTACGACATCGGCGAGGCGATCTCGCGCGACACGATCTTCCTCACGACGATCGGATGCCTCCCGGTGCTGCTGCTGGTCACGCTGCTTCTCGGCTGAGGTCGCCCTCGACGACGGGTGCGCGGAAGCTCACCAGCAGCCACACGGCGACCGCGATCGGGGCGAGGAGAAGCACGACCGCGATCCCCGCCCAGACGATGTCGTAGGCGGCGGGCATCAATGGTGTGGCGGCTTCGACGCACTCGTCGAAGCACTCCTGCACCTCGGGAGCGAGCGTGAAGGCGCCGAGCCCGAGGATGCCGACGATCGTGAGCGCCGCGGGCGGCACGACGGTGCCGATCACCTTGTCGCGCGTGCGCCAGCCGCGCGACATCCACAGCATGACAAGCCCTGCGACCCAACCGAGGAAGGGAATCACGAACCCGCCGATCGTGAGCGTGATGACGGTGAGCACCGCTCCGCCGCGGGTGTCGAGGAACGGCGGCCGCGCCTCCGTCGGGACGACGGTGGTCCTCTCGACGGAGGCGGCGATCGTCTCCGGTTCGCCAAGGGCGGCGAGGATCGCATCGATGTCGAGCGGGCCGCCCTCCGCTCGCTGATCGGCTGCGGCCTCGGCGATGTGGGCGCGGACGTCGCTCAGGAGCGCTTGGACGCGAGCGGGCTCGACGCCTGCGAGCGCGCCGCGCACGGCGTCGAGGTAGGCGATGACGCGTGCATCGGTGTCGGGGGTGAAGGTCTCATTCATCGCTGCCTCCTCGGGCCAGGGCGCGGCCGACGGCCGCGGAGAATGTCTGCCAGGTCTTCTCGAACTCGATGACCGCGGCGGAGCCCGCGGCGGTCAGACGGTAGTAGCGGCGCGGCGGGCCGCTCACGGATTCCACCCACCGCGTCTCCACCCAGCCCGCCTCGCGGAGCCTCGTCAGCAGCGGGTAGAGCGCCCCTTCGCTCGCGAGGAGACCCAGGTCGGTGAGTGTGCGCGCGAGATCGCGTCCGTAGACTTCGCCGTCGCGGATGACGGCGAGCGCACACCATTCCAGCACCCCTTTGCGCAGGTTGGTGGCGACGCGATCAGCCGGATACATGCATCACACGCTAGCTTGCATTGCTTGGTAGTGCAAGTCGTCGAGTGAGCATCTCGCTGCCGAGTGAGTACCGAAACCGCGCGGATGGCATGCTCACTCGGCGGTGAGATGCTCACTCGGCGGCGCGGCGAGGGCGCCGGATGCTGCGGAGCGGTCAGTCGACCTTCGCCACCGTGCCGCCCGTCAGCGCGACCAGCTGGTCGAAGCTCAGGGGGAAGACCGTGTGCGGAGTGCCGCCCGCCGCCCAGATCTCGGGGAAATGTGCGAGATCCTCGTCGACGACGGTCGTCAGGGGCGCAGGATGCCCGGTCGGAGCCACTCCCCCGATCACCTGCCCGGTGGCCTCGCGCACCTGTTCCGGATTCGCACGCTTGATGTAGCCGCGGCCGAGCCTGCCTGCGAGCGCGGCGGTGTCCACCCGGTGCGCCCCGCTCGTCATCACCAGCAGCGGCTCGTCATCCGACCAGAAGACGAGGCTGTTGGCGATCGCGCCCACCTCCACGCCGAGCGCCTCTGCGGCGAGCACGGCGGTGGCCGCGGCATCCGGGAGCACGACGATGTCCCCCTCGATTCCGGCGGCCCGGAGAGCGTCGTGGACGAGGCGGCTGCGGGAAGGAAGGTGCGCGGTCACACGCCCAGCATAGAACGCATCGCGACAAGGTCCGCGGGACTGCTTTCTCGCGGTCTCCTGCCGCCGCGGCGTCCCCGGTTTAAGGATGCCTCGGATACCGGAAAGCCGCGCCGTCCGCAACCGCTGGCGCTGCAGGCGATGACCTGCCTACGGTGAGGAGCATGTTACCCGCAGACATCCCCGACACCGTCCATCTGCTCGACCTCATCGACCATCGCGACGAGGCGAGCGTCACGATCACGCTCGGCTCCTCGCCGATGCCGCAGGACCACGAGCGCGTGAAGATCGCCCTGCGCAACGCGATCGACGAGGCCGAGCGCCAGCTCGCCGAGAAGTCGCTCCCCCGCGGCGATGGGGCCCTCGTCCTCGACCCTCTTCGCGCGCTGCTGCGCGACGACGAGTTCTGGCTCGCCCAGTCGCGATCGCTCGTGATCCTGGCGGCGCCGGCGAGGTTCGAGACCTTCCGGCTGGCGAACACCGTCGCAGACCACACCGCGGTGGGAGATCGATTCGACACCGGGTCGCTGCTGCGAGCCGTCGCCTTCCCCCATCGCGCCTTCGCCGTCACCCTCACCCAGGGCGGCGCGAGCCTGCGGGAGTTCGGGCCGGACCATCGGCCGACCGAGCATGCGCTGGACCTCCCCGACGACCACGCGCTGATGCTGGAGCGCACCACCACCGGGGGGCGCTTCGACCGTCAGCGCGCCGACGGCACCACCGGCGACCGCATCGAGCGCGAGCGGTACGCCCGCGCGGCGCAGGATGCCGTCGTCGCGATCGTCCCCGAGGACGTGCCGCTGATCCTGGCCGCCTCGACCGATCTGGAGCCGGCGTACCGCGCGGTGAACACGCATCCGCTGCTCCTGGAGCAGGGCATCGAGGCGCATCCGGAGTCTCTGGACGAGCAGACGCTCTCGGATCGCGTCCGCGAGATCCTCGACGCGCACTACGCCGCAGGGCTCGACCAGTGGCGGGAGCGCTTCGGCGCACTGCGCAGCGAAGGACGGGCGACGAGCCGCCTCGACGAGGTCGCCTCCGCCGCGAGCGCGGCGGCGGTGGAGAGCCTACACTTCGACATGGATGCGACCGACGAGGGGTCGATCGACGAGCTCGGCCACGTGCGTCCGGCGACCGAGCCGGGACCGGGCACCTACGCGCTCGTCGACGAGATCGCCGCCCGCGTCCTGCGCGGCGGCGGCGAGGTGCGCGCCGTCCGCGGCGACGATCTGCCGGGCGACTCTCCCGTGGCGGCGATCCTGCGGTTCCCGCTGCCCGGCTGAGCGGTCAGCGGGTAGGCGAGGCGGCCGAACAGCGGCACAATAGGAGCAGCGGATGCCGCATACCCGCGGCATCCCGACTCGCCCGCGCCCACAAGGCTCGCCGAAATGAGGATCGACGATGAACCCCACCCTGCCCCTTCCCGATTTCACCCACGAACGCGTGGAGATCTCCACCGGCTCCCGCAGCGGCCTGACGATCACGGTCGCCCTGCACTCCTCGGCGCTGGGATCGGCTCTCGGCGGTGCGCGGCTGTGGACCTATCCGCACTGGAGCGATGCGGTCGGCGACGCCCTGCGCCTCTCGGCGGCGATGACGCTGAAGAACGCCGCGGCGGGGCTGGATGCCGGCGGAGGCAAGTCGGTGATCTTCCTCCCGGAGGGCACGACGCTGGACGCCGAGCTCCGCCGGGCGGCCTATCTCGATCTGGGCGATGCCGTCGAGCGCTTCGGCGGCCTGTACCGCACGGCCGAGGACGTCGGCTCGACCGCGGAGGACATGCTCACCGTCAGCGAGCGCACCGCGCATGTGGTCGGGCTCCCCTCGGCCGCCGGCGGCTCGGGCGAGCCCGCGGTTCCCACGAGCATCGGCGTCTACGAGTCGATCCGGGCGACGCTGGAGCGGGTGGGCGGATCACCGGATGCCGCGGGCCGCCGCATCACGATCTCCGGCCTCGGTCAGGTCGGGGGCCGCCTCGCCGAGAGGCTCGCCGCCGACGGCGCCGTGCTGACGGTGACCGACGTCAACCCCGCCAAGCGCGAGACGGCGGCGGCGCTGGGCGCGACCTGGGTGGAGCCGGGCACCGAGCATCTCCTCCCCGCCGACGTCTTCGTCCCCGCCGGGATCGGCGGCGTGCTCACCGACGAGGTGATCGACGCCCTCGACGCGGGGGCCGTGTGCGGCCCGGCAAACAACCCGCTCGCCGAGCGCAGCGGCGCCGAGCGCCTGGCCGGTCGCGGCATCCTGTACGCCCCCGACTTCGTCGTCAACGGCGGTGGCGTGATCTACCTCGACCTGGTCGCGAAGGAGCTCGGCACGATGGAGGAGATCATGGCGCGTGTGGCCGGCATCGGCGACACCGTCCGCCGCATCTACGACGAGGCGGAGAGCCGCGGTCTCACGCCTCTGGCCGCCGCCGAGGAGCTCGCCGCGGAGCGCCTCGCCGCAGGTCAGGCCTCTTCGCCCCGCTGATACACGTCGGGGATGCCGTCCTCGTTCGCGTCGACGGCGTCCTCTGCGGCGATCCTCCGGTAGTGGCGGTTACGGCTGATCAGCATGATCGAGCCGATGACCGCGGCGGCGAGCGAGGCGACGAAGATCGCGACCTTGGCGTGGTCGTGATGCGGGTCTGCCGCGTCGAAGCTCAGCTCGGTCACCAGCAGAGAGACGGTGAACCCGATCCCGGCGAGGAGTCCCACCCCGACGATGTCGATCCATCTCAGCGCCGGATCGAGGCGGATGCTGCGCACCCGCGTCATCAGCCAGGTGGAGCCGAGGATGCCGAGCGGCTTGCCACACACCAGCGCGACGATGACGGCGATCGCCACCGCGTCGGCGAGGGTGTCGCGGAATCCCTCGGCGCCGCCGAGGGCCACGCCCGCGGAGAAGAAGGCGAAGACGGGCACCGCGAAGCCCGCCGACAGGGGACGGAAGCGGTGCTCGAAGACCTCGGCCAGGCCCGGTCCGGCATCCGGTTCCGCCTCGCCGGCGCGATGCCGCACCGGGATCGTGAAGCCCAGCACGACCCCTGCGATGGTGGCGTGGATGCCGGAGGCGTGGATGAAAGCCCAGGCCACGATGCCGATCGGCAGCAGGATGAACCAGGCGGCGCTGGGATGCAGACGGAAGAACCGGCGGTAGCGCTGGGCGAGGATCGCGTAGACGACGATGACGACGATCCCGAGCAGGAGCGGGAGGAACTGGATGGCGTCGGTGTAGAAGATGGCGATGATGGAGATCGCGATCAGGTCGTCCACGACCGCCAGCGTCAGCAGGAAGATCCGAAGCGCGCTCGGCAGGTGCGAGCCGATGATCGCGAGGACCGCGACGGCGAAGGCGATGTCGGTGGCGGTGGGGATCGCCCAGCCGCGCATGGCCACGGCATCCGGTGCCGTGATCGCGACGTAGATGAGGGCCGGGACCATCACGCCTCCGGCCGCCGCCACGACCGGGACGATCGCGGCGCGGAAGCGCCGGAGGTCGCCGGCGACGAACTCGCGTTTGAGCTCGAGGCCGACGAGGAAGAAGAAGATCGCCAGCAGCCCGTCGGCAGCCCAGGTACCCAGACTCAGCTCGAGATGCCAGGGCGCGTAGCCGATCCGGAAGTCGCGGAGAGCGAAATAGCTCTCCGACCAGGGCGAGTTCGCCCAGATGATCGCGAGGGTGGCCGTGACCACCAGCAGGCCGCCGCCGACCGTCTCCTTGCGCAGCAGGGTGCCGATGCGCTGGGCCTCTGACCAGCTGCCGCGGCGCGGGATGTACGTGGGCTGACTCATGAAGCCTCCGGGGTCGACGACAGGACTGTCGACCAGACTTCCCGACGCACCGCCCCTCATTCTACGCAGACGCTCCGCGCTCGGCCGTCCATCTCCGCCGCGGACACGGTTGAGGGCGGGAAAACGGCCATTCGGCAGAAAAGGGCTGGGGGAGGAAAGGGACGCAGAGTTATTTGTAATGATTACTGACGAATATTTGTAATTATCCTTGACAAACATTCGAGGGCCTCCCTATAAAGGGTTCTGGGGAGAGCGCGCCGCTGCGGCGCTCCGACCGAGTGCGGGCCGACGGAGACCCTTCCGGAGGTCTGGGCGCGGACGCAGGTCTCCTCGCGAACACCCGCACCCGACCAGGAGAGAACACATGCGAGCATCCCTTGCCCGCGCCATCGAGGCGCACAAAGCCCAGCGCGAGGAGGACGGCCAGTCCGGCTTCTCCCTCATCGAGCTCATCATCGTCGTCGTGATCCTCGGCATTCTCGCCGCGATCGCGATCCCGATCTTCCTGGGGCTCCAGGAGCAGGCGCGCGAGAGCGCCCTGGAGTCCATCGTCGGCAGCGCTGCGGCCCAGGTCGCCTCCGACATCGCCCAGGGCAAAGACCCGGCAGTCGGGCTCGCTGCCCTCGAGGCCGCAAGCACCTCGTCGAACCTCACCGGTGTAGTCCTGACGCTCGGCGCTGGCACCGACATCGACAACTTCTGCGTCACCGGAGAAGCTGACGACGTCTCAGCAGAGCCGGAATCCGGCCCCGGCTGCTAGCCAGACTCGTAGTCGCGAGCCGGTGTCCCCCAAGAGCCCGCTTGCAGCTACGCTCCCCGCTCGGGTGATGATTCCCTGAGCGGGCGGGCATCGCGGTTCCGGATCGGTGCTCCCCGACGCCGCCGGAACCGCGATGCCCCACCCTTTCCTCCCGCTTCCCCGTACGCGACTGACCTCGCACCCCGGATGCCTCGCGCGTCCGCTCCCGACCCGGAGGGAGTCCGCCATGCGCCGCCGCCCCACGGACGACGGTTTCAGCCTCGTCGAGGTGCTCATCGCGATGTTCCTGCTCGCGGTGCTCGCCCTCGCCGTGCTCCCCCTCCTCATCGGCGCCATGCGCACGAGCGTCACCAACCGCGACCACGTCGCGGCCACCGCCTTCGCCACCGCTCAGCTCGCCGCCCTGCGCGCCGACTTCCCGCTCGAGGACGCCACCACCTCCTGCGCCGACCTCGCCGCTCGCTCCGGCACCGTCATCGTCGACCCGGCAGGCAGCGGCATGACCGCCGCACTTCTTCTGGCTGTCCCCTGCCCCGGCACCTACCCCGCCTCCCTGCCACTCACGATCACCGTGGCACAGAGCGGGAAAGAGCTCACGATCCTTCCCAGCCGCATCCGGGTGGCCGCCCCATGAGCGGGCACCGGAGCACTCTCCAGGGCGAGGCCGGGATGACCCTGGTCGAGATCATCGTCGTGGTGCTCGTGGGCGGGCTGCTCATGTCGGTCATCGCCGGCCTCTTCGTGAACGGCCTCACCTCCCAGCAGCAGACCGCCGCCCGCGACCGCGCCACCGGCCAGGCGGCCGTCGTGCAGGAGGTGCTCGCCACCGCCATCCGCAACTCCGGCGCGCTGCGCCTGAGCGAAGGCGGCGCCCGCCTCGACGCCGCCGTGCTCGAGAAGGACGGCAGCTGGCAGTGCCGCGCCTGGGTGCTCGACGGCCCCGATCTGCGCTATCGCTCGGACGCCGGCCCCCTCGGTGCCGACTTCTCCGACTGGGCGGTCATCGCCTCCCCCGCCTCAGGCTCGCTTGCCGGTGACGTGCCCTTCGCACTCATCGGAACGCGCGGTCTCGACGTCGGGCTGAGCTTCATAGGCGCCTCCGGCGTCATAGCGCAAGAGCTGCGCACCACCATCACCGGCCAAGGGCACGCGACCTCGGGAGCACCGGCATGCTGATCCCCTCCCTCACCACTCCCCGCCGCGCGATGCGGGACGAGCGCGGCTCGATGCTCGTCTCCGTGCTCGTCATCATGACCGTGCTCACGATCGGCGGCCTCGTCGTCGCCGCCGTCGTGGTCAACACCACCGGCATCGCCATGTCGCACCGCAGCACCGCCGAATCGCGCGCCGCCGCCGACGCCGGGCTGGCCGATGTCGTCGCACTGGCCCAGTCCGGCGAAGACATCTGCACCAACCCCACCGGCCGCTACGCCCACGACGCCGTCGACGAGCACGATGTCACCTACGCCGTCACCGTCGCCTGCGACACCGCCACCGTGACCCTGACGAGCACCGGCACCGCCGGCGCCGCGACGACCGTCACCGAGGCGCAGTATGTGCGCAACGGCAAGACGACGCGCCTCCGCGGAGCGATCACTTCCTCCACAGGGGGCCTGTGGCTCTCGCACCTGGACCTGACCTCCCCGGGCACCGACGGCCACATCGTGCTCGACAGCGGTGACTTCAACTGCAACAACACCTCCGAGATCCACGGCGACGTCATCGTGCGGGGCGGCAACGCCATGCTGTCGAACCAGTGCCGCATCCGCGGCGACCTCTTCGTCTCCGGTCATGTGCGCATCGACAACAACGCCGTCGGCGTCGACGGCGACGTGCACGCGATGGGCGGCTTCACCCTGTCCACCAGCGCGACCATCCAGGGATCGGTCTACGTGCGCGGAGATGCCGAGGCCACCTCCGGCGGGCGGATCAACGGTCATCTCATCGCCACCGGCGATGTGCGCCTCGACAACGCCACCACGAGGGTCGGCGGCTACCTCTGGGCGGGTGGGGCGGTCACCCACAACGCCGCGACGGTCACGGGACTGGTCACCAGCGCCTCGCCGAGCCTGGCGCGCTTCTTCCAGGGCACGGTCGGCGGCATCCGCTCCGCCGGGCCCGCCGACATCGTCAGCACCATCGTGACCGGACCCGTCGAGCAGAACGTCCCGGTCTCGCCTCCGGTCGTCTCCACACCCTGGGAGATGGGATCGAGCGCGCACAGCTGGATCGACGTGCCCTTTACCGGCAGCTGGGCCGGCTACACCACAACGGCCTGGACGAACTGCCACGACTCCAGCGGCTTCGTCAGCACCACCAACGCGCTGAGCACGCCCACCGTCGTCGACCTGCGCGGCTGCCCGAATATGAACCTGTGGAACGCGAGCCTCACGATCGAGACCGACGTCATCCTCATCGTCAACGGGATGATCGGTCAGAGGCTGAAGATCAATGCCACCAGCCCGAGGTCGTTCAGCATCGTGACTCCCGACAACACCGCCGACGAGGCCCCCACCTGCATCGGCAATACGATGATCGACCTGTACGGCGTCGAGATGGGCGACAACGTCTCCGGCGTGGCCTACTCGCCCTGCCGGATCGAGTTCGGCTCCAACGGCGGCGGGCGCTGGAACGGCCTGGTCTACGGCGGCCAGGTGACCGCTTCGGGCAACAGCCTGCCGCGGCTGCGACTGGACTACCAAGAGGTCGTCATCCCCGGCCTCGGCGACGGCGGCACAGGTCCTCAGCTGCCGCACCTCGGCGCGCTCCTGGCTCTGCGGGACGTGCAGTGACCCCGGTCCTGCTCGCCTTCGCCGCCCTGCTGGGCCTGGTCGTCGGATCCTTCCTCAATGTCGTGATCGCCCGCGTGCCCGCCCGTCGCTCGCTGCTGCCGGCGAGCCGCTGTCCGAGGTGCGAGGCCCCGATCCGCCCCTGGCAGAACATCCCGGTGCTGTCCTGGCTGCTGCTGCGCGGGCACTGCGCACGCTGCTCCGCACCGATCTCCCTCCGCTACCCGCTGGTCGAGCTCAGCGGCGCCGCGCTGTTCGCCCTTCTCGCCTGGGGCGTGCTCGCAGGCCACTTCCCCGGCACCGCGCACACCCCCGCCGCGACCGTCGTCTTCGCCGCCTACGCCTGGTTCGCCGCCGCCGCGCTCGCTCTGGCTCTCATCGACCTGGACACCCAGCGCCTCCCCGACGCGATCGTGCTCCCCTCGATCGCCGTCGTGGCCGTGCTGCTGTCGCTGGCGGCGATCCTGGCCGGCGAGCTCGAGCCACTGCTGCGCGCCGCACTCGGCGGCGCCGTCCTGTTCGCGTTCTACTGGCTGCTCGCGTTCCTGCGCCCCGGCGGAATGGGCGGCGGCGACGTCAAGCTCGCGGCGCTCGTGGGCCTCGTGCTCGGCTGGATGGGCTGGGGCGCCCTCATCGTCGGCGCATTCTCCGCCTTCCTGCTCGGCGGCCTCTTCGGAGTCGCGCTGCTCCTGCGCCACCGGGCCGGCCGCCGTACCGCGATCCCCTTCGGTCCGTGGATGCTGCTCGGCGCCGCCGTGGGCATCACCGGCGGCGAGCAGATCGCCCAGGGCTATCTGCGCACAGTCGGGATCAGCGGATGAGCACCCCAGAGGACATGAGACCGAGGACCGACACCCCGAGGAGGGAGGGAGCACGATGAGCAGAACACAGGTCGCCGTGGAGATCACGCAGGAGGCCGTGCGCGCCGTGGAGGTGCGCACGGGTCGCAGCCCCGTGATCCTCGCCGCTGGTTCCGTGCCGCTGCCGGCCGGAGCGGCGAACGACTCGGAGGTGCTCGACCAGGACGCCGTGGCGCTGGCCCTGCGCCAGCTGTGGTCACGTGCGGGCATCAAGGGCCGCCGCGTCACCCTCGCGCTCGGCAGCCGGCGCATCCTCGTGCGCGAGTACACCACGCAGGCGATGCGCCCCGAGCTGCTGCGCCAGGCGCTGCCCTTCCAGGTGCAGGACCTGCTGCCGGTGCCGGCCGACCAGGCCGTGCTCGACTTCTACCCCGTCGCCCAGGAGGGCGATCAGCTCTCCGGTCTGCTCGTGGCGGCGGTCGCCGAGACCGTCGAGCAGCTGATCGCCACCCTCGGCAAGGCGAAGCTCGCGATCGACGTCGTCGACCTCCTCCCCTTCGGTCTGGTGCGCGCGGTCACCCCCTTCGCCCGGCCTGGCGAGACCTCCGCGATCGTGCACGTCACCGATCACACGACCTATGTCGTCATCGCTCTCGACAACACCCCGCGCTTCGTGCGTATCATCCCGCTCGACGTGCCCACCACGGCCCTGCGGCAGCGGATGCGCGAGGAACAGGCCGAGAGCGAGGAGACAGAGGAGGGCACGGGCGAGGAGCTCGACGATCTCTTCTCGTTGCACCCCGAGGGGACGGGGCCACGGCGCTCGCGCAAGTCGATGCGGATGAGCGAGTCGGTCGGCAGCAGCACCGCCAGCCCCGCCGTCGCCGACCTCGTGCATCGCCTGCGCAACACCGTGCAGTTCGCCAACAGCCGGCCCGGCGCACAACCGGTCGCCGTGACCTATCTCAGCGGAGCCGGCGCCGCCGTCGACGGCCTGCACGCCGCGCTGAACCAGGTGCTGGGCACCCGCGTCGAGTATGTCGACGCCTCCGGCGTCGCCTCCGCGCGGAGGGAGCTCGACCGAGAGCTCTCGCTCGATCTGGTCGGCACGCTCGGCGTCGTGCTCGGAGAGGGGAACTGATGGCCGCCACCGCGTTCTCGGGCCCGGGAGGCATCCCCCGGGTCAACCTCATGCCGCGCTCGGAGATCGAGCGCCGCCGCCGCCGCATCGTGCTCGGCCGCTGGGCCGTGGTCCTCATCGCCGCCCTCGCCGTCGTGGCGCTCATCATCGCCGCCGCCTTCGCGGGCACGCTCGTGGCCTCCACACGCCTCGCGGCCGAGCAGAACCGCTCAACGAACCTGCTCACCGAGATCGGCTCACTGTCGGAGGTCTCCGAGGCCATCGCGCTGGAGAAGGCGCTGCACGGCTATCGTGAACAGGCACTCGCCGACGACACCGCCTGGGTGCCCGTGTTCGCCGCACTCGCGGCCACCGTCCCCGAGGGCGGGAAATTCATCGAACTGGTGATCGACGCAGGCCCCACGCCCGAACAGCTCCTGGACGACCCGGCCCTGCCGGACGCAACGACGACCGACGACCCCGCCCTGCGGATCGGCGGCGGGATGACGGTGGTGATCCTCGGCGCCGAGCAGATGGACCTCGTCACCATGACCCGCCGCCTTCGGGCGCTGCCCATGGTGCACACCGTCGAAGCGCAGGAACTGTCCACCGAGGCGCCCGCCGGCGACGACGAGGATCCCGAAACCCGGTACCAGATCACCGTGCTGCTGAATCAGACCGTCCACACCGAACGCTTCGTGGCCCAGGAAGGCGAGTGACCTCATGCCTCGTCAGCTCATCCATCTGATCGGCGGCCTCGTGACCGCGCTCGTCCTCGTGCTCGGCATCGTCACCGTCACCCTGCCGATGCTCAGCCAGTCCGCCTCCACCCACTCCCAGGCCGACCAGGTGGCGCAGACCAACGCGATCTACGACGCCCAGTTGCGGGCCCTGCGCGCCCAGCAGGCCGACTTCGACACGCTGCGGGCCTCGCTGGCTGAGCTGCACGCCGGAATCCCCGACGCGGCGCTCAACGATCAGGTGTTCGAGATCATCGTCGACGCCGCCCTCGCCGCGAGGGTGACGATCGTCTCGGCATCCGCCTCCGAGCCGACGCTCTGGACACCGGATGTCCCGCAGGACGCCCCTGCACCCGCACCGGAGAGCGTCGATCCGACCGGCGACCCGGATCCCACCGCGGCAAGCACCGAGACCACCACCAGGGCCGCCGCCACCGACCCCGCACTCTCACCGGAGCGCATCGTGCCCTTCACCCTGGAGGTCATCGCGCCCGACGGCGAGACGGCCACCGCCTTCCTCGACCAGCTGCGCACAGCTGCTCGCCTCGTGCGCATCGACCGGGCCGAGTACACCGGCGAGGAAGATCCAGAAGACCCCGAGGAGACCGTAGTGCGCCTGAAGATCCAGATGCACAGCTTCATCTACCTGGTCGAGAACAGAGAGGCACGACGATGACCGGCACCCTGAGCCTCGACGCGCTGCTCGCGCACGCCGCGACCCTGCGGTCGTCGGATGTGCACCTGACCGCCGACCAGCCGCCGCTCATGCGCGTGGACGGCGCGCTCACCGCCATCCCGCGCCTGAGCTCGCCCCTTCCCGCCAGCTGGCTCGACCAGGAACTGCGCTCCCTGCTCACCGCCGACCAGGCGGCGGAGTTCGCCCGGCACGGCGAGATCGACTTCGCCCACGCCGTGCCCGGCACCGGCCGCTTCCGGATCAACGCCTTCCGCCAGCTCGGCAAGACCGCCATCGCCCTCCGTCTCATCAACTCGCAGCCGGCGACCCTCGACGACCTCGGCGCCCCCGCCATCGCCCGCGATCTGGCCCTGCGCCCCCGCGGTCTCGTGCTCGTCACCGGACCCACCGGCTCCGGCAAGTCGACCACTCTGACGGCGATGGTCGACATCATCAACGAGACCCGACCGGCCCATATCGTCACCCTGGAAGACCCCGTCGAGTTCCAGCACACCAGCAAACGCGCCCTCATCCACCAGCGCGAGATCGGCAGCGACACCGGATCCTTCAGCGAAGCGCTGCGGCGCGTGCTGCGCCAGGACCCCGACGTCATCCTCGTCGGAGAGCTGCGCGACCCCGAGTCGATCTCCACGGCGCTCTCGGCCGCCGAGACCGGCCATCTCGTCCTTTCCACCCTGCACACCCAGGGCGCGTCGAAGTCGATCAACCGCATCGTCGACGCCTTCCCCGCGCATCAGCAGGATCAGGTGCGCACGCAGCTCGGCGACACGCTGCAGGGCATCATCAGCCAGACCCTGCTGCCACTCGCGCAGAGCAAGGGACGCACGATCGCCACCGAGGTGCTCGTGAACACCCCCGCCGTCGCGAACCTCATCCGCGAGAACCAGATCGCCCAGCTCTACTCGGCGATGCAGGCCGGCTCCGGGCTCGGGATGCACACCCTCGACCAGGACCTCAAACGCCTCGTCTCGCAGGGCACCATCTCACAGCAGGTCGCCAAGGCCATCGCCGTCGACCCGCGCGAGCTCGACGATGTGCGGGTGCTGCCGCAAGAGCTCGACGCCGACGCCTGGATGATGCAGGCGCATGAGCACAAGACCCTCGGCTGGACGCAGTAGTCATGGCGACCCTGGAAGAATACGCCTACCGCGCTTCCGACACCTCCGGCGGCAAGATCGTCAAAGGCACCATCGAGGGCAGCAGCGAGAGCACCGTGGCCACGAAGCTGCGCGCGCAGGGGCTCATCCCGCTGTCGATCGCCCCGGTATCCAAGACCGGGCTCAACCAGGAGATCTCGATCCCCGGCTTCGAGAAGCGGGTCAAGACCGCCTCCCTCGCCGTCTTCGCCAAGCAGATGGCCGGCCTCATCGGCGCCGGGCTCCCGCTGCTGCGCACGCTCACGATCCTTTCCGAGCAGACCGAGGACAAGGTGCTGCGCCAGGCGCTGGTGGCCGTGCAGGCCCAGGTCGCCGGGGGTTCCTCGCTCTCCGCGTCGATGTCGGCCCATCCCGGCATCTTCCCGCCGCTCATGGTGAGCATGGTGCGCGTCGGCGAGACGGGCGGTTTCCTCGGGGATGCGCTGCAGTCACTCGCGCGCACCTACGCCGATGAGGCGGAGCTGAAGAACAAGATCACATCGGCCACGACCTATCCGCTCGTCGTGCTCGTCATCGCCATCCTCGGCGTCATCGTGATGATCGCCTTCATCGTGCCGATCTTCAAGGGCATGTTCGAGGGCCTCGGCTCCGAGCTGCCCCTGCCCACGCAGGTCCTCGTCGTGATCTCCGGACAGATGTTCTGGATCCTGCCCGCGATGATCCTGCTCTCGATCGTCTTCTGGGCGTGGTGGGTGCGCAACCGCCACACCGAGAAGGTGCGGCAGGCGGTCGATCCGCTCAAGCTCAAGCTGCCCGTCTTCGGGCCGCTGAACACCAAGATCGCCGTCGCGCGCTTCTCCCGCGGGCTGTCGATGATGCTGGAGGCCGGAGTGCCGCTGCTGCAGGCGCTGTCGATCGTGGGCGAGGCCAGCAACAACCTCAAGATCGAGCGCGCCGTGGACGCCGTGCAGGAGTCGGTGCGCCAGGGCCGCTCCTTCGCCGCCCCCCTCGCGGCGGCCGAGATCTTCCCGACGATGGTCGCGCAGATGGTCTCGGTCGGCGAGGAGTCCGGCGCCCTGCCCGACATGCTCTCCAGCATCGCCGACTTCTACGAGAACGAGGTCGAGACGGCCACCGAGCAGCTGACGGCGACCATCGAGCCGCTGCTCATCGTCGGCATCGGCGTCATCATCGGCGCGATGGTGATCTCGCTCTACCTGCCGATCTTCACCATCTTCGGCGAGATCGCCGGCAGCTGAGCGGAGCCGGGTCAGATCGTGACGCGGAGCACTTCCTCGATCGTGGTCAGGCCCTGGGCGACCTTCAACCAGCCGTCCTCCCGCAGCGAGATCATGCCCTGATCCAGCGCGACCTGGCGGATCTCGGTGCCGGTCGCGCCCGCGACGACGAGCTGCTCGATCTGCTCCGAGATCGTCATCACCTCGTGCAGGCCCACCCGGCCCCGGTAGCCCGTGCCGGAGCAGTTCGGGCATCCGCGCGCCTTGTACAGCATCGGAAGATCGTTCGGATCGTGCGGGAAGCCGATGCCGCGCAGCACATGCGAAGGCTCCTGCACGGGGACTCGGCAGTGCTGGCAGAGGCGGCGGGCCAGGCGCTGCGCCACCGCCGCGGTGAGCGCGGTCGCGACCAGGAACGGCTCGCAGCCGATCTCGACGAGCCGGGTCAGAGCGCTGGGCGCGTCGTTCGTGTGCAGGGTGGAGAGCACGAGGTGGCCGGTGAGCGAGGCCTCGATGGAGATGTTCGCGGTCTCGTGATCACGGATCTCGCCGACGAGCACGACATCCGGATCGGATCGGAGGATCGATCGCAGCGCGGACTGGAAGGTCAGCCCGGCGCGCTGGTTGACCTGCACCTGGCTGATGCCCGCCATGCGGTACTCGACGGGATCCTCGACCGTGATGACGTTGATGCGCGGGTCGGCGACCGTCCGCAGCGCCGTGTACAGCGTGGTGGACTTGCCCGATCCGGTGGGGCCGGTCACGAGCACCATGCCGTGCGGACGGCCGATCGCCTCGCGGAAGCGCGCCTCGTTCACCGCCCCGAACCGCAGATCGCCCATCTCGAGCGCCTGGCCGGAGTTGTCGAGGATGCGCATGACGATCTTCTCGCCCCACACGGTGGGCAGGGTGGCGACGCGGAGGTCGACCTGGCGTCCCTCGTGGGCCACCGAGATGCGGCCGTCCTGCGGACGCCGGCGCTCGGCGATATCGATGGAGGACATGATCTTCAGCCGGGAGATCACCCCGTCCTGGATCGCGCGATCCGCGCGCTGCATCTCGTGCAGCACGCCGTCGATGCGGAACCGGACGGTGAGCTGATGCTCGCCCGGCTCGATGTGGATGTCGCTGGCGCGGTCGTTGATGGCCTGCGTGATGAGCAGGTTCACGAAGCGGATGATCGGGGCATCGCCGTCGCCGTCCTCGAGCGACTCGGTGAACGAGACGGTGCCGGGACCTGCGGTCTCGCCGATCCGCTCGGAGAGGTCGCTGAGCTCCTCGTCGGAGCGCAGATACCGGTCGAACATCTGCTTGAGCACATCGGAGGCGACCACGACCGGCTGCACGGTGATGTCGGTGACCGACTGCACATCGTCCATCGCGATGATGTCGCTGGGATCGACCATTCCCAGCACGAGCGAGCGGCGGCGGCGCTCGACAGGGATCAGCTGGTAGCGCCGGCACATCGCGCCGGGCACGAGGGCGACGACGGCGGGGTCGAGCTCGCGGCCGGTCAGATCGAGGAACGGCAGGTCGTGCGCGGCCGCGATCGCGTGCGCCAGTTGCGACGGCGTGACGATCTGGCGCTCGATGATGTGCGAGGCCAGCTCCGGACCGTCGCCGACCTCCGCCCTGACGGCGGACATGACGGCGGCGTCCACGGCGCCGGTGAGCACGAGCGTCTCGGCGATGTTGCTGAGCATGGCGATCCCCTCTGTCCCCCGCACTCCATTCTAGGGATTTGTGAGCGAACCTGCCTTATTATTTTCGCCCACGCTCCCCGCAGAGGAGCGTCCACCGCGTATCGAACCGCCGAGTGCGTACCGAGATCGCGTCTTTTCGGTACGCACTGGGCGGTGAGATGCTCACTCGGCGCACCGGGCGCCAGTGGCGCACATCACCGGCATGCACTCGTGCGGTCGCACGCCGCTCCAGAAGAAACCCTGGTCAGAGCAGAAATTTACGGTGGACCTAGGGGGATTCGAACCCCCGACCTTCTCATTGCGAACGAGACGCGCTACCAACTGCGCCATAGGCCCGTGAACCCGACTAGATTATCACGCGCGCTCAGCCCGCTGCACGACGGGCGAGCACCTGACGCACATGAGCCTCGATCTCGGCGTCGTCGACGTAGCCCATTCTCGAGAAGTCGGATGCCGCCGGGGTCTCGGAAGGCGCCGGCAACGGCGTAGGAACCGGCGGCGCCATGCGCTCGGCCCGGCGTCGCAGCTCTTCGGCCTGCGCCGCCGCCTGACGCTCCCGCTGCGCCTGGGCGCTCGCCTGGGCGGCCTGCGCGCGCGAGCCCTCCCGCGAGGTGAGCGGCTCGGGGAGCTTGCGCGGAGTCCAGGTCGCCGGCCCCTGGTCGTGCAGCGGAGGCGCGACCCGCGGTGCCGGCACCGAGGCGGCGCTGGTCTCGGTCCGGCGCGCCGCGCGCGCGGCGACCGTCGCCATCCGCTGCAGAACGAGGGCTGCGAGGAAGGCAGCGCCTCCGCCGGCCCAGAGCATCCAGACCGCTCCGACCTCCACGAACTGCCACACTCCCACCCCGGCGAGCGCGAGCCCCGCCAGGAGGAGCACGGTCGCCGCCATGCGCGCGCGACGGCGGGCCCGCGCCTGTCGCACGGCCGGATCCGCCTTCGTCGCGGCCAGCTCCGCCCGCAGCAGCTCGAGCTCCGCGGCCTCGCGCTCGGCCTGCACGCGCTTGGCGAGTCTGTGCTGGGCGTGGGCCGATCGGGCGTTGAGCTCGAGCCGCACCTCGTCCGGGGTCTCGCTGGTCTCGGCGAGCACGCGCAGGGCCTGGTTCAACCGCACCGCATTCCGCTCGGCGGCGTAGAACTGGTGGCGTCCTCGCCACGAGGGCAGGAGGTACAGGAGCCAGAGCGCGACGGAGACGAGGACGATCACGCCCCCGCTCAGCACCGGCCCATCCATAGCATCAACGGTATGCGACCGGCCACCGCTGAGCGCCCTAGCGGCCACGCGTGTCGCTCAGGGATTCGGACCGGTCAGATGCTCCGGGGGCACCTGCGCCGCATCCGCCGGCACCTGCCCGCTCAACCAGCGCGCGAGCACCCCCTGCGGGGCGTCCTCCGCGGTCAGCGCGAAGCAGAGGTGGTCGCGCCAGTCCCCGTCGATGTGGATGTACCTGCGGCGCAGTCCCTCGTAGCGGAAGCCGAGCTTCTGCACGACGCGCAGGCTCGCGGAGTTCTCCGGGCGCAGGCTGATCTCCATCCTGTGCAGCCCCAGCTGCGTGAAGGCGAGATCGGTCGCCAGCGCCACGGCGGTCGGAGTGATGCCGAGGCCGGCGAACCTCTCGCTGATCCAGTAGCCGATCATCGCCGAGCTCAGCGAGCCCTGCGCGATCCCCCACACGTTCAGCTGACCGGCGATCTCGCCGTCGTGCTCCATGACGAAGGGGACGTTGTGGCCCTCGCGGTACTGCTGCAGCAGGCGACGGATGTTCACCCGCATGTCGAAGGACACCGTCCCGCCGGGGATCGTCGCCTCCCACGGGCGCAGCCAGGAGCGGTTGCTCAGCAGCTCATGCTGCAGCACCTTGGCGTCCCGCGCCCTGATGAGCCGGATGCTGACCGGACCGTGGCTGTGCCCGAGTTCCATAGGGTGCTCCGGAGACGGTCAGAGCCTCTCGGCGAACTCCTTCAGCCACGGGCGCAGCTCGGGGCCGAGGTCGTCGCGATCGACGGCGAGCTGCATGATGGCCTTGATGTAGTCGACCCGGTCGCCGGTGTCGTAGCGGCGACCGTCGAAGACGACGCCGAGCACGCCCGGCCCTTCGGACGAGGCCGCCATCTCCTGCAGGGCGTCGGTGAGCTGGATCTCGCCGCCCTTGCCGGGCTCGGTGCGCTCGAGGATGTCGAAGACGGATGCCGGCAGCACGTACCGGCCGATCACCGCCAGGTTCGAGGGGGCGTCCTCGGTGGCGGGCTTCTCGACCAGACCGGTCACGCGGACGATGCCGTCCTGATCGGTGGCCTCCACGGCCGCGGCGCCGTACAGGTGGATGCTCTCCGGGTCGACCTCCATGAGGGCGATCACCGCGGCACCGGTGCGCTGATGCGCGTCGATCATCGTCGTCAGCAGCACATCGCGCTCATCGATCAGATCATCGCCCAGCAGCACGGCGAAGGAGCTGTCCCCGACGTGGGCGCGGGCGCGCAGCACCGCATGGCCCAGGCCCTTGGGCTCGCCCTGGCGGACGAAGTGGATGTCGGCGAGGTCGCTGGACTTCATCACGCGCTCAAGCCGGCCGTGGTCGCCCTTCTCCATCAGCTTCACCTCGAGCTCGGGGACGGCGTCGAAATGGTTGGAGATGGCGTTCTTGTTGCGGCCGATGATCACCAGCACGTCTTCGATCCCCGCGTTCACCGCCTCCTCGACCACGTACTGGATGGCGGGCTTGTCGACGACGGGCATCATCTCTTTGGGCAGAGCCTTCGTCGCCGGCAGGAATCGGGTACCGAGACCGGCAGCGGGGATGACGGCTTTCACGCGGGGGGCAGACATGCCTCCCAGCTTAGTGCGGCACGGTCGCCGACTAGAATGAGGCCCATGTCCTCCCCGCTGGATCACGCCAAGAGAGCGCTCCGCGCCGAGCTGCGCGAGAGGCGCCAGCTGCTCTCCGACGCGCAGCGGGATGCCGCCGCGGCGGCCGTCGCCGCGCAGCTCGACGAGCTGGTCGCCGAGACCGGGGCGCGATCGATCTCCTGCTACCTGTCCACCACCACCGAGCCGGGGACCCGGGAGTTCGTGTCCGCGGCGGTGCGCCGCGGCATCCGCGTGCTCCTCCCGATCACGCGCGAGGACGGACTCCTCGACTGGGCCGTCGCCGACGAGACCGAGGAGGTCGCCGAAGGGCTGCTCGGTCTTCCCGAGCCGACCGGCCAGGTGCTCGGCCCGATCGCGGTGAACGACGTCGATCTGATGATCATCCCCGCAGCCGCGGTCGATCGCACCGGCACGCGCCTGGGCTGGGGCCGCGGCTTCTTCGACAAGACCCTCGGCTCGATGGAGCGGCGCCCGCCGGTGTACGCGGTCGTCTACGATTCCGAGATCCTCGCCGAGATCCCCCGCGACCTGCACGATCAGCCGGTCAGCGGCATCGTCACCCCCACCCAGACCCTGACTCTTCCCTGATCCCCCGCCCCACGGAGACACGATGCCCACCTACGCCTATGCCTGCACCGCCTGCGGTCACCGATTCGACGCGGTCCAGAGCTTCTCGGACGCCACCCTCACCGACTGCCCCGAATGCCAGGGCCGTCTCCGCAAGGAGTACGGCTCGATCGGGGTGACCTTCAACGGCTCCGGCTTCTACCGCACCGACTCCCGCGGAGACTCCGGCCCGAAGGACTCCGGTCAGAAGGACTCTGGTCAGAAGAGCACCTCTTCGGCATCATCGACACCAGAGAAGAAAGCGGACAAGCCCGCGAGCACCGCCTCGGCGCCCGCCTCCACCACCGCCTCCTGACGAGGCCGCACGAAGGGACCATCCATGTTCAAGGGATTCAAGGAGTTCATCGCCCAGGGCAATGTGATCGACCTGGCCGTCGCCGTGGTCATCGGCACGGCCTTCACGGCGATCGTCAATGCCGTCGTCTCCAGCATCATCGAGCCGCTGATCGCACTGTTCTTCGAGGCGGATGCGGCGGGCCGGTTCGGCCCCACGATGACCGGTCTGTACGGGCAGAGCGTCACCTTCCCGCTGGGCGAGCTGATCTCCGCGATCATCAGCTTCCTGGCGGTCGCCCTCGTCGTCTACTTCGTGTTCGTCGCGCCCATGAACACGTGGAAGGAGCGTCAGGCCGCCAAGAACCCGGCCGCCGAGGAGGACCCCACCGAGCAGGAGCTGCTCGTCCAGATCCGCGACCTGCTGCGCAAGGACGCCACGGGCGTCTGACCGCCTCCCCTGGCGTTGTGCAGGACACCTTTGGCGTTGTGCAGGGCGACCGGAGAGTCTCGCGGGTGTTTCGCGACGTTTCGGAGCGAAATCGGCACCGGGCTCCTGCACAACGCCACACGGCTCCTGCGCAACACCACAGAACGGCGGGAAGCGGGAGAAGCGTGAGCCGTCAATAGTGCGGGGGGACGTCGCGACGCAGCTGCTCGTCGTTAGGCCCCTGGTCGGGAGCGGGTTCGGCCGCGGCGTCCTTCCGCATGTCCGCGGACACCGGCTCCTCCGTCGCCTCCGGCACCGGCGTCAGCTGCGCGCGGCGGCTGCCGGGCACGCGCACGATGCGCTGGCGCTCACTGCGGGTCACGGGAGTCGACGATGTCGATGGGCTCGGTGTCGGTGTTCTCCCGCGGGGTCTCCTCGGAGATGCCCAGAACGACCGCGATGCGCGAGGCCACCGTGGCCGGGTCGCTGTACAGGTCGAAGGCGTGCACGCGCACATAGTGCCACCCCAGCCGCCGCAGCACGAGAGGCCGCAGCCGCAGCGACTCGCGCAGCGAGTCCCGCTGCGATTCGGGGCCCGGTTCGATCACGACGGCCTTGCCCTGGTACTGGGCCACCAGCGGCAGCAGCCCTCGGTAGTCGACGTCGACGGAGGCGCCCAGGCGGCGCAGCTCACGGGCGAGCACCAGGGTGAGCGGGTCGGCCAGGTCTTCCAGGCGCGCCTCTCGCGAGCGCGTCGCGAGATTGCCGAGCAGCGACATGAGGGTCGCCGCCCCGTGCTCCAGGCGTCCGTCGTCGAAGGAGGTCGGGCGGATCGAGGAGACCAGCACCATCGACCGTCGCGCGCGCGTCATCGCCACCGTCAGCAGCCGCTCGCCGTCCGGCTGGGAGAGGTCGCCGAAGTCGCTGAGCACCCGGCCGTGCTTGGTGAGGCCGTAGCCGAGGGAGAAGATCACGCGATCGCGGCTCTCGGCCACGGACTCCTCCAGCGTGAGCACCGAGAAGGGCTCGGCGGTGTCGCGCCCCACGAACTCCGCGACATCCCCTCGTCCGGCGAAGGCGCTCGTGACGGCGGCCCGCACCCGCTCGGCGTGACGCCTGCTCGCGGTGATCACCATGAGCGATTCGGCGGGCCGGTTGACGGCATGCTCCACGACGAGCGTGACCACCCGGGCGACCTCGGCGTCCGGGCTCTCCACCGCGCCGGTGACCGGATCGGGCGTGCCCACGCCGCCCTCGACGTAGTCGACGGTCAGACTTCCTCGGCCGAGGTACGAGCCCGCCCAGGGAAGCGAGACGATCTCGCCGTCGTAGAACGCATCGTTGATGAGCTCGGCGAGGTCCTCGCCGCCGGCGCGGTAACTGCGCGAGAGCGTCATCACCGGCAGGAGCCCTGCGAGGTGCTCGAAGACCGGCACCTCGTCGAAGGGCGTCTCGGGCTCCCAGTCGGCCTCCGGCACGATCGACACGGCGAACGGCGAGGGGCGCTGGGTGATGGGATCGCCGAAGGCGACGATCTGACGCGCCCGGCGGATCGCCGGGGCGGACTCCGCGAGGTTGACGGCGGCGGCATCGGCCAGCAGCACCGCATCGAAGTGCACCCCTTCGGGGATCTCCGGCACCTGGTAGGGAGAGGCGATCCAGACCGGGCTCAGGGCACCGACGAGCGTGGGGGCGGCGGCGTGGATCTCGGCCGCGGTCGGATGCCCCAGGGTGAGCGCCCGACGCAGGTTCTGGGCCTCGTCGGGCTCATCGACCACGGCGATGCGCCACTGCCCGGCCAGCTGCCAGGCCAGCAGCTTCCCGGCGGCGGCGGCGTGCGCCTCATCGACCAGGCGGAAGTCGCGCTCGAGGCGATCGACGATGGCCGTGTTCGCCCCGAGGAGGGCACGATCCTCCTGGAGGGCGTGCTCGAGCAGCGACTGCCACCAGGCGAACTCGAGCTCGTCCGCGACGCGCTCGGCGCCGACATGGCGGTTCGACAGCTCGGCCAGCAGCGGCTCGAGCCCCCAGTCCGCCAGACGCCCTCGAAGCTCTGCCCGCTCGATCAGGTTGTCGAAGACATCCGACTTCGCCGCCAGGCCCGCGAGGGTGCGCACGAGCTTCTCGATCGGCAGGTTCGCCAGCTGGGCCTTGCGTCGGAGAGCCTGATCGAGCTCGTCGAGCTCCGCCTCCAGACGCTGCCAGGCCACGTGCAGGTCCGCGAGTCCGAGCGGCACTTCGGGGATGACCCCGCCGGAGACGTAGCGCTGCCACTCGACCCGCTGACGCTGGATGCGCGTGAGCGCGTCGTACATGTCGCTGATGTGCACGCCCGGTCGCACGTACTCCTTGGACAGGCGGCGCAGCCGGCGACGGTTCGCCGCCGACATCGTGGGTGCATCGCGCCGCGGGCCGTGCGCAGCGATGAGCTCGCCGAGGGGGCGCTCGAAGACGGTCGGGCTGAATCGGTCGAGAGTGTCGCGGATGCCTTGGAGCAGTCGCAGGTAGTCGCCCAGCTCGTCGATCGTCGCGAAGGGGCGCATATGCGTCTGACCGACCAGGGCGTAGCCGCGTTCGAGGAGGGCGGGCACGCTCGTGCGGTGGAGTCTCTCGGCGAGCGCGTGCGCGGCGTGGGCCTGCTCCGTCGAGGCGAACACGACGCCGTACCAGGGAGAGTCGTCGGGACCGAAGCGGAACTCGCCCAGCTGCGCCGCCTGCGTCAGCACTTCCGCGGCCTCGGCGCGGGCTTCGGCGAGGAGGGCCAGAGAGGAAGGGCTCAGCCTCGCCGTGGTGGACGGCGGGGTCGGCAGCGAGGCGAGACGGGTGAGCTCGCGCGTGGCGTCCAGCACCGAGACGTTCAGGCCGGGGCGCCTGGCGGTCAGCGCCTTCCGGTAGTCGCGCAGCACCGTGCGCAGCCGCACGAGGGCGTCATCGACCTCGGCGAGCGCGGGCGCGGTGGCCTTCTCGTTGCGGGCGATGCTGCGGATGAGATCGCGACGGATGCTGACGGGCGAGACGGCCATGCCGCCGAGGCCGATCCCGGCCAGGCGATGGCGCACCCCGTCGAGAGTGGAGCGTCTGGTCGAGACGACGAGGACGCGCTTGCCGGCGCGGACGAGGTCGCCGAGCGCGTTGATCACCGTCTGGGTGCCGCCCGTGCCGGGCAGGGTCTTCACGACCAGCGAGTGCCCCGCCGCGATGCGTGCGAGCACCTCCTCCTGCTCGTCGTCGGCATCGAGGAGGCGGTTGTCGGATGCCGGGGAGCGCTCGTCGGGGCTCGGCACCTCCGGTGCGGGCCGGGGTGCGGTCACCTGCTCGCGGTCGGCGACGTGCCCGGCGATCGCGTTGCAGATCGGGTGGTCGAGCTGGCGGATGTCACCGGCCATCGCGGAGCCGACGTCGGCGAAGGTCGAGATCAGCAGGCGGGGACGGACGGCGAAGGTGCCGAACTCGCGGGTCTCGGCGCGCAGACGGTCGATCACCGGCTGCGGCTGGAAGATGCCGCCGTCGTAGGCGAGGGCGGCGAGGGCGTCGGCGTCGATCGCGAGTCCGAAGTGCTCGGCGGCCAGGCGCACCAACTCGCCGTTGACGGTGAACCCGCCCTGCAGCTTCAGCTCGAAGTCGGAGTGATGGCGGCGGATCGCCAGCGGACGCAGGAGCACCGGCGCCGTGTAGTCGACGCCGCCGATGCGCCAGCTCGCCAGTCCCACGGCCAGATGCACCGCCTCGATCCCCCGCACGGTGCGAAGCTCGGTCTGCTTGGCGGTGATGCGCTCGGCGGCGAGCCGCGCGGTGCGCAGTCCCACCTCGTCGCGGAACAGGTTCGACAGCAGGGTCGATTTCCCGGTGATGAACTGCGGGAGGCTCCCGGGGTGGGCCCGGGAGATGTCGATGCCGGACTCGGGGGTGTCACGGAAAGAGGTCAGCGGTGAGGGGCCGCCGAGATCCGCCGCCTCGGCCTGGAGCCGCAGTCTTGCGGCCTCGGCGACATGCGCGATAGTCATTCCCGTTCCCGTGGTGGCGAGGTCCCCGAAGGTGACCGGAGCAGAGGTCGTCACCTCGTCCGCCAGGATCACCTCACGTCGCCACACAGCAGAAGCGTAGGCTCGTATGCGCCCAGGTCCCTGCAAGCGGGGCGGGTTTCGCCGGATTCCTTGACTTCTTCTGCACATCTGAGTATTTGTGTCGAGTTGTTCCCGAGGAGCAGATCGGCCGCTTCTCCCCTCTCGCCACCGAGCAGGATTGCCGCATGACATACCGATACGACTTCGTGCCCACCCCCTTCGGCGACGCCCTCGCGGTGTTCTCGGACGAGGGGATCGTCCGCTTCGATCTCTCCGAGGCGGAGGACCCGACGGTCCCCTGGCTCCTGGAGAAGGTCTCCGCCCATCTCAAGGAGACGCCCGAGCCTGATGCCGGGGCCGCCGACGAGCTCGCGCATCTGGTCGATGCCTACTTCGCCGGCCAGGTCGTGGACTTCCGCGATCGACTTCGCTTCGACTGGCGGCTGGCGCCCGGCTTCGCCGGCGAGGCGCTCCGCGCCATCGCGGACATCGGCTACGGCGAGACGATGAGCTACGGCGAGGTCGCGATCCGGGCCGGAGCGCCCCGGGCGGCACGCGCCGTGGGCACCGCGTGCCGTCTCACCCCGTTCTCGGTCATCGTCCCGGTGCACCGGGTGGTCCGCGCCGACGGGTCCATCGGCCAGTACGGCACCTACCCGGAGCGCAAGCGCTATCTCCTCGATCTCGAGCAGGAGTCGGCGCCTCGGGCGATGGTAGATTGGCCCGCACACACGTAGGTGAGGGCGAAGCCCTCGGAGGCAGGCTCAGTGACGACCGCGAAGACCGCCGCCGACGATCCGGCACAGCTCGTCGAGCACGCCGTGCGCGAGCTGGCGCGCCGCACCCGGTTCCCGGTCGCCTTCGGCGGGCTGCTCGACGGCGGCGAGGTGACCGTCACCAGCATCGTCGGCAGTCGCACCCGCAGCCTCGAAGGCCTCCGCGTGCGACTGCAGCGGGGCCTCGGCGGCAAGGCGATGACCGAGCTGCGCCCGCGGATGACCACCGACTACCGGTCTTCGCGACAGATCACGCACGACTACGACGGCTATGTGCTCGGAGAGGGACTGGGCGCGCTGCTGGCCATTCCGATCGTCGTCGACGGCCGCTCTCGCGGCGTCCTCTACGCGGGCGCCTGGGCCGAACAGTCCCTGGGAGACGTCGCCACCGCGCCCGCCGTCGAGATCGCGAGGGACATCGCCACCGAGCTGCACATCCGCGACGAGGTCACCCGGCGCCTGGAGGAGATGATCCCCCCGACGATTCCGGCCCCGCGCCGCGAAGAGCTGCGCGAGAGCTTCGCGGAGCTGCGCAGCATCGCCGGCATCGTGACCGACGATGCGCTCCGCGAGCGGCTGGCGGCAGTGGAGCGGAGTCTGGTCGCCCTCGTCCGCGACGAAGAGCCGGAGACGACGGTCGCGGGCGGCATCCGCCTATCGCCCCGCGAGACCGACGTGCTCGCCTGCGTGGCACTCGGCGCGACGAACGCCGAGATCGCACCGCAGCTGGGTCTGCGCGAGGGAACGGTCAAGGCATATCTGTCCAGCGCCATGGCCAAACTCGACGTCTCCACGCGTCACGCGGCGGTGGCCCGCGCGCGCCGCGCAGGAATTCTGCCCTGAAAGGCCTTTGATAGAATCGCTCGTGGTCGCCGAAAACGACCCCGGACGAGGCAGGCCAGTACCCGGAAAGCGCAAAGACTGGTCCGAAAGGACCGCACCATGTCATGGTTGATTCTTATCGCTTCAGGGATCTTCGAGGCCGTCTGGGCGACAGCGCTCGGCAAATCGGAGGGCTTTACAAAGCTCTGGCCGAGCGTGATCTTCTTCGGCGCATGCGCCGTGTCGATGCTCGGCCTCGCCTGGGCGATGCGCGAGATTCCCACCGGCACCGCCTATGCCGTGTGGGTCGGTATCGGCGCCTCGCTCACCGTCATCTGGGCAATGGTCACGGGCGATACCGATATCTCCTGGATACGCATTCTTTTGCTGATCGGACTTGTCGGCTGCATTGTCGGGCTGAAGATCGTCGATGGGAATTCCCACTGATCCCTTTCTCGTCGAACGTGCACCGGATAGTATTTCCCCATGGCAAAGCGAATTGTGCACCAATTGATCGACGACATCGACGGCACCCTTCTCGGTGACGACGAAGGAGAGACGCTGCACTTCTCGCTCGACGGCACGCTCTACGAGATCGACCTCAGCGACGCGAATGCTCAGAAGCTGCGCGATGCGCTCCGGCCCTTCATCGATGCCGGGCGCCGCGCGAACTCGGCCGGCGCCCCGGCGAAGACTCCCCGCAAGCGTCCGTCGCGCTCCCCCGAGGCGGCACGCATCCGGGCGTGGGCCGCGGAGAACGGCCACACGGTCTCCGAGCGCGGCCGCGTTCCGGCGCCTGTCATCGAGGCCTACCGCGCGGCACAGGGCTGAGCCTCCGCGCTCTCCTTCCGCGTGGCCGCGGGGTATATCACTGATACGATGCCTCGATGTCGAGCGCGCCTCGAGAGAATGCCGCCATCGCCGGAGTCGTCGATCGACCCCGGCTCTACAGCGTGCTGGCCTCTCCGCTCGTGCGCGTCTGCATCGTCCAGGGCCCCAGCGGCAGCGGCAAGACGACGCTCCTGCGCAGCTGGGTGCTGCAGCGCACGCAGCAGGAGCCGCTCACCTGGGTCTCGCTGAACGGGGAGATCACCAGCCGGCAGGCCTTCTGGCAGCAGGTCGCCCGCAGCGCTGCCCGGCTCGGCGAGATGTCGGAGCACACCGCCTCGAACGTCCAGGAGCAGCTGGCCCTGGCGACCGACCCCGTGGACCTCGCCGCCGACCTGCTGGCGGACTTCGGCCCGGCGACGCTCGTCATCGACGCCTACGAGCACCTCGGCGCCGTCACCGAGCAGATCGACCGCGACCTCCAGCAGCTGGTCGCCCGAGCACCCGAGCTGCGCGTGCTGATCACGACCCGCGCACGCACCGCTCTCGCCTCGACCGATCCGCCCGGCGGCGTGGTGCGGGTCATCGCTCTGAGCGAGCTGGCGCTGACCGCCGACGAGGTCACGGCCCTCGTAGAGGATCAGACCGGCATCCGCGACCCCCGCCTGGCCGCGTCCATCGTCGCCGCGACGCACGGCTTCCCCCTGTCCGTCCGGGCCGTGACCCTCGCGATCTCCCAGCTGGGCGCCGTTCCGCAGGTGGACTCGATCGAGTGGGACCGCGTGGTCGCCGCGCGACTGGAGTCGCTGCTCCCCGATCCGCAGACCGTGCGGTTCGTCACCGACACGAGCGTCCCGCCCTACGTCGATGTCGCGCTCGCAGAGCAGCTGAGCGAGGGCGCCGATGCCGCCCGGCAGCTGGACATGCTCGAGCGCAACGGCTTCGGACGCTGGATCCCGTACACGCGGAACCGGCAGGTCTTCCAGTACGTCGAGACGATCCGTGACACGTTCCGCGCGCGGGCCCGGACCGATGCCGCGCGGCTTCGCCGGCTGTGCCTGACGACGGCGGCCTGGCTCTTGGAGAACGAAGAGGTCGTCGAGCACGCCCTCCAGTTCGCCCTCGAGGGCGAGGACTACGCGCTGGCCGATCGCGTCTTCGTCTCGGTCGTGATCAGCAACCCGGACAGCTACACCAGCGATCGCTTCCTCCCGAACCTCCTCCAGGTGCCGGAGAAGAAGCTGTGGGAGTACCCGATGCTGGCCTTCGGGCTGGGGCTCGCTCTGATGGCGAACCCGGTCAGGCGCGCCGAGGCGCCCCGGATCTTCCAGATCGCCGTGGAGGCGACGGCCGAACCGGCCTACATCCACCCGCAGATCGACGCCTTCTCTCACGCGAGCATGCGCGCGATCTCGCGGCGTCTCACGCGGGACTGGCGAAGATCCGGGGAGGCGGCCCGCGCCGCGGTCGAGCTGGCGGAGAGGATCGATCCTCCGATCCTCGCGCAGGCCGCCGAGCACGTGGGCACGGTCCTGCGGCAGCTGAGCTTCTCCCTGTGGATGGGCGGGAGGATCGACGACGCCATCGCGACCGCCGAGCGCTCGGTCTCTCTCTGCGCCCGACCCGGCCCCCGGGACTACTCGGCGGTGTACGTCAGCGGCCTCAACGCCTTCGCGGGTGACACGATCCGCGCAGCGGTCGTCGCCGAGTCCATCCACGAGGACGTCTGGCCGGCTACCGTCCGCAAGACCTCCATGAACAGCCTCGGCCTGCTCGCCGAGGCATACAGGCACATGGATGCCCTCGACTTCCCGGCGGCGATGGAGTCGCTGCGCCCCACTCGCGACTTCCTGCTCACGAGCGAGTACTGGCCGCTGATCACCACCGCGATCGTGACCGCCCGCCACGGCCTCGGCCAGGCCCACGCCGAGGCAGACCGGGTGACGCGGGAGCTCGCGGCCGAGCCTGCTCCTCCGGGCGCCGGCGACAACGTCGCGACCGCGTCACTCCACGCCGCGCTCGCCCGGGCGTGGCTCAGCGGCGGCGACGCGCCGCGAGCAGAGAAGCTCCTCGCCGCCTTCCCGAAGATGAACCCCTACCTCGCCACGGCGCGCATCGCCGCCCTCCTGGCAGCCGGCGGCGACGACGAGGCGGTCGAGACGGCAGAGCGTCTGATCCACCTCCCGGATCACACGATCCGCACCCGCGCCGAGCTCGAGACGATCGGCGCGGTCGCCGCTCTCCGCCACGGCGACGCTCAGCGCGCGGAGGACTGGCTGACCCGGGCCTTCGTCACGTGGGACGCCTATGGGAGCAGGCTCCATATCGCGCTTCTGGACGCGCCCGACCGGCGGCGTCTCTGGGACTTCAGCCGCGAGAGGCGCCTGGAGGGTCTGCAGCGCTATCTGGAGCTGCCCGCGTCGCTGAACATGCCCCGGCAGGCGCCCTCGGTGTCGCTGACCAAGCGTGAGAAGGTCGTCCTCGCCGCTCTCGCGGGCAACGACAGCATCCGTGCCATCGCCGATCAGCTCGTCGTCTCACCCCACACGGTCAAATCGCAGCTGCGGAGCATCTACCGCAAGCTCGGGGCCTCCTCGCGGAAGTCGGCGCTCAGGATCGCGGAGGATCTGGGGCTCCTCGAACTCCCGGACTCCTCGCGCTGACACCGGCGGACGCCCCGGCGCGACTGCGGGGACGAGCCGCCTCCGCAAGAGGGTGAAACCGAGGGTGAAGTCCCCCGGAGCGCGTAACCGCACCGCCGATCACTCGTCCCTATCGATGAGGCCCGTCATGCCGATGGGCCTGAACTCTGCCGGTGCGACCCGAGCCCGCGTATTCATACGCCGCCGCGCGCCGCCTGCGTGATTTCTTTGGGGAGGAATCTTGTCGAATCCGAATACGACGACCGAGCACTCGATCCTGAGGCGCGGACTGGCCGCGCTCATCGCGTTCCTGCTCGCCGCCGCATCCATCGTCGGCTTCTCGCAGTCTGCGGCCGCCGCGACACCCGGCCTTCAGACGACACTTCTGCTGAACGGAGCGCCGCTGGGCTCGGGGACGAGCCATGACGGCGTGCCCGTCATCGAGGAGGGGGCTGTGCTCACCCTGCGGGTGCAGTACAGCCAGAGCGAAGGGCTCCCGCCGGGCGCCGTCGTCGAGTTCGATCTGGGCGGCGATCTCGCCGGCTTCGGCCCGCCGCCGGCCGGAAACGAGATGGTCGAGAGCTTCGTCGGAGACGGCAGCAGGCTCATCGTCACCTTCAAGGATCCGCTTCCGGCGGACGTCAACCAGGGCTTCTTCGATCTGAACATCGACATCGCCTCCGTGGACGAGAGCACGCGCGGGCAGATCCGGCTCAGCATCGACGGCGAGGATCAGTCGGTGGAGGTGATCGTCCGCAACAACGGCGACCAGTTCGAGAACGTCGCCGAGAGCTTCGACAAGAGTCGGACCGCACCCGGCAACCTCGACTCCTACGTCACCCACACCAAGGACGACGACGGCAACGTCACCGTGGAGGTGCTGCCGGCGATCGCCGACCAGTGGGTCACCTACACACTGCGAGTCAGCTCGCCGGAGAGTCGCGAGGACTTCACCATCGAGGACGTGCTCGACGCCAGCATGCGCTACGACGAGGACTCCTTCACCGCTGCGCTCACCACCTGGGACGAGGACGGGCTCAACCGAGAGACGGACTCCTTCGCCTTCACCCCCACGATCACCGGCAGCTCCTTCTCGTGGACCGGGAACATCGAGGGACCTTCCGTCCTCGACGTCACCTACCGCGCCAAGGTCGACGCCTCTCAGATCGCCGATCTCCGCAGCCGCCTCCAGGCTCAGGCGAACACGCTGAAGACGGACGACAGCTGGCACGGCTGGTATCAGGTCCTTCTGCAGAACACCGCCGACTTCGGCGGGATCACGCAGCGCTCCGCCACGGTCCGCCTCGGGGACAGCATCCCCCAGCCGCCGAACCCGAACCCCGGTCCCACCGGAGCCGACCTCGACGCGGCCTTCCAGAAGGGCGCGGCCTGGAGCAGCGCGATCGTCGAGGTCGATGACGAGGGCGGCCTCACGCCTCCCGTCGAGCTGACCTACACGCTGCGCGCGAACCTGGCCTGGTGGGACGGCAGGGACGGCACCAGCGGGACGCAGAACCCGAACCGGGTGCTGGACCGCAACGTCGTGATCCAGGACATCCTGCCCCCGCAGGCGAGCTGGATCACCGGAACCGGCTTCATCACGGCATCCGACGGCTTCGCCCTCACCGAAGCGGCCACATGCCCTCCGGCCGCCGACTTCGAGGCCGATCCGTTCGTGGGCACCTACTGCGTCGACGGCCAGAGGCTGCTCATCAACGTCGGCAAGGAGACGAGCACGGATGTCACCTTCCACGTCGCAGCGCAGCTGAACTCGATCGACGGTCTCGCAGACGGCAGCACCTCGATCGTCGACGCCTCCGCCCACATCTGGCCGAACACCGCCACCTTCTACTACGACGGCGGCAGTCACAACCGCAGCCGCAGCGTCACCGTCGTCGTCCTGCCGGAGGGCGGGAACGGCATCGACGACAGCAGCGTGTTCACCAAGCGCGGCACCGGCCAGACCCGGATCGAGCCGGGTGAGTCGGTGACGGTCGCCTACACCTTCACCGTCGAGCCGGGCATCGGTATCGACGCCCGCGAGGCGACCATCGTCGACCACGTGGACGCGACGGTGTTCGACCTGCGTGACCCCGCCACCGTCGCGGTCACCGGCACCTACGACGGCCAGGCGCTCGATGCCTCGCACTTCGAGGTCGCGATCAGCGAGGAGGACGACCTCCTCATCACGCTGAGCGATGCCGGAGACGCGGTGGTCGCCACCCGCGGCGCCGACAAGAGGCTGCAGGTGTTCGTCGCCCTGACCAGTCGAGAGTTCATCGGCAAGGAGACGATCGACATCATCAACCGCGCGACGCTGCATGCCGAGGGCCTCGAGCACGACTACACCTCCTGGACGGCGGCGGAGGTCACCTCCTACGGGAACGAGGCCGAGGTGCGCAAGCGCCTCTTCGATCCCGCGGGCGATCCGGCCAACCCCTGGACGGAGACCCTCAGTGCCTATGTGGATGCCGAGGGCGCACTGGTGCAGGACACCTACGTCTACCGTGTCGAGTTCATCGGTCGCGGCACCTTCGGCGGGGTCGGGATCATCCCGGTGATCGACGATCTTCCCGGGGCGGTCGAGTTCCTCGGATTCGTCGAGGAGGCGGATGTCCCGGAGTTCTCCTCGGCCAGTCTCTCGCCGACCGGCCCGGTCGAGGTCGGGGCGAACCTGGTCGCCGCCTACGACGAGGATCTGCACCGCGTGACGATGTCGCAGAAGCCCGGAACCACTTTCCCCGCGGGGGAGCGTGCGGCAGCGTACTTCGCCGTGAAGGTCACCTATCCTGATGACGTCGAGACGCCGATCGTGAACGCGATCACCGGCACCCGGGCGGTCATCGATCCGCAGGAGAAGCCGAGCATCGACATCGAGAAGTGGACGGATGAGGGTCCGGCATCCGGTCCTGTCTATGACGACGCCGGAAACCTCCTGAACGACGGGTACTCCGGCGACTTCGATGCCGCGCCCAAGGCGCTGCCCGTCCCGGAGGCGCAGGAGCTCCGCTTCACGATCTCCAACGACGGCGGCGAGCCGCTGACCGACGTGGTCGTATCGGATGAGCTGACCGGCGGCGAGGGGGCGATCGAGGATCTGGAGTGCGTCTTCCCCGACGGACGCACGGGGACCGAGTGGGACGGCGTCCTGGAGCCGGGCGTGCAGTTCGAGTGCACCGGCACTCTGCCCGCCCTCCCGGCCGGGGCGACGCACCAGGACACGGCGAGCGTGATCGGCGTCGGCGTCCACTCCGGCGACGTGGTCGACGACGAGGACGAGTGGAACGCCTATACAAAGTCCTACGCGGTCGGCGACTACGTCTGGATCGACACGAACAGGAACGGCCAGCAGGACGACGACGAGCTGCCTCTCGCGGGAGTCATCGTCGAGCTGCTCCAGGACGGCGTCGTCATCGACGACACCACGACCGACGCCAACGGACGCTACGCCTTCGACGAGCTGGAGGCCGGCGTCTACCAGGTGCGGTTCACGCTCACCGAGGCGCAGCAGAGGATCTACGAGTTCACCTCCCGTGACTCCGGATCCGACGATGCGCGCGACTCGGATGCCGACCGCTCCACCGGGTTCACGATCGAGATCGTGCTCGACGACTCCAATACGGCGCTCACCGGCGATTACGATCACCGCGAAATCCGGGCCACCGAGGGCATCGACCCGACGTGGGATGCCGGGGTGGTCGTGAAACCGGCCGAGCACCCGGTGACCGGCGGCGGCCTGCCGCTCGGTTACCTCTGGGCAGCGCTCCTGCTGCTCGGACTCGGCGGGGGCATGCTCCTGCTGAACCGCAGTCGCACCGAACGTGCTCCGGCCGACATCGGCTGACGGCTGCGTCCTGCGGCGGGTTCGCGGGTGCCCCGCCCCGAACCCGCCCACCCCGCTTCGGCGGCGCCTCCCCTGGCGCCGCCGAAGCACCTCCACCGACTAAACTGAGGCTGCCCGCCTCTGTAGCTCAGTGGAAGAGCAACCCTCTCCTAAAGGGTAGGTCGCAGGTTCGAATCCTGTCAGGGGCACACGCGATTGAGGCGAGAGCACGAGCGCTTGCGCTCGACGCCGAGGCGATTGAGCGTGTTGACGAGCGCGCAGCGCGAGGAACATGAGCGTGGAAGGCCGCCCTCCGGGGCGGCCTTCCACGCTCTACGCCTCTGACAGGCGGGCCCCTGTCGCCCGGAGGCTCCGCGCGCCACCTCCCCGCTCAACGTTCGTCGCGCACCCGACCGCGGCGCGTGGAGTGGGCGACAGGGACGCAGGGGCTCAGCAGTCCGAGCGTCGCACCGCGACGCTCGGAGCAGACGAGCAAGAGCGCTGACCTTCGCGGATCACCACCGCGAGTCGCGCCCCCTACGCCGCCAGCGCCAGGTACGGCTCCCACCGCGGGTCGGCACGCTCGGCGCCGCGCACGGTCCAGGACGAGCCGCGGGGCGGCTGGGGAATCGTGCGCAGCTCCCAGCCCATCTCGCGCGGGGTGCGGTCGCTCTTGACGTTGTTGCAGCGCAGGCAGCAGGCGACCAGGTTCTCCCAGGAGTCGCGGCCGCCGCGAGAGCGCGGGAGCACGTGGTCGATCGTGGCGGCCGTCTTCCCGCAGTAGGCGCAGCGGTGCGCATCCCGGCGGAGGACGCCGCGCCGGGTCACCGGCACTCGCCGGGCGGAGGGGATGCGCACATAGCGCGTGAGGATGATCACCGCCGGACGCTCGAAGGCGCCGCTGGCGGCGCGGACCGGATCCCCCTCGACGCGCTCGATCACCGCGGCCTTGTCGTTCATCACGAGCACCAGGGCTCTCTTGAACGACACCACCGCGAGCGGCTCGTATCCGGCATTGAGTACCAATGTGCGCATCGTCATCCTCTCGATCCGCCGGGACGGCTTCCCGGCACTCTCGACTCACACGGCGCAGGGGGAGAAAGGAGTGGAGGAAACACGAAAGGCGCTGTTCATGAACAGCGCCTTTCATTCGCGGTCGCACCGCGGCATCCCTCCGGGCAATGCCGAAGAACGTAACGACCGAGGGCATCCATGGTTCGGATGCTCGGTATTCGGTCCATCGGAATCCCCTCACTCATCCAGCGACGGGTTCAGGTTAACCCATCCACGAGGCGGAGAGGCGAACGCGGGGGAAATGGCGTGCGGCGTGTCGGTGTCAGCCGGCGTTGGTGCTGAGCCACGCGATCGGCTCGGCGAGGGCGCCGTTGATGCGGACCTCGAAGTGGAGGTGGTTGGCCGAGGAGCGACCGGTCGTGCCGACGAGGCCGATGAGCTGGCCGGCCTGCACGTGCTGTCCGACGCTGACCTGGCGGCTGCCGTGGATCATGTGCGCGTAGGTGGTCGAGATGCGCTTGCCGCCGACGACTCCGTCGATCACGACGGCGACGCCGTAGGCGTAGTGGCTCTCGCTGGAGACGCGCACGACCCCGGAGGTCGCGGCGAAGATCGGGGTGCGTGCCGGCGCGATCATGTCGGCGCCCTGGTGGGCACCGCCGACCGTGCGGCTGACGTAATAGGAGCCGCGCGGCAGCGGGTAGCGCACCTCGCCCGATCCTGCGGCGGTGACCGAGAGGTCGATGTTGCCGACGTAGCTCCGGCTGGAGGAGGCGAGGCGGGCGCGGCGCGCAGCCGCTTCCTCCGCCTTCTTCTTGTCGATCTCCTCCTGCGTCGTGGCGGTGTAGGTGCCGCGCTCGATCGTGGGCGCGGTGACCTCGGAGGCGATGATCAGCGACTGCGCGTCATCGGCGGCGATCTGCTGCAGGGTCGCCGTGGCGTTGGCGACGGGCGCGGGCGAGGCGAAGGCGGAGAGGGCGACTCCGGTGACCAGGGCGCCGACCGCGCCGAGCACGAGGAGCGATCGCAGCGGACGCTTGGCGGCACGCGCGGTGCCTCGAAGAGTCGATGCGGGTCGAGCGACGACGGGCTTGTCGGATGTGCTCGCGACTCGATCGATATCTACGGTCAAAACGGATCCTCCGGCGCCTCGGCGCTCGGGTGCGCTGGCTCGTCGGCACTTAGCTTATCGGGCACTCGGTGCGTATTCTCCGCGACGGTGACGAGCCGAAGAGGCGTCCGTCACGGACAGTCACCTGCGAACGGGCCCGCGGGTAACTCGTTCGAGGTTACCGGAAGATAACGATCGTGTCACCTTGAGAACCTGGGAATCCTCCGGACGGAAACGCCCGGCGTCCCGTCAGGCGGGCTCGTCCAGCAGGAAGATGTGCGAGGCGAGCTCGACGGGCAGCTCCAGCCCTTCGGCCTGCCCGTCCATCTGGATCAGCACATAGCCCTCGTTGAAACGGAAGTCTCCGCTGGCGCCGGGCACGACGCCGGCCTCACGCAGCTGCTCGAGCAGGTCGGGGTCGACCTGGGCGGGCTCAGCGAGGCGTCGCACGACTCCCTGCACGGGCTCCTCCGCGCTGTTCAGGCGCGCGACGAGGCCGACGACGCCCTCCTCGAAGGTGCGCGTGACCTCTCCGCCGATCTGGTCCAGACCCGGGATCGGGTTGCCGTAGGGGGACTCGGTCGGGTGGCCCAGCAGCTCGACCAGGCGCCGCTCGACCTGCTCGCTCATGACGTGCTCCCAGCGGCACGCCTCCTCGTGCACATAGGCCCAGTCCAGGCCGATCACATCGGAGAGGAGGCGCTCGGCCAGGCGGTGCTTGCGCATCACGTCGACGGCCTTGCGACGCCCGGCATCGGTCAGCTCCAGCGTCCGGTCGTCCGAGACGACGACCAGCCCGTCGCGCTCCATGCGCGCCACCGTCTGCGACACCGTCGGGCCCGAGTGGCCGAGGCGCTCGGAGATGCGCGCACGCAGGGGCACGATGTTCTCTTCCTCGAGTTCGAGAATCGTGCGGAGATACATCTCCGTGGTATCGATCAGATCCGTCATCTGGCCCTCCGAAATCCTGTGAGGCAAGCCTAACCCAGCCGCGGGAGCGCAGGGGCGCGCCGTCGGGCGAGAACCCGTGGGGCAACGCCCATAGAATCAGATCTATGGCGATCGAGATTCCGCGTGACCTCCTGCCCACCGACGGCCGTTTCGGCTGCGGACCGTCCAAGGTGCGCCCGGACCAGCTGAAGGCCCTCGTGACCGAGGGCGCCACGATCCTGGGCACCTCCCACCGCCAGCCGGCGGTGAAGAACCTCGTCGGCAGCGTGCGCGAGCGGCTCGCCGAGCTCTTCCGCCTCCCGGAGGGCTACGAGATCATCCTCGCCAACGGCGGCTCGACGGCGTTCTGGGACGCCGCGGCCTTCGGTCTCATCGAGAACCGCGCCCAGAACCTCACCTTCGGCGAGTTCGGCGGCAAGTTCGCCAAGGCGGCGGCAGCCCCCTGGCTGGAGGCGCCCGACGTGCGCTCGGCGGAGCCGGGGTCGCTGACCGCGGCGGAGATCGTGGAAGGCGTCGACGTCTACGCTTGGCCGCACAACGAGACCTCCACCGGCGTGGCAGCACCCATCCGCCGGGTCGACGCGGAGGGCGCACTCACGGTGATCGACGCGACCAGCGCCGCAGGCGGCATCGACTTCGA
>CAYOTY010000010.1:0-12480 GCA_964406995.1 uncultured Microbacterium sp.
CGGGGCCGTCGGAGTGGTATAACGCCGGCTCGAAGCACTTGTACTCCAGCACCAGGCGCTGATCCTCGCCCAGACGCTGGTAGATCGTCTGGAGCGAGGACTGCAGGCGGTCCTGCCGGCCGCGGAGATCCGCCTGGCCAGGATAGTTCGAGCCCTCCGCCAGCCAGATCTTCAGATCGCGGGAACCGGTCTGGTGCATCACGTCGATGCACGCGAAGTGGTGGTCTATGGCTTTCTGGCGGACGGATGCGTCCTCATGCGTGAGCGCACCGAACTTGTAGTCGTCGTCCTGGAAGGTGTTGGAGTTGATCGTGCCCAGTGCCACGCCGTTGTCCTCGGCATGCTTGCGCAGATCGTCGTAGGAGTCGACCTTGTCCCAGGGGATGTGCAGTGCCACGCTCGGCGCCAGAGCGGTGTGCCTGTGCACCTGCGCGGCATCCGACACCTTCTCGAAGGGATCCCTCGGAGTGCCGGGGGTCTGGAACACCTTGAAGCGGGTGCCGGAGTTGCCGAACGCCCAGGAGGGCAGCTCGATCGACTGCTGCTCGAGCTGGGACAGGTTCTCGGGGGGCAGGATGCTCACGATGCGTCGCTTTCATGATCGATGGCGGATGCGGCCAGCTGGTCGTGCAGGTGGAAGATCTCGGTGAGGGCGGTGGCCGCCTGCTCCGGCCGGCCGTCGAGGCCGACGAAGAAGGGGGCCATCTCGGCCTCCCAGCGCGCGGCCACTTCGGAGCGGGCGAGGTAGGCCTGTGCGGCCTCCTCGTCGTCGGTCTCGTAGTAGCCGAAGAGCCGGCCGCCCTCGCCGAGGAACAGCGAATAGTTGCGGCGTCCGGCGGCGGCGATCTCGGCGAGCATCTCCGGCCGCACCGGGGTGTGCCGGGCGACGTACTCATTCAGCAGTTCGGGGCGGATCTGCAGCTGGAAGGCGACGCGGTTCACTGTGCTGTTCCTCTGCTCGCGCGAATTATTGAATCGTTTCATAAACTACAGCCCAAAGAATACTCCGCGGGGTTGCTCGGGTCAAGAAGCAAGTTTCAACCGGTGTTTCGGCGGCAAGTATGTGTATACATAGCTAGGAATTGCCTCTTCAGTATTCAAGGAATGACTTTCAAAACTGGAGTTGCATCTTCTTGTATGAGTAGACATACTTGCTCCGTGGCTGATGACGAAGGGAGCCGCAGTTGATAATGTCGTCAACAAGATCCGAGCCGAAGACGAGCGCGAGACGCCCGGCGGCGCTGCTTCGCCGGTTCTTCCGCGAGCCGACCTTCGCGATCGGTGTTCTCGCGCTGCTGCTCTTCGTGTACTTGATCATCGCGCCGATCATCGCGATCCTCGCCGATGCCATCCGCTTCGACGTCCGGGACGCGACACGATTCGGCACACGGCCCGGGGAGTTCACGACCTACTATCTCTGGCGGGCCTTCGCATCGCCGGTCTCGATCGACCTCCTCTGGCGCCCCCTCCTGCACACCGTCAGCATCGCCGTCGCGACGCTCGTTCTCGCGCTCGTGATAGGGGGCGGCATCGCGTGGCTGTTGACCCGCACGAACATCTGGGGCAAGCGCTGGTTCGCCACAGCTCTCATCGTTCCCTACATGCTGCCGTCCTGGACGTTCGCGCTGGCGTGGACCACGCTGTTCAAGAACAGCCGGCTCGGGGGAGCGCCCGGATGGTTCGAGTCGATGGGCTGGGCGCCACCGGATTGGCTGGCCTACGGCGGTGTGCCGATCACTCTCGTCTTCGCGCTGCACTTCTCGCCGTTCGTGATCCTCCTGCTGGGCAACGCACTGAAGCGCTTCGACTCCCAACTGGAGGACGCGGGCAGGATGCTCTCGGCATCCCCTCGTCGCATCGCGTTCGACGTCATCCTGCCTGCGCTGCGTCCGGCACTGCTGTCCGGCGTGCTTCTCATCGCGGCGAAGGTGCTCGGGGAGTTCGGCGTGGCCTATGTGCTGGGTCTTCCGACGGGCTTCGATGTGCTCTCGACCTCGCTCTATCGCAGCGTCTCCGCACGTCAGCCCGGCCTCACCGCTGTGGTCGCGGGCGTCATCATCCTCATCGGCCTGCTCATGCTGATCACGGAGATGTACTTCATCCGCGAGGCGAAGCGATTCGTCACCTTCGGTGGAAAGGGAGCCATGTCCCGGGACATCCCGCTCCGTCGATTCCGGCTTCCCGCCACCCTGCTGTGCGCAGGTGTTTTCACCATCGGGGTCGCGATCCCCCTGCTGGTGCTCTTCCTGTCCACGCTCATGCGCACGCCGGGAGTGTTCCGTCTGGACAACTTCACGCTCGACTACTGGATCGGATCCGATCTGATCACCAGCGGCTTCCCCAACGGCGTGCTGGTCAGTTCGGAGACCTGGAGCGCGGCATGGAACAGTGTGTGGATCGTCGGCCTCGCCTCGGTCATCGCGGGAGTGCTGGGCCAGCTCGTCGGCTATGTGGTCACGCGCACCGATCAGAGATGGCTTGGCGGCGCGCTGCGGAACATCACCTTCCTGCCGTACCTCGTGCCGGGGATCGCGTTCGCTGCAGCCTATCTCGCGCTGTTCTCCGAGCGTCGCGGTCCGATCCCCGCGCTGTACGGCACGGCGGCGATACTCGTGCTCATACTGATCGCTGAGCAGATGCCCTTCTCCTCACGCGCGGGAACATCGTCCCTCATGCAACTGGGGAAGGAGCCCGAGGAGGCCGCCCGACTATTCGGAGCGGGCTGGTGGAAGCGTCTCGCCCAGATCATCTTCCCCTTGCAGAAGTCCGCGCTGGCCACCGGCATCATCATGCCCTTCATCGCCGGGATCAAAGGGCTGAGCCTGGTGATCATGCTGGCGGGGCCGGGGACGGAGCTGCTGACGACGCTGTCGATGGGGCTGGTCTCGTTCGGCTACACGCAGGCGGCCAATGCGGTGGTCCTGATCATCGCGCTCATCGCATTCCTGGGCACCTATCTGACTCAGAAACTCATGAAGACCGACCTCTCGAAGGGACTTGGTGCATAGCTCATGCCAACGATCACACTGACCGGGGTACAGAAGGCATATGCGGGTCAGTCGCACCGCGCGGTACAGGATCTCGACCTCTCCATCGAAGACGGCGAGTTCATGTGCCTGCTCGGTTCGTCGGGCTGCGGCAAGACGACGACGCTCCGGATGATCGCGGGGTTGGAGACGCCGACGTCTGGCCGGATCGCCGTCGGCGACCAGGTCTTCGACGATGTCGCGCAGGGCATCTCGGTAGTCGCCGAACGTCGCCACCTGGGGTTCGTCTTCCAGAACTATGCGCTCTGGCCTCATATGAGCGTGTCCGAGAACATCGGCTACGGGCTCAAGCTCGCCAAGCAGGCCAAAGCCCAGCGGGATCCCCGTATCCAGGAGGTCGCGCAGAAGCTGGGCATCGCCCGCTATCTGGATCGCTATCCTTCCGAGCTCTCCGGTGGCCAGCAGCAGAGAGTTGCGCTGGCACGCATGCTCGCCGTCCAGCCGGACGTCCTCCTCCTCGACGAGCCCCTGTCGAATCTCGACGCACAGCTGCGGCTGGAGATGCGTGCCGAACTGAAACGCATCCACCGCGAGTACGCGTCGACCGTCGTCTTCGTGACGCACGATCAATGGGAGGCGATGACTCTGGCCACCCGCATCGCAGTGATGAGCGAGGGTCAGCTGCAGCAGGTCGGTGCTCCCATGGAGATCTACGAGCGGCCCGCGAATCTCTTCGTCGCCACCTTCCTGGGCAACCCTCCGATGAATCTTCTCCCCATCGACTCCGCGCACGCGGTGAGTGCGGCGGCGACGGCGTCTGTGCTCGCGGCGCGCGGGCTGGACGCGAGCCAGGTGAAGACTGTGGGGATCCGGCCGGAGGCGATCCGATTCGCGGAGGGCGCCGCCGACTCCTGGCAGCTGGAGGCGCGTATCGTCGCCGCGATCCCCACGGGAGGATCCTGGATCGTGGAGCTGGCCGTCGACGGCCTGACGCTCTTCGCCACGACTCCGGATGTCGAGAGGATCCGTCCTGGCGAGAATGTCGGCATCGCCGTGCGCAACCGCGATGTGAACCTCTTCGACGAAGCCGGTGCGCGGATCACCGCGGGGGAGAAGCCGTGAGCGTCGATCTGCTCTGCCGTCAGGCCGCGATGCGCGCGGCGCACGACGTCGCCGGCGTCCTCCGCGCCGCCTTCCGCACCGAGATGTCCGGTGAGGAGAAGACCGGTCAGCGGGATCTGGTCACCGAGTACGACATGCGTGCCGAACGCGAGATCATCGCGCGGATCAGTCGCGAGGTGCCCGACTCCTGCTTCCTCGGAGAGGAGGGCGGTCGTCTCGGCGAGGGCTCCATCGAATGGATCATCGACCCCATCGACGGCACCGACAACTTCGCCCGTGGCATCCCCTTCTGGTGCGTGTCGATCGCCGCGACCAGAGGAGGGCGGGTCATCGCCGGCGTCGTCCTCGATCCGATCGGCGGAGACGTCTTCAGCTCGGATGCCGGTGGTGCCTATCTGGGCGACATGCCGATGCGTGTGCGCGCCGCGGCGGGGGAACGGGAGGCGACCCTCGTCACCGCCTTCCCTCAGGCGCGGGACTTCGAGAACGCCGCTGCCGCGAGCCGGGAGGCGATCGAGACGCTCACCACGACGTTCCGCAGCGTGCGGAACCTCGGTTCGGCGGCACTGGGGCTGGCCTACGTTGCCGCCGGATGGGCGGATGCCACCTTCAACTTCGGCGTAAGGGCGTGGGACGTCGCGGCAGGAGCGCATCTGGTCGATCGAGCCGGCGGCAGATACGTCAGCGTCGGTGCCTCCCGCTCGGCCCTCACGCCGGACATCCACTCCGGCCACTACGCCGCCTACGGCAGGGCCGTCCCCTATCCGACCCTGGAGGCGGTGTGCCGGGACATCGCGGCATCCTACGCCTCCGCATCCCCGGCCGCTCCCGCGGTCAGCCTCTCACAGTGACAACGAAGAAGAAAGTGAGCACCGAAATGCATCTGACAACCACGCGTCTCCGGCGCGGCGGTGGCATCGTCGCCACCGCCACCATCCTCGCACTGGCCGCCACCGCCTGTGCCTCGCCCATCGACCAGTCCCGTTCCGAGCAGGCTCCCGGCGGATCGGAGAGGCCGGCATGGCTCGACTACGAACGAGAGCCCGACGAGACGGCGGAAGGGTTCGATCTCGAGGCGCTCATCGCCGCCGCGCGCGAGGAGGAGCCGATCACCGTCTACGACATGTCCGGGAAGATCGTCGCGGTCGCCGAAGCCTTCACGGCCGAGTACGGCATCGAAGCGACCGGTGTCAAGATCGATGAACGGCCGGTCATGATCGAGCGGATGACCCGCGAAGCCCAGTCCGGAAACATCATCGGAGATGTCGTCATCATCGACGATCTGGTCGGCCTTGCCAATGAGCTGCTGGCCGGCGGGGTGGTGCGCAACTGGGTGCCCGGCGATGTCGCCGACACCATTCCCGAGCACCTCCACGTTCCCCTCGTGCTGTACCACGGCGGCGTGGCATGGGGATACAACAACGACGTCTACGACGTGTGCCCGATCTCGAACGTCTGGGAGCTCACCGAGCCGGAGTGGCGCGGCAAGGTCGCGCTCGTGGACCCTCTGACGATGCCGTGGTACTTCGCCTGGTTCAACCAGCTGTCCAACAATGCCGAGGAAGACTACGCGGCACTCTACGAAGAGCACTTCGGCGAGGCGCTGCCCGCCGACTCCGAGGGCGCCGTCGTCGAGTGGGTGACGCGGCTGGCTGCGAACAGTCCGGTGCTGAACCCCTCCGACGAGGAGACCTCGGCGGCGATCGGCGTTCCCGGCCAGGCCAACCCGATGATCGGCAACCTTCACGTCGCCAAGTTCCGCAACAACGAGGAGAAGGGCTACGCGATGGGCGTCTGCGACGGACTGCAGCCGTGGGCGCTGGCCGATCGCCCCGCCTCGATCCAGATCGCGACCGGAACGACCTCGCCCAACGCTGCGAAGCTCTTCGTGCACTGGATGTTCACAGAGGAGGGCTTCGCGCCGCAGATCGTGGATGGCAAGGTTCCCTCGACGAGCACGATCCCGATGGTGGACGACTCTTCGCACATCCGGGACTTCATGGACCAGATGATGTCCCCTGACCTCAGCCAGCTGGAAGAGGACTGGATCGCATTGGAGTACTGGCAGGATCTGTGGAGGTCCGCCGGCCGCTGAGCCGAAGCATCTCGCTGCGGGGGCCGGTCGGTCCCCGCAGCGACATGTCAGGAGTGGTGTGCGTTCACCGTGACGCCGGTGAGCTCGGTCTCGGGCCGGTAGTGATGCACTCCGCAGTCGACCACGACCCCGGTGTGGTCGTGCACGTCGCGGCGCATGACGAGGATCGGCGTCCCCGCCGGAATCTGCAGATGGCTGGCGACGCCGGCAGGCGCAGCCACGGCGCGCACACGCTCGTCGATGATGCGAAGCCGCTTTCCCCGTTGCCGGAGCAGCTGATTGAGTCCGTGCGATTCCAGATCCTGGATCGTGATGTCGGCGAAGGAGAGCGGGAGATAGTTCTCGAGCATCGCGATCGGTTCGTCATCGGAGAAGCGCACACGACGCACGTAGATGACTTCCATCCCCTCCTCGAGCCCATAGACCTCGCGGGCGAAAGCCGGCGAGACGCGCGGTTCGAGATCGAGCACCTTCGTGCGCGGGGACTTCCCCTGTGCGAGGAGATCGTCGAAGAGGCTCGACACCTGCTCCTGGCGTGCCGCCGACCCGCGGGCGACTTGTGTTCCCGCGCCCTTGCGCCGGACGAGGAGCCCTTTGTCCACGAGGCTGTGGATCGCGCGACGCACGGTCAGACGGGACAGCCCGAGTCTCTCGCCGAGCTCGATCTCGTTGTCGATGCGGTCACCGGGGACGAGCGCGCCGCTGGCGATGGCCGTTTCGATCCGCTCTGCCACCTGCAGATAGAGAGGTGTCGAGGTGTTTCTGTCGAGTCCGGCGAATGCGGCATCCGGAAGGTAGCGGTGCTGCTCAGCCATATCGCTCCTTCTCGTCAGATCACCTTGATTTCCGCCATAGTCATTCTGCCAGGATGCAGGGGCATGCGCTCGGGCGCAGGGTGACGCACGGCAAGCCGGTGATCTGGGGCGTACCTGCCGATCGCAACGCCGAGATCCGGCCGCCCCGCGATCCAGTAGAGTTTTCCCGCGAGGGAGGCCCGGATGACCGTCAGCGTGCGCGATGTCGCCCTCGACGCCGGAGTCTCCGTCGGCACGGTCTCCAATGTGCTCAATCGCCCCGAGAAGGTGGCCCCTGCCACCGTCGAGCGCGTGCAGCGCTCCATCGACCGACTCGGCTTCGTGCGCAACGACGCCGCCCGCCAGCTGCGCGCCGGCCGCAGCCGCACGATCGGGCTCGTCGTGCTCGATGTGCGCAACCCCTTCTTCACCGAGGTCGCCCGCGGCGCGGAAGAGCGCGCCGCGGAGCACGGGCTCTCCGTCCTCCTCGCCAACAGTGACGAGAGGCACGCGCGCGAGGCGATCCACCTCGACCTCTTCGAGGAGCAGCGTGTTCTCGGCGTGCTCGTGACCCCCGCCGGCGAGGACATCCATCGCCTCGAGCGCATGCGCGACCGGGGCATCCCGGTGGTCCTCGTCGACCGGCAGTCCCCGGATCTCCGGCTTTCCTCCGTCGCCGTGGACGACGTCGAGGGCGGGCGGATCGCCGCCGAGCACCTCCTGTCGATCGGGAGGCGCCGCCTGGCCTTCGCCGGTGGCCCCGTCGGACTCCGACAGGTCTCCGATCGCCTGGAGGGCGCGCAGGCGGCGGCCCTCGCCACGGGCGCCTCGCTGGAACTGCTGGAGACCGGTGCGCCCACCGTCGAGGAGGGCCGCAGGATCGGCGATGAGATCCTCGGCCGCCGCGCCGACAGACGTCCCGACGCCGTCTTCGCCGCGAACGACCTGCTCGCACTGGGTCTGCTGCAGAGCCTGGTCATGCGGGGGGATGTCCGAGTACCGGAGGACATCGCGCTGATCGGCTACGACGACATCGACTTCTCGGCGGCCGCGGTCATCCCGCTCAGCTCCGTGCGGCAGCCCGCCGCCCTCATCGGCTCCACCGCCGTGGAGCTCCTTCTCCGACTGCGCGATGGCGGTGGCCCGCCGCCCGAGCAGGTCGTCTTCCAGCCCGAGCTGGTGGTCCGGGCCTCGACAGTCGGCGGCTGAGGCGCCCTACGCGGGGGCCGCGGCCCGCTCCGGCCTCGTCGCCTCCTCCAGCAGCTCGAGCACGTGCCGGTAGTCCGAGCCGGTCGCACGCGTCATCCCCAGCTCGCAGGTGCGGTTGCACGACGCGTGCGCATCGGCGCCGAGCGCACGCACCTCGGCCGCCTCGTCCGCCGTCGCGGAGGCGGTCAGCTCGGGATGCAGCATCCCCCGGTCTCCCGCGTAGGCGCAGCATCCCCACGCGTCCGGCACGACCACCTCCGCGGCGACGGTCTCGGCGACGTGCCGGAGGACCGGGTCGAACCCCAGCTGCGTCGAGGAGCAGGTCGGGTGCAGCGCGAGCGTGTCCACGAGCGGGGCGAAGTCCGGCAGGCGCGGCAGAAGCTCCCGCTCGGCGAAGACGACGGCGTCCTCGACCCGGGCCTCGAGACCGGCGTCGGCGAGGAGCTGGAGGAAGCCCTCCGTGCAGCTGGATGCATCCGTCACGATCGTCAGCGCCCCGTCGCGCGACGCCCGCCGCACACCCTCGGTGACGATGCCCGTCATGATCTCGCGCCCCTGCGCGAAGCCCTTGGACGACCACGGTGTGGAGCAGCACAGGGCATCGACGTCCTCCGGCACGACGAGGCGCACGCCGGCCCGCTCGGCGAGTCGGCGGAACGCCTCCGTGACCCCGATCCCGGTCCCCGCCGCGCCGAACATCGCGTTGACGCACGCAGGCAGATACACCGCGAGGGGCTCCTCCTCGCCGGCGCCGACCGATGCGCCCAGACGGGAGCGTGCGCGACCGCCGGGCGGGAGCTCCTCCGAGTATCTCGGCACCGTGTCCGGGCCCAGCACGGCGCGGCCGAGATCCGTCGCGGCCGTGACGATGCCGCTGGGCAGGCGATCGGCGACCGTGAGGCCGGCGCTGGCGATGCCCGTGACCGAGCCCCAGGCGCGGGCGGCGCCCTTCCACACGGTGCTCTCGACCTTCCCCGCGCTCTCGCGGCGGAGGCGCTTGACGAGGCTGCCCGTGTTGATCAGCACGGGGCAGGCCGTCTGGCACATGCCGTCGACGGCGCACGAGTCGACGCCCGCGTAGTCGTAGTCGCGCTCGAGCTCGCGCACCAGGGAGGCGTCGCCGGCGACCTCGGCGCGGGCGATCGCGCGGCGGGCGACGATGCGCTGCCGCGGTGTCAGCGTGAGGTCCTTGCTCGGGCACACCGGCTCGCAGTAGCCGCACTCGACACAGCGGTCGACCTCGCTCTCCACCGTCTCGGCGAGCTTGATGCGGTGGAGGTGCGCCTGCGGGTCGTCGTTGATGATGACGCCGGGATTGAGGATCCCCGCCGGGTCGCACAGGCGCTTGAGCTCGCACATCACCTCGTACAGTTCATCGCCGTACTGCCGGCGCACGAAGGGCGCCATCGCGCGTCCGGTGCCGTGCTCGGCCTTGAGGTTTCCGCCCGCCCCGAGGACGAGGTCCGCCATCTCCTCGGTGAAATCCGCCAGCCGTGCGAGCTGATCGGCGGTCTCGAACCGGTCGGTCAGCATGAAGTGGATGTTGCCGTCCTTGGCGTGCCCGAAGATGACGCCGTCGCGGTAGGCGTAGCGGTCGAACAGGCCCTGCAGGGAGGCGCAGGTCTCGGCCAGGGCGGGGACGGGCACCACGATGTCCTCGAGCAGCGCCGTCGTCCCCGAGGGGCGTGCGCCGGCGACGGATGCGTACAGGCCCTTGCGCAGCTTCCACGCGGCGGTGCGCACTGCGGCATCCGAGGAGAGGCTCACGGGTGCGACGACTCCGCGACGGCCGAGGATGCGCGCGCCCTCGGCCGCGCGTGCGGCGCACTCGTCGGCATCGTCGGCGGAGTACTCGACCAGCAGGGCGGCCTGCGTCGACACGTCCAGTCCGCGGATGAGCGCGGGGGCGTCGGCGAGGTTCTGGCCGACGCGGAGACTCGTGGAGTCCATGAGCTCGAGGGTGGCGGCCCCCGAGGCCACCAGCTCGGGCAGCGCGCGCGTCGCCGCATCGAGGTCGGCGAAGATCGCGAGGCCCGTCGAGGTGTGCGGGAGGACCGGGACCGTCCGGTAGGTCGCCTCCGCGACGAACGCGAGCGTGCCCTCGCTGCCGACGACCAGATGCGCGAGGAGCTCGGCGGGGTGCTCGAAGTCGAGGAAGGCGTTGACCCCGTAGCCCATCGTGTTCTTCATCGCGAAGGCGTGCCGGATCAGCGCGACCGAGGCGGGGTCGCCGGTGACGCGCCGGCGCAGCCGCTCCAGGCCCTCCACGAGTGCCGGCTCGGCGGCGCGCAGCGCCGCGTCCGCATCGGGGGCCGCCGTGTCGACCACCGTTCCGGAGGGCAGCACCAGGACGAGAGACTCGATCGTGCTGTAGGTGTTCTCCACGACCCCGCAGGCCATGCCGCTGGAGTTGTTGTTGACGACCCCGCCGATCGTGCACGCTGCCTCGCTCGCGGGATCGGGGCCGAGACGCCGGGCGTGCCGCGCGAGTCGGGCATTGACCTGGCGCACCGTGGCGCCGGGCTGCGCGCGGACGCGGAGCCCTCCGTCGAGCACGTCGATGCGGCGGAAGCCCCGGCGCACGTCCAGGAGGATGCCGTCGCCGGAGGACTGCCCCGACAGCGAGGTCCCGCCCGAGCGGAAGGTGATGCGCGTCCCCGTCCGCGAGGCGGCCTGCATGATCGCTCCGACCTCGCGCGCCTCGGAGGCCACCACGACGGCGCTGGGCGTGAGCAGGTAGTGCGAGGCGTCGCCCGCGTAGGAGACGCGATCGATCGCCCGCCGCCTGATCCGGGAGGCGTCGCCGATCGCCGCGACGACCTCCGCCGGGACGACGGATGGTTCGAGAGTCTTCACGATGGGCTGTTCCCCCTCTAGGATGAAATCACATTCATCCTAGAATGGATATACAGATATGGACAGACACCCGCTCAGAACGCTGGGATCGACCGGCATCGCCGCCGACGATCTCACCCTGGGCACCTCCCCTCTCGGGCGGGGCACGGAGCCCGGCACCGCCGGGGAGCGCGTCGCGATCGACCTCGCCGTCGCGCTCGTGACCGGGCCGTTCGCGCTCGTCGACACCTCGAACGAGTATGCGGGGGGCCGCTCGGAGGCGGTGCTCGGCGCGGCGCTCGCCGAGGCGGGTAACAGGGCGACGGCGCGCATCGTGACGAAGGTCGACCGCGACCCGGAGACGGGGGCGTTCGGGCGCGATCGCGTCCTGCGATCGTACGAGGAGAGTCTCGCCCGGCTCGGCGTCGATCGCGTGGAGGTGCTGCACCTCCACGACCCGTACACCGTGACCTTCGCCGAGGCCACCGGTCCGGGCGGCGCCGTCGAGGCGCTCGTCGAGCTGCGGGAGCAGGGCGCGGTCGACGCGATCGGGATCGCCGCGGGCGGGATGCCGCTCATGCTCGACTACGTCCGCACCGGGGCGTTCGACGTGCTCCTCTCGCACAACCGCTTCACCCTCGTCGATCGCGGCGCCGTCCCGCTTTTCGAAGAGGCCCGGGCGCGGGGCATGGGAGTCTTCAACGCGGCCCCCTTCGGCGCCGGCCTCCTCTCCTCCGGCGCGCGTCCCGGCGCATCCTACGGCTATCGCCCCGCGCCGCCCGAACTCCTCGCATGGACGGCTCACGCCGAACGCGTCTGCGCCGACCACGCCACGACGCTCCCCGCGGCGGCGCTGCACTTCTCGCTGCGCTCTCCGCTGGTCGACTCGACCGTCGTGGGCCTCTCGTCCGCGAAGCGACTCGCCGAGCTCGACGCCCTGCGCAGGGCATCCATCCCCGAAGGGCTGTGGGCGGCACTCGATGCGCTCGGGCCCGCACCCACCACGACACCGGCAGGAACATGACGAACTACTGGGAGAGCACCGTGCCGGGCGAAGGACGCCGACGCCCGCGCGCCGACGCCGTGACCGACGCCCGCATCCTGAGCCTCAACGGCACGTGGCGCTTCCGCCTCTCGCCCACGGCGGAGGGGACGGGCGACGCCTTCACCGCCAGCGACTTCGACGACTCCGCCTGGGACGCCATGCCGGTGCCCTCGCACTGGGTGCTGGAGGAGTTCACCCCGCTCTCGGGCGGCCCTGCCCGCTCGATGCTCGGCACCGATGAGGGGCCGCTCTACACCAACACCGCCTATCCGATCCCGCTGGATCCTCCCCGCGTCGGCACGGAGAACCCGACCGGCGACTACCGCCTCGTCTTCGACGTGCCGGGCGACTGGGCGGATGCCGTGCTGCGCTTCCAGGGCGTCGACTCCTGCG
>CAYOTY010000010.1:12490-39922 GCA_964406995.1 uncultured Microbacterium sp.
TGGCTCAACGGCGAGGAGCTCGGCTGGTCGACGGGCAGCCGCCTGCCCTTCGAGTTCGACGTGCGGCCGCGTCCCGGTCGCAACGTTCTGGCGGTGCGGGTGCACCGCTGGTCCGCCGGGACCTACCTCGAGGATCAGGACATGTGGTGGCTCCCCGGCATCTTCCGCGATGTCGAGCTCATCGAACGGCGCCCGGGGGCCATCGACGACCACTTCGTGCACGCCGACTACGACCACGCCACCGGACTCGGGACGCTGCGGGTGGACGCCTCGGCGCCCGCGATCGTCGAGATCCCCGAGCTCGGCGTCCGCGTGCCCGCCGGCGAGAGCGTCGTGGTCGCGGTGGAGCCCTGGAGCGCCGATTCTCCGCGCCTGTACCGGGGAACGCTGCGCGGGGCGGCTCCGGACGGATCGCCCGGCGAGACGATCGAGCTGGCCGTCGGCTTCCGCCGCGTCGAGGTCGCAGGCGGCGTCTTCACCGTCAATGGGCGCCCGGTGACGTTCCGCGGCGTCAACCGCCACGAGCATCACCCGGAGACGGGTCGCACGCTCGACCGCGACACGATGATCCGCGACATCGTCATGATGAAGCGCGCCAACGTCGACGCCGTCCGCACGAGCCACTACCCGCCGCATCCGGAGTTCCTCCGCCTGTGCGACGAGTACGGGCTGTGGGTGGTCCTCGAGTGCGACCTCGAGACGCACGGCTTCATCTACGCGGGCTGGGAGGGCAATCCGCCCGCCGAGCCCGTCTGGCGCGAGGCGCTCATGGACCGTCTCCGGCGCACCGTCGAGCGCGACAAGAACCATCCGAGCATCGTCGTCTGGTCGATGGCCAACGAGAGCATGACCGGCGAGACGTTCGGCGTCATGCGGCGCTGGCTCGATGAGCGCGACCCGTCCCGCACCGTCCTCTACGAACGCGACCCGAGCTATCGCGACTCCGACTTCTACTCGCTGATGTATCCCTCGCTGGAGCTCCTCGAGCAGATCGGACGCCGCGAGGAGCCGCGGGGCGGGCGCCTCGGCATGCACGGCATGGTGTTCGGGGCGTCCGGGTCCTCGGCGACGGGAGGGATCTCGGATGCCGACGACGAGCGGCGCCGCGGCCTGCCCTTCCTCCTCGTCGAGTACGCGCACGCGATGGGCAACGGACCGGGCTCGCTGCAGGACTACTGGCGCATCATCCGTGCGCACGACAGGCTGTGCGGCGCGTTCGTGTGGGAGTGGATCGACCACGGCTTCACGCGGACGAGGGACGGCGTGACCGAGGTGATGCACGGCGACGACCTCGACTACGAGCCGCGCGGCGGACGCTTCAGCCTGCACGGCCTCGTCTTCAGCGACCGCTCGCCGACTCCCGGGCTCGTCGAGCTCGCGAAGGCGCACGAGCCGGTGCGCGCGCACATCGGCGAGGACATCGAGATCGCGAACGAGCGCCACGTCGCCGATACCGGCGATCTGGCGTGGGCCTGGCGCGCGGAGGCCGAGGGGGCCGAGATCGCGTCGGGGATCCTCGACGTTCCCGTCGTCGCGGCGGGCGGGACGGCGACCGTGCCCCTGCCGGAGCTGCCCGGTGCCGCGGGGGAGGTCGTGCTGACCGTCGAGGCCGCTCTCGCCCGCGATGCGTCGTGGGCGGATGCCGGGCATGTCCTCTCGTGGACGCAGAAGGTGCTCGCGCCGCGCGTCGCCCCTCCCGCCCCGCCGTTGCGGGCGGGCGGGGGCGCGGCGCCGGCCGGCGAGATCGCCGTGGGCGCCGCCCGGTTCGACCCCGCCTCGGGGCGCCTGCGCGCGCTCGGCGCTCTTCGGCTCGACGGGCCCTGGCTCGACGTGCACCGCGCGCCCACCGAGAACGACCACGGCCAGGGATCCCTCAACGACCTCGCGTCGGTGTGGAGCGCGACGGGCATCGACCGGATGCGGCACCGCACCGACCGCGTGGAGCACGGCGAGGGATGGCTGCGCGTCGAGGGGCGCACGGCGCCGACGACCCATCCGCACGGCATCGCCTGGTCGATGCTGTGGCAGTCCGAGGGGGAGGGGCTCGTCCTGACGGTCGAGGCCGACTTCACCGGACCCTGGCACGACACGCCCTACATGCACCGGGACATCTGGCTCCCGCGCCTCGGACTGCTGTTCTCCCTGCCCGGTGCGGTCAGCGACGTCGAGTGGTACGGCAGAGGACCCGGCGAGACCTACGCCGACTCCTTCGAGGCCTCTCGCATCGGCCGCTTCGCCGCCACCGTCGATGAGCTGCAGACGCCCTACCCCGTCCCGCAGGAGAACGGCAACCACGTGCAGACGCGCTGGCTCCGCCTGGGAGGCGAGGGGGTACCGGCGCTGCGCGTCGACGGGATGCCGCTGTTCGACTTCACCGCGCGTCGCTGGACCTCGCTCGACCTGCAGCGCGCGGCGAAGCCGCACGAGCTCCTCGACTCCGGCCGCGTGTGGCTGAACATCGACCACGGCCAGCAGGGCGTGGGCTCGGCCTCGGTCGGACCGGCGCTGCCCGAGCAGTACCGGCTGCCCCGTGAGCGGACCGTCTGGCGCGTGCGTCTCAGCGCGGTGGCAGCGGCGGGCTGACGCGCACGAGCAGATCGGCCTCGCCGACCTGGCCGCCCTTGAGCAGCAGCTCGAGGCCGTCGATCGCCGGGTCGGCGGCGTGCGCGCGCAGGAGCACGACGTTGGCCCAGGGGTTCGCGGCGATCGAGAGGGAGCCGATGCCCAGCAGGCGCGTGACGCGACTCGAGGTGTCGCCGCCGCAGACGACGACACGGTGCACGAGGTCTGCGCGTGCCGCGGCGAGGATGACGCCCGCTGCGGCCTCCGCGATCGTCTCGAGCACGGCTTCCGGCGCGGTGCCCGAGGTGTCGGCGTCGTCCGAGGTCAGCACGGCGCAGCGCCCCGAGGCCAGTGCGTCGAGCACGGGGCCGGTGTCGGCATCTCGTCCGAGATCGAGCGGAGCGACGAGCCAGCCGGCGGCGCGAGCGTGCTCGACCTGACGCCGGGTCTGGGGCGATCGGCTGCCCGAGACGGCGAGCACGGGCCCGTGGGCCGATGTCGTGAGCGGGATGTCCGCACCGGGCCCCGGGCGGGCCGTCGCCACCGCATGGCTGAGTCCTCCGGAGCCGATGGCGAACACCGGCGAGGGCAGGAGGGCGAGGGCCGCCCCCAGCATTTCCAGGTGCGTGTCGTCGAGCGCGTCGAGCACGGCGGCTGCGGCATCCGTCTCCGCCAGGGCTGCAGCGACCGCGTCCGCCGAGGAATATGCCGTGAAGGGAATGCTCCGCACGGGCAGCTCGGTCTGGCGCGAGAGGTGCACGGCCAGATCGGACTCCGTCATGGGCGTCGAGGGATGCGTCGACATCGTCGGCTGCCGATCGAGGCGGTGCACGATGCCGTCCTCCGCCGCGAAGTGGTGCCCGAAGACGGTGTAGCGCCCGAAGTCGGGCTGGGCGAAGAGCGCCGGCACCGCGCGCTCGGGTGCGACGATCTCCCGCCCGAGTTCGACGACCCGGCCGAGACTGCCGATCTCCGGCGAGGAGTCCGCCGTTGAGCACGCCTTGTACTGCAGGACATCGGGCCGGAGGGCGGCCAGGGCGCGCAGTGCGGGAGCGACCTCGGCCTCGAGCGCGTCCGTGCCCAGCGAGCGGGCGATCCCCGCGATCCCCACGACGTCCGCATCCTCCGCCGCGGAGCTCAGCGCCTCCTCGCCGGGAAGACCGACCAGCAGCCGGCCCTTCCAGCCGCGGCGCTCGAACTGCAGCAGCGCGTCGACGCTGCCGGTGAAGTCGTCGCCGTAGAACGCGGCACGGACCCTGTCAGACACGGATCGACCCGAACATCTCGGCGGCACGACGCAGGGGCGCGGAGGCCTCGAAGGCGACATCCGCCGATTCCCCCCGCTCGGCCGAGGCCCACGCGTCGCGCATGCTCGCGACACCCCCCGCCGCTCCGTCCGGATGCCCGTGGATCCCACCGCCGGCGAGCACGAGCAGGTCCGTCGTCCCCACCGCGTCATAGGTCGCGTGCGCCAGGCCGGCCCACTGCCCCGACGACAGCACCGGGAGCGTGGGCGTCAGCCCGAGCAGGGGCTCGCGCACCGCGGCGATGGCGTCGAGCACCTCGGCGTCGGACTCGTAGAACTTGTTGCTGATGCCGTTGGTGTGCAGATGGTCGGCGCCCGACAGGCGCGCGAGCTTCTGCCATGCGCGATAGGCGATGCCGATCTGCTCACTGCGGGCCACAGCACCGAGCATGGCACGGTGACCGTGGATCGGCACCTCGGTGTGACTGCTGAGGAACTCCAGCCCCGACAGCCCCACCATGTTGATGCAGGCCATCACGCAGGTGCCGCCGTGGCTGACCACCAGGTCGTGGTTGGCCTCGAGGCGCCGGATGTCGTCGGTGATGTTGAAGGCGTACATGGGCTTGACGCCCGTGCGATCGGCGTGGCGTTCGAGCACGGGCATGACCGCCTTCACGCGCTCCGCCAGCGGCGCGCTCGGCCCGTTGCCCTGCAGCTCGTCGTCCTTGATGAAGTCGATTCCGGCGTCGGCGAGCTGGCCGACGAGCTCGGCGAGCTGTGCGGGGGAGAGACCGATGCTCGGCTTGATGATCGTGCCGATCATCGCCCCGGTCGGCCGGTTCATCAGCCGCCGGGTTCCGGCGACCCCGAACCGCGGCCCGGGGTAGCGCTCCGCGAAGGCGGGCGGCAGCTCGAGGTCGACCAGCCGGACGACGGCGAGCTCCTTGATCTCGAACAGGTTGCCGGCGACGGCGGCCAGCAGATTCGGCAGGGAGGGGCCGAAGTTGGCCAGTGGGAACCGCAGTCGCAGCAGGGCGCGTCGGCGGTCCGCGGGATCTCCCAGGAACCCGGCCAGCGGTGTGATGCCGCTGACCGGCAGCTCGTCGAGACTCTCGACCTGCGCGGCGAAGCGGGCACGCAGGTCGTCGGACTCGCGCTCGACGCGGATGAAGGTGCCGGTGGACTGCTCGCCCGCGAGCACCTCGGCGGCCTGCCGCAGCGGCAGGGATGTCTCGATGACGTAGCTGGCGATGACGTGCGCGGAGTCCATGGTCACGTCCTCACCACACGACCGGGAGCCACACGGACATCTCGCCCGGTCCGCGGTTCCCCCACGCGAAGTACGGCACGAGCCGGGAGGCGACCGTGCGCAGCGGATCGCCCGCGAGATCGTCGTACAGCGACGCCTCGGCGACGGGCGGCAGCACCGTCAGCTCGCTCTCCAGGGCGACGACGCGGTGGCCGGCGACCTCCGCCTCGACCTCGGTGAGCACGGCGCCGCGACGCAGAGCGGCCTGCTCGAGCACGACCCCATCGGGGAGATCCGCGCTTTCGAGGCAGTACACCACGGGGCCCCGTTGGACGGCGACCTGGTTGCTGATCTCCTCGGCCAGCCGGTTCCCGCGCAGCACGCGCACGGGCATCGGCAGGGTCAGTCGCACGATGTCGCCGACGGCCCACTCGCGCTCGATCGCCGTGTAGGTGCCGGGAGAAGACACCGGCTGGGCGACGCCGTTGACCTCGAGGGCGGCATCCGCGGACCATCCCGGCACCCGCAGGTGCAGGGGCAGGATGCCGACGGCCGCCGTCACCGTGAAGGTGATGCGTCCGTCCCAGGGGTAGTCGCTGTCCTCGCGCAGCGCCAGGCGCCGTCCGTCGCCGTCCGTGACGTCGATCTCGCTGCCGCCGTACTGATGGACGAACAGTCCGTCGGCCGAGAGCGAGGCGGCGCGCTCGTGGAAGCGGGCGAGGGTGCGGGCGATGTTCGGCGGGCAGCAGAAGCAGGTCAGATACCTCTGCCGAAGCCGTTCGTCGGAGGGCGGCGGCGGCGGGATGACCGGCTGCCCGGTGTCGCCGGGGCGGCGCAGCGGGTAGGGGAGGCCGCGCACCTGCCGCAGCGCGTTGGTGTAGAAGTACTCGGTGCCGTCGAGGCTGATGCTGCCCAGCAGGCTGTTGTAGGCGATCTGCTCGATCACATCGGCATAGCGGGCGTCGCCGGAGAGGGCGAGCATCCGCTCGCTCCAGAAGATCATGCCGATGTTCGCGCAGGACTCCGCGTGGGCGGTCGTGTTCGGCAGCTGATAGGCGCGCCCGTAGGCCTGGTGGACGCGGCTGATCTCGCCCTGCCAGGGATGCCCGTCGGGAGAGGCGCCGTCGTAGAGGGCGCCGCAGCCGCCGGTGAGGTACAGCTTCGTGTCGACGACGTCCTGCCACAGGCGGGCGAGCACGTCGTACAGCGGTTCGTCGCCGGTCTCGGCGACGAGGTCGGCCAGGCCCGCGTACAGGTAGTTGGCGCGCACCGCGTGACCGGCGGCGACCGTCTGCTCGCGGACGGGAACGCGATCCTGGTTGTCGTCTCCGCCCTCGTCGAAGTCGTCGCGCACACGCACGAACGCCTCGGCCAGGCGCAGATAGCGCTCGTCCTCGGTCGCGCGGTACAGCTCGATGACCGCCATGTAGTGCGAGGGGCAGATCGCGCTGCGGGCGAGCTCCAGAGGCTTGTCGGTCGCGAGGTGCTCGAGGAACGCCGCCGCCTTCTTCGCGGCCTGCAGCAGCGTCTCGCTGCCGGTGACCTGCCAGTGCCGCACGCCCGCGGTGATGAGGTGGCCGAGGTTGTAGGTCTCGAAGTTGAAGCGATCCGCGAGGGCGACGACGTCCTCGCTGTTGCGCTCGGCGATGAAGGTGGGGGTGTGCAGGTAGCCGTCGGAGCGCTGGACCGATGCGATCAGCGCGGCGATCTTCTCCAGCCGTGCGGCCAGCTTCTCGTCCGGGTCGGTCTCCAGGCGTGCGACGGCCGCCTCGAACCACTTGTAGAAGTCGCCGTCCATGAACGGCGGACCGATGTGGGAGCCGGACTCGAGGCCGGCGGCGAGGTGGAAGTTGCGCAGGCCAGGGCTCACGGAGGGATCGCTGAGCGATTCCCAGATCGCCGGGATCGTCATGTCGCGGGTGCGATCGTGCACGGCGCCCCAGAAGCCCTGCGTCCATCGCGCATGCTCGGCGCTGAGCGGCTGGAGGGGCTTCGGCCGGACCTGGGCTCGCGCCTGCGCCGCGGTGCTGACTGTCATGTGTGTCCTTCCGGATGCAGTTCAGTCTCGTGGCGCGGACGGTGTCGCGGCAAGCTGAACTGTTCGAGACTGATTCAGCCATAAAATGAATAGAATTTCAACCCTGACTATTGACACGGATCAGAATTCTCTCTACTGTCACTGATGTACCCGCACACATCTGAAGTCGTCGTCAAGGAGGACGTTATGAAAACACGCAGCACTCGCCGGGGCCTCGCCCTCACCGGGCTCGCGCTCGCCGTGATCCTGCCCCTCGCCTCGTGCGCGGGCGAGACCGCACCGGCACCGGGAGACAACGGTGACGCCGGAGCCGGCGGCACCGACCCCGAGACCTTCACGGTTCTCACCGCCAACGAGGCCGCCGCGCTCGAGGCGCAGCTCACTGCGCTCTCCGAGAACCAGTGCAAGGCCGAGAACGAGGCCCTGCCGCTGGTCCACGAGAAGGTCGCGCAGGCCGACGTCGTGCAGAGGGTCACGCTGCTGGCCACCCAGGACGCATTGCCGGCGCACTTCATCGCAGGCACCGCGATGGTCCGTCCCGACGGCGACCTGGGCGTCGCCGGCCTCGTCGCCGACTACGAGGAGGTCCTGACCGCGAGCGGCTCCTGGGACAACATCCTGCCCGCCGCCTCCTCGACCGTGAAGAACGTCTACGGGCACATGGTCTCGCTGCCGTACCAGTACAACATCGAGGGCATCTGGTACAACAAGGAGATCTTCGCCGAGGTCGGGCTCTCCGAGCCCCAGACCTTCGACGAACTGCTCGACGCGAGCGACGCGCTGCAGAGCGCCGGCTACCAGCCGTTCGCCGTCGCCGGCTCCCAGGGCTGGCCGATGACCCGCCTGATGGGCATGTACATCGTCCGCAACGTCGGCCCCCAGGCGCTCGTCGACGTCCGCGACGGCAAGGCGAAGATGACCGACGAGGGCTATGTCGCCGGCGCCGCCGCGCTGCAGAACCTCGCCCAGTCCGGCTACTTCGGGGAGGGCTTCAACTCCCTCGAGGCCGATGCCGCCAACGTCGCCTTCCTCACCGGCAGGGCCGCGATGAAGTACGACGGCTCGTGGTTCCTGAGCAACGTCAACGACGAGGCCCAGAACCAGATCGGTGCCGAGAACGTCGGCTTCATGCCCTTCCCGGCCGTCACCGGCGGCGCCGGCTCGATCGGCCAGTGGCCCGCCAACGCCGGCACCGCTCATGCGCTGAACCCGAAGTACGCCGGCCCCAAGGTGACCGCATGGCTCGACTGCATCGTCGAGAACTACGGCCAGCAGGCGCTGCAGAGCGCCGGCATCCTGTCCGGGTTCAAGGTCAACGGTGAGGTCACCGGCCTGCCGGAGACCACCGCGTTCATCCAGGAGACGATCGCCGCCATCGACGATGAGACCGTCCTGTGGTTCGAGGCGCTGTTCGACGGGGCGTCGAACTCCCTGGCCTCGACCAACGCGACGCTGCTGACGACGGGCCAGATGACCCCCGAGCAGTACATGGCCGACCTGCAGGACAGCCTCGAGTCCAACCGCTGATATCCTCGGCCCGGCCGTCGCTCTCGCGACGGCCGGGCTCATCACATAACCGGAAGGCTCCGCCGATGAACCGTGTCTTCGGGGACCGCAAGACGATCCTGATCCTGCTGCTGCCGCCGCTGGCGATCTACGTCCTGCTGAAGATCGTGCCCGTCCTGTGGTCGCTGGGACTGGCGTTCTTCAAGGGCAACACCCTGCGGGGCTTCACCTTCGTCGGCTTCGACAACTTCACCACCTTCGTCACCGACCGCGCCGCGCTCCAGTCGATGTGGGTCACCATCGGCTTCGCCGTGGTGATGACGATCCTCCAGGTCACCTTCGGCTACCTGCTCGCCCTGCTGTACGTCTTCGTGCTGCGCAGGGGGTCGGCCTTCCTGCGCACCGCCGTCTTCTTCCCGATGGTGCTGCCGACCGTCGCCGTCGCCCTCCTCTTCCGCAGCTTCGTGGCCGTGGGCGACAATCAGGGCCCCGTCAACGACGTCATAAACTTCTTCGGCGGCGACAGCTTCGAGTTCATGGCCTCAACCGCGGGCACGATGTCCACCGCCATCGTGATGACGCTGTGGAGCTCGATGGGCTTCTACGCCGTGCTGCTCTACACCGGCCTGCTCGACATCCCGGAGGAGATCATCGAGTCGGCCCGCATCGACGGAGCCTCGGGGTTCCGTCTGGTGCGCAACATCATCGTGCCGCTGTCGGCGCCGATCCTGCTGTCCTCGATCATCTTCAGCCTGAACTCGACGCTCAAGGTCTTCGACAGTCTGCTGGCGCTCAACAAGGGCGGCCCCGGCACCTCGACCTCCCCTCTGACCCTGTACATGTACCGCACCGCCTTCGAATACGCCGAGTACGGCTACGGCAGCACGATCGCCCTCGTGCTGACGCTGCTGTGCCTCGTATTCACGCTCACCGTGTTCCGCTCATCGAGCAAGCGGGTGGAGGACTGATATGACTGCGACTCAAGCCCTGATCCAGGCCGGGCCCCGTTCCCGCCGGACCGCCGCGGGCCCGTCCCGCTCGAGGCAGCCGCTCCGGCGTCGCGTCACCCGCATCGCCCGCCGCGTGCCCGTATGGCTGCTGGTCACCGTGCTGCTGGTCGTCGTGCTCTACCCGATGCTGTGGATGATCCTCGGCTCGTTCAAGACGCAGACCGAGTTCTTCCAGAACCCGACGTGGGCGCTGCCCGAGACCTGGACGCTCGAGAACTACATCTCGGCCCTCACGCGCGGCAACGTCGCGGTCAACTATCGCAACAGCATCCTGGTGACCTTCCCCTCGGTCTTCCTCATCATCCTGCTGGGCGTCGCCGCCGGCTACGTGCTCGAGGTGATGATCTGGAAGGGGCAGCGCAAGATGCTGCTCTTCATCCTCGCCGGCATCATGGTGCCTGGCCAGATGATCCTGGTTCCCCTGTTCACGGTGTACTTCCGCGCCGGGCTGACCAACACCCTGTGGCCGCTGATCCTGACGTACACGGCGATGGGCCTGCCGTTGACGACCTTCCTCATGGCCGCCTACTTCCGATCGGTGCCGCGCGAGATCTTCGAGGCCGCGACGATGGACGGCGCAAGCCCGCTCCGCTCCTTCTTCGTGATCGCCCTCCCGCTCATGAAGAACGCGATGCTCACGATCGGACTGGTGCAGTTCTTCAGCGTCTTCAACGACCTGCTGATCGCGCTGACCTTCACGACCAGGCCCAATCTGGCCACGATCCAGGTAGGGTTGCTGAGTCTGTCCGACGAGTACGGATCGACGCAGTACGGACCGCTGTTCGCCGCGATCAGCATCAACATCATCGTCCTGCTCATCGTGTTCGTATTCCTGAACAAGAAGATCATGGCGGGCTTGGCCGCCGGATCGCTGAAGGGCTGAAATGACGCGCATCGCCTTCCTGCACACGGGTGCCGTGACCATCCCCGCCTTCACCGCGCTCGCCGGCGAGCTGCTGCCGGACGCGGAGGTGCTCAACCACCTCGACGACAGGATCGTCGCGGACCTGGGAGATCCCGAGCGCGCGGCATCCGTGCCCGCGCGGGTGGAGGGCCTCGTGCGCGCCGCCGCCGCGGGCGGGGCGGACGCGGTCATGATCGCCTGCTCGTCCATCTCGGAGCTGGCCGCTCCCGCGGCCGCCGCCGTCGGCATCCCGGTGCTGCGCGTGGACGAGGCGATGGCGGATGAGGCCGTGCGCTCCGGCTCCCGCATCCGCGTGCTGGCGACCCTGCCGACCACATGCCGGCCGACGCTGGCGCTCATCGGGGAGAGGGCGGCGCTGGCCGGAGTCTCGCCGGAGCTGTCGAGCGAGGTCGTCGAGGGCGCGTTCGCGGCCGTCGCCGGCGGAGACCGGGCCACCCATGATCGCCTCGTGGGGGCGGCGATCGAGCGCGCCGCCGCCGACGTCGATGTCATCGTGCTGGCGCAGGCCTCGATGGCCGGTGCCGCCGAGACCGTGACGGTCGACGTGCCGGTGCTGACCAGTCCGCGGCGGGGCGTCGAGCGCCTGGCCGCGCATCTCGCCGAGGCCTGAGGGATCCCGCGGGCGTCTCAGTCCGCGACGAGCTGCTCCGCCGTGCCGAGGTCGGTGATCAGGGTGGTCACCCAGTCTCCCGCCAGCGCCCCGCGGATCGCCTCGAGCTTTCGCGGGCCGCCGGCGATGCCGACGCGGCGGGGGATGCGCAGCAGGTCCTCGACCGGGATCGCGATGATGCGGTCGTCGATCTCGCCGCGCACGAGCGAGCCGTCCGCGCGGAAGATGCGGTGGCAGATGTCGCCGACGGCACCGGCCTCCAGCAGGGGCTTGCGCTCCTCCTCGGTGAAGGCGTTGCCGCTGTTGGCGAGCACGCGCGAGGGCTCGATGCTGCCGATGCCCATGATGGCCATGGTGAGCTCGCGCCAGTGGGCGGTGACCTGCTGCATCGAGGCGTCGGCCAGCAGGCTGTCGCGGATGGCGGGGCCGGCGACGATGCCGGGGGCGGGCACGTAGACGGGTTCTGCGCCGAGCATCCGCGTGAACTCGGCGAGCAGGCGGTTGGAGTGACTCTGCGCCTCCGCCGCGCCGACGCCGCCCAGCAGCTGCACGACCTCCGTGGCGCCCCGCGAGGTGAACGGCCGCAGCCGGTCGACCATCGCGAGGATCGTCTGGCTCCAGCTCGAGACCCCGATGCGCTCGGAGCCGGAGAGGGTCGCCTCGAGGTGCGCCGCCGCGCCCGCGCCGATCGCGGCGAGGATCTCGGCCTCGCCGGCATCGGGGTCGACATCGACGACGACGACCTCGGTCAGCCCGTAGCGCTGCTCGAGCTGCTCCTCGAGCTCGGTGTAGACGCCCGGGGCGACCGTCACGGTCGTGCGGACGATGCCCGCCGCCTCGGCGCGCTTGAGCAGCCGCGACACCTTGGCCTGCGAGATGTTCAGCGCGGCGGCGATGTCGGCCTGCCGGATGCCGCGCTCGTGATACATGCGGGCGATCTTGGTCATCAGGCGCACCTGACCGTCGTGATGGCGGTAGCGGCTCATGCTCACGCGCGGCTCCGATCGTGTGCGGCGTGCGGCACGACCCTGGTGTGAACGCCGGGTGCGAGCCGCTCGGGCTCGTGCCCGTCGAGATCAAGAATGCCATCTGCGCCGGGCGGAACGGTCAGTTCCACGCGCAGAACGTCATCTTCAGTATGCCAGGCGATCGCCGTCTCCCCGTACGGGGTCGTGTGCCGGGCCGAGGCGTGCGTGAGCCGGCGGCCCGGTCGCGGCGCGAAGCGGATGCGCCGATAGCCCGGATCCTCGGGCGCGAGACCGGCGACGACGCGGTGCATCCAGTCGGCGACCGCGCCGAGCGCATAGTGGTTGAAGGACGTCATCGTGCCGGGATTGACCGTGCCGTCCGGGAGCATCGCGTCCCAGCGCTCCCACACGGTCGTCGCGCCCATCGTCACCTGGTAGAGCCACGAGGGGCAGCCGGTCTCGAGGAGCAGGTCGTACGCGGTGTCGAGGTGCCCCTCCGCGCTCAGGGCGTCGGTCACCAGCGGGGTGCCGACGAAGCCTGTCGCGATGCGGTTGCCGGCGGCGCGGACGAGTTCGGCCAGCCGCGCCGCCGCTGCTGGGCGGCTGGCCTCGGGCATGAGGTCGAAGCGCAGGGCGACGGCGTAGGCCGTCGGCGCATCGGAGGTCATGCGTCCGTCCGCGCCGACGTAGCGGTCGACGAAGGCGGTGCGCGCCTCCTCGGCGAGGGTGCCGTAGTGCGCCGCGGCCGCGTCATCCCCCAGCACCTGCGCCATCTGCGCGACCAGGCGGGCCGAGCGCGCGAAGTAGGCGCTCGCGACCAGGTAGCGGTCGGTGCGGCCTTCCGCAGGACGCTGCGGGGGAGCGGCGGGATCGAGCCAGTCGCCGAGCTGGTACCCCGTGTCCCACAGCCGGGAGGGACCGGCGATGTCGGCCTGCAGATCGACCCAGGCCCGGGCGCTGTCGAACTGCGCGCGCAGCACCCCTTCGTCGCCGAAGCGCTCGTAGAGGACCCAGGGAACGATGGTCGCGGCATCCCCCCACGCGGCTCCGGGTCGCTGCGGCGTCCACATCGTGTCGGAGGGGATCACCGGCACGAACCACGGCACGGTGCCGTCGGGCAGCTGCTCGGCGGCGAGGTCGCGCAGCCACCCGGCCAGCATGCCGGAGGAGTCGTAGAGGAAGGATGCCGTCGGGGCGAACACCTGGATGTCGCCGGTCCAGCCGAGCCGCTCGTCGCGCTGCGGGCAGTCGGTGGGGATGTCGACGAAGTTGCCGCGCATGCCCCAGACGATGTTCTCGTGCAGGCGGTTGAGCATCGGGTCGGATGAGGAGAACCATCCGGTGCGTTCCAGATCGGTGTGCATCACCCGGGCCTCGAGTGCGCCGCTCGAGGCATCCGCGTCGAGATCGCCCGGCCAGCCCTCGACCTCCGCGTAGCGGAACCCGTGGAAGGTGAAGCGCGGCTCCCACTCCTCTCCGTCCTCGCGCCCGGCGAAGGTGTAGCTGTCCGTCGAGCGCGCCTCGCGCAGCGGACGCGTGTACAGCTCCCCGTCCTGCAGCACCTCCGCGGTGCGCAGGGTCACGGTCGTCCCGGCGGGAGCGGTCGCGCGCAGCCGGACGACGCCCACGAGGTTCTGACCGAAGTCGAGGATGCGCCGTCCGGAGGGGCTCGTCAGCACGGCGACCGGCGCGACCTCCTCGGTGACGCGCACCGGCGGCGCCGTCGGCGCGACGAGGGTCGCGGGATCGCGGCGCCGCAGCTGCACGCGCTCCCATCCGGCGTCGTCGAAGCCCGGAAGGGACCAGCCGTCCTGCTCCTGGCGCGCGTCGTAGACTTCGCCGTCGTAGAGGCCCGAGGAGACGATCGGGCTCGGGGAGGCCTTCCAGGAGGTATCGGTGGCGACGACCTCGCGGCTGCCGTCGGCGTAGGCGAGCTCGAGCTGTCCGATGAAGGACTGGTCGATGCCGAAGACGTTGCGGAAGCCGCCCCGCCAGCCCAGACGACCGCGATACCAGCCGTCGCCGAGCCATGCGCCGATCGCCGCCGCGCCCTCGGGAAGCAGCGCGGTGACGTCGTAGGTGTAATAGCGAAGGCGCTCGCGGTACACGGTCCATCCCGGTGACAGGACGTCGTCGCCGACCCGCCGGCCGTTGATCTCGACCTGGTAGAGGCCGTGCGCGCTCGCGTACAGGCGTGCGCGCACGAGTCCGGGGCGCACGTCGAAAGCGCGGCGTACGAGCGCGGGCCGCCGCGTGTCGGTCAGCGGGTTCTGCTCCCAGATCGCCCCGATCGGACCCGCCCGCCAGTCCTCGGGCGCGAGCAGTCCGGTCTCCAGCGGCGTCTCGGGCGAGGGGTCGGACCAGTTGCCGTCGGCATCCCTCACCTGCACGCGCACCGTGACGCGCTGACGCGAGGCCAGCGGTGCGAAGGGCCAGGGCACGAGCACCTGATCTGCCGCGGAGACCTCCGCCGTCTCGCGGCGGCCGTCGTCGTGGTGGAGCTCGATCCGGTATGCGCTCTGGCGCACCGCGACGTCGGTGATCCGCCAGGACAGGCGCGGCGTGCTCTCGCCGATGCCGAGCGGTTCGCGGTGGTGCTCGATCCGCGGTGCGGTCACCGTCGACATCATCGTCTCCTCTCGGACGCCCCTCGTGCGTCACGTTTTTTCACTATAGAATCATTATGCAATACGGATGGTCCTGACGGCAGGGCTCCCCGCAGGGGCGCCCACTCCCACAGCGTGGTCGAGGAGCGGTGACAGATGAGAATCGGTGTGACGGGCAGCGGCGGCAAGCTCGGCCGGGCGACGGTCGAGCGGCTGCGCGCCGAAGGGCACGAGGTGATCGGCTTCGACACGAACGGCACCCCCGGAGCCGGCTTCACACGGGTCGATCTCGGCGACTACGGGCAGACGCTCGACGCGCTGCACGGTGTGACGGCGCGGCACGAGGGGCTCGATGCGCTCGTCCACCTCGCCGCGATCCCGGTCAACGGTCTCGTGCCCGACGCCGCGACCTTCGACAACAACGTGCGGGTCTCCTTCCACGTGCTGCACGCCGCGCATCGCCTGGGCATCCGCACCCTCGTCATCGCCTCGAGCATCACGGCGATGGGCTTCCCCTTCGACGAGGCGCCTCCCCGCCTCCCCCTCGACGAGGAGTACACGAGGGCGAACAACACCTATGGACTGGGCAAGGTCGTCGAGGAGGCGATGGCGGCCCAGATCGTGGGATGGACCCCGGATGCCTCGATCACGGCGCTCCGCTTCACGAACGTCGTCGCACCCGACGAGTACGCGACCTTCGAGCGCGCGGCGGAGCCCGACTACCGCCGCGACCTCCTCGGCTCGTGGATCGATGCGCGGGACGGGGCGCACGCCGTCGCGCTCGCGCTCGCCGCGGCGGTTCCGGGGTTCCGCGTCTACAACGTCGCCGCGCCGACCTCGGGCATGGCGGCGCCGTCCCGCGAGGTCGCGGAGCGATGGTTCCCGGGGACCCCCGTCGCCGACGACCTCGGCGAGTTCGAGTCGCTCCTCTCGACGCGCAGGATCGAGCGCGAGCTCGGGTTCACGGCCGCGCACGACTGGCGCTGACCCCGGGCGGGCGGCATCGGGGCCAACTGCGGATCGACCCGGTCCGGCGCGCGAAGCACGCGCTGGCGCGCTGTCGCTCATGGGCGCGGGGCGAAGCCCTCGACGCGGGCCCGCCAGCCATCGGGTAGATCCTCCCGCGGCGCACCGCTCTCATCGGTGAAGATCATCGCGACGGCGGCGAGCAGACCCCCGTTCCCGGGGAGATAGAGCGGGAGGCGATTGGGGACCTGCATGTTGTGGCCGTTGCTCAGGTAGCGGTTGCGCGGCAGCGGTGAGAGGAGCAGGTCGAGGGCCTGGCCCAGGAGGCCGAGACGCGTCGCGCACATCGCCATGAGTGGGAAGTCCCATCCCCAGACGGAGTCCCACTCCCAGGCGTCGAGGACGAGGCGGAGCGTCCTGGCCATGCGGTCGGGATCCACCAGCCGCGTCGGAGGGACGAAGCCGTAGGCGCCCAGAAGCGACGGGTGATCGATGAACGCCGTCTCGCCGCGCACGGCGGCGTAGGTGTCGACGTCCGACACGGGCAGCGGGGCGATGCCGGCGACGGCTCGGCTCCACGCATCCGGGACGGCGAGGCCGCGTCGTCTCCGCCAGGTGCACGCGGTCTCGAGCGCCCATGCGAAGTAGGCGAGCTCGAAGGCGGGATCCCACGTCCGTGCGGGGTCGTAGCGCTCCTGAGCGGGCATGACCGGCGGAGCGATGTGGGCCGTTTCGCCCTCCCACCACAGGAAGCCGGCCAGGAAGTCGGCCGTCTCGTCGACGAGTTCGCCGTACCGATCGAGCACGGCGGCGTCCTCGCCGTGCGCGCGGTAGACGAGCTCTGCGTAGGAGATCGGGTGCGGCTGCTGCCAGACGAGCAGGGGGCCGATCTCGTTGGGGCTCTCGATCGCCTCCGGTCCGACGTGCTTGGGCCATCGGGCGCCCGGGAAGCCGTTGCGGCGCGCGTTCTCCCTCGCCGCGGGGAGGATCGACGAGTACCACGGGAGGCTGCGCTCGAGAAGATGGGGGCGGCCCCAGAGCGCGAAGTGCGCGGCGTGCCACCAGTGCATCTCGAGATGGAAGGTCCCGCCCCAGGAGTTGCACACCAGGCCGCTCTCCTGGGGAGGAAGCGAGCCCGCGCACTGGATGGCCGTGAGGTACTGCGAGAGGACGACCCTGCGTTCGAGCTCGGGGGCGCGCGGATCGTCCGATCCCTCCAGATCGAGGAATGCGCCGACCGACCAGTGGTCCCGCCAGCTCGCGGCCGCGGCGGCGAAGGTCTCCTCGGCCGTCGGAAGAGGGGCGTGCGGCCCTCGGGGGAGGAACTCCACTACGACCTCGCAGCGGGCGCCCGTCGGTTCGATGTCGACGGCGTGCGGCTCTGAGTGCCGGATCGTCGCGCCGCGCGCTCGGACGACGACGGCGTAGGTCGCGGACCCGACCCGGCGCGAGATGTGCACGAGGCCGCCTTCGATCACGACCTCTGTCGTGTGCGCGTCGGGGCGATCCGGATCCTCCTCCGCCTCCCAGGTGTCCTGCACGGCGGCGAACGAGAGCCGGAGCGAGGCGGCTCCCCGCTCGAACAGCTCCGACTCGATCTCGGCCGCGACGAGATCCCGCTGCGGGTGCACGGCCGTGCGCGTCCGGGTCGACAGGCCTCCGAGCGCGAAGGAGCTCGTGAGGACGCCGGTCCACAGGTCGAGGCGCTGATCGACGTCCGTGAGGCTCGACGGCGTCAGAACCGGCCGGCCCGTCCGCGGGTCGGTGAGCAGGAAGCCCAGATGTCCGAGATGGAGCCGCTGGGGATTGACCCAGTAGTAGTGGCCCGCCGGCTGCAGGCGCCGCGCCTCGGCATCGCTCAGCCGCCAGTCGAGATCGGTCGGGTAGCGCGCTCGGGACCCGTCGGGACGCTCGTACTCCACCATCGCATCGTCCAGTTCCCAGCCGTCCGGGTTGGGTGCCCAGTGGTACGCCCACTGGGACTGTGTTCCCAGCGGCATCGCGCTGCGCTCCTCGGCGCGGGCCTCCGCGCGGCTGTGCCATCGGGCGAAGGTCTGGAGCCCGGTGACATCGGCCGTGAAGCAGAACTCCCCGTTGCCGACGGTGAGCGGCGACTCGCCGTCGACGGCCGTGCGGTGCACCGCGTGACGGGAGAGGACGGAGCGTCGGTCGATCGGCTTCGCGGTCATCGCTACCCCTTCACCGCGCCCGAGGTGACGCTGCTCATGACCTGGCGGCGGAAGCACAGGAAGACGATGATGAGCGGCACGGTGGCCAGGAGCGTCCCGACCATCACGACGGGGTAGTCGGACGTCCCGTGCGTGCCGTTCAGCTGCTGGAGGGTGACGGGGAGCGTGTACAGAGAGGAGTCGTTGAGGACGAGGAGCGGCCACAGGTACTCGTTCCAGTTCCACATGAACTGGAACACCGTGAATCCCGCGATGGCGGGACGCAGCGCGGGTGCGCCCACGTGCCAGAACACGCGGAGGAATCCCGCGCCGTCGACGCGCGCGGCCTCGATGACCTCGTACTGCACGGACTCGCGCGCGGCCTGCCGCATCCAGAAGATCCCGAACGCGCTCGCGGCGCCGGGGATGATCAGGGGCAGGTACGTGTTGAGCCACCCGAGGTCCACATAGATCTGGAACATCGGCACGAGCATGACTCCCGTCGGGAGCGTCATCGTCAGCAGGAGGATCGCGAAGAGCCAGTCGCGGCCGGGGAACCGGTACATCGCGAAGACGAACCCCGAGAACGCGGCGATCCCGACGGTCACGGCGGTGGCCACGACCGAGACGAGGACGGAGTTCGCGAACGCCTGGAGGAAGCCGACGCTGCCCAGGAGTCTGTCGATGTTCGCGAACAGCTCGGTGCCGGGGATGAGTCGCGGCGGACGGGAGAAGATCTCCGAGGTGCGGCTCGTCGACATCACGATGAGCCAGTAGAAGGGGAAGGCGAAGAGGGCGGCAGCCGGGATCAGCACGAGATGCTGGAGCCACGCGCGTCTGCGGTTCATGACATGTCCCGTCGTCTGCGGGCGATCAGGCGGGCGTTGGCGACGGCGAGGAGGATGAGCACGGCGAAGATGCCCCACCCGATCACGGTCGCGTAGCCGAGGTCGGTGCGCACGGTCGGGAGCGTCGCGCCCATGTACCCGACCTGGAGGAACATCATCGTGATGACCGACCCGTCGGGCCCGCCGAGGCCGTTCGTGAGCACTTGCGGCTCGGTGAAGATCTGGAAGCCGCTGATGGTTCCCGTGACGGCGACGAAGATGATCGTCGGGGTGATCATCGGCATGGTGATCGAGCGGAGGATGCGGAAAGGTCCCGCTCCGTCGAGGCGTGCCGCCTCGTAGAGCGTCGGCGGGATCGAGGCGATCCCCGCGAGGAAGATCACGACGAAGTACCCGAAGCTGCGCCAGAAGATCATGAGGGCGACGACGAACCGCACGCCCCACTCCGAGGTGAGCCAGGGCACGGCGCCCAGACCCAGCGACTGCAGGAGGGTGTTCACGATGCCGAAGTTCGTGGAGAAGAGCGACTGGAAGATGATCGCCACGGCGACGATCGACGTCACCTGGGGAAGGAAGAAGAGCGTCTGGTAGATGCCGCGGCCGCGCAGGCGCGGCGAGCTGAGGAGGGCCGCCGCCGCGAGGGACGCGAGGATCACCGGGATCTGGGCCATCACGAAGATGATGATCGTGTTGCCGAGCGCCTGGAAGAATTGGTCGGAGGTGAAGAGCCTCTCGAACTGCGCGAGCCCGACCCACTCCGGCTGGCCGAGCCCGTCCCAGGAGACCATCGAGAGGTAGACCGCGAAGAGCAGGGGGAACAGGCCGAACACGGCGAACAGGACGTAGAACGGCGAGATGGCGAGATACTCGCGCCAGTAGCGCAGGGCCGCGCGTCGTCGTGTGCGTGCAGGGCGTGTGGTGGATGAGTTCATTGAGAGTCCTCGGGAGAGCCGGGGCGGTCCTGGCGACCGCCCCGGCTCCTGCGGGTCAGGATGCGGCGTTCTGCTCCACGAGTCGGCGATAGACCTGTTCCGGGTCCTGGCCGTTCGTCGCGAGGTCGTTGAGGGCGACGAAGAACTGCGCGGACACGGTGCCGCTCTCGGGGCTCAGGTAGATCGCCGGTGCGTTCTCGGCGGCGTTCGCGAAGACCTCGAACGTGACCTGGCCTCCGTAGTAGTCCTGCGGGGCATTCGCCTCCGGGTCGGTGTAGACGCCCATGGCCCCCGGGAAGAGTCCCTTCTCGAGGTATCCGGCGCGCTGGAACTCGGCGCCCGCGATGTAGGCCGCCACCTCGGCCGCCGCCTCGGGGTGCGCGCTCGCGGCGAGCGCGGCCACGAACGAGCCCGCCGTGGCGGCGGGGCCGCCCGGCACGGTGGCGACGCGCCACGAACCCGTCTGGAGCTCGCCGGCCGACTTCAGCAGGCCGTCCTCCCACGCAGGGCCGATGAATCCGATGATGCTCTCCTGCGTGAGCGCCGCATTGAACTCGGGCGTGTAGGGCTCGGCGTTGGCGCACAGTCCGTCCTGCGCGAGCTGCGCGGCCGCGAGGAAGGCGTCGTGCGAGATCGGCGAGTCGACGATGTTGACCTCGGCGTCGCCGCTCCGCTCGAAGTACGCATAGCCGTTCTGAGCGATGCGGGACTGGTAGACCTGGCCGGCGTGATCGCAGACGAACTGCCCGTTGGCCGCGGCGGCCTCGGCGAGCTCCCGGTACTGCTCCCAGGAGCCGACGGCATCCTCGACCTCGGCGGGGTCGCCCGGGTAGCCGAGCTCCTCCAGGGCGTCCGCGCGGTAGAAGAAGCCCCACGGCCCCACGTCGGTGGGCAGCCCGATCTGGCGGCCGTCGGGCGCTTCGGCGACCCCGAGCCCCCATTCGACCGAGCCCGTCTCCGACGTGTGGCCGGACAGGTCGAGGAACTGGTCGGCGACGGTGAAGAACGACGGCAGCGAGCTGCCCATGATGACGACGTCGGGCAGTCCGCTCTGGGAGCGGAGAGCGGCGCGGAGCTTGTCCTCGATGTCGGGGATGTTCTCCCAGGTGATGTCGTAGTCGGGGAACTGCGCGGCCAGCATGGCCTCGCTGTCGGTCGGGATGGAGTTGCCGCGCGCCCAGAAGGTCAGCTCGACGCGCTCGTCTCCCGCAGCCGGATCTCCGGTCGCCGGATCCTCGGATGCGCCGCACCCCGCGAGGAGGCCTCCGGAGAGGACGAGGACGGCAGCGATCGCTGCTTTGTGTGGAACTCTCATGGTCTTGGTCTCCGCTCTGAAAACTTCTTTGTCTCCCGATCTGTTATCGGTAACATGAATATCGCATGCATAAGAATTCGTGTCAAGATAGGCATGCAAACCCCAGGGCTCGTGCATGCTCGGGTCAGGTGAAGGAGACGATGTGGTCATCGCTGTGACAGACAGCAACGGAAAGCGCGGCGGGACGACCGCCGGCCTGCGCGAGGGGCACGGGGTGCGGCATGACGGGTGCTGAGTCGCGGCTCGCCCGCGTGAACGAGACCGTCGAGCTCCTGTTCGAAGGGCCCGAGACGCCGATCCCCGCGACCCGCGAGCCCTTCGCGGTGATCGTGTCGCACGGCGGCACCGACATCCGCGTGCCGGGGTTCTGGGACGGCGGTCGCCGCTACCTCGCCCGGATCCTTCCGCAGGAGGAGGGCGCGCACACGTGGCGCACCGAGAGCGACGAGCCGTCGCTGGCCGATCACGGCGGCACCCTCGACGTGACCGGGTCCGCCGGCCGCGGCATCGTGCGCGTCGCTCACCGGTTCCACTTCGCGCACGCCGACGGCACCCCCTTCAGGCCCGTCGGCACGACGGCGTACAACTGGCTCCACCAGGACGAGCCGCTCTTCACCGAGACGACCGACGCGATCGCCCGGGCCGGCTTCAACAAGCTGCGCTTCATGGTCTTCCCTCAAGCCGGCGGCTATGTCGAGCACTTCCCCGCGCTGCTGCCGTTCGAGAAGAGCGACGACGGACGCTGGGACGTCTCCCGTCCGGTTCCCGCGTTCTTCCAGCGTCTCGACCGCGCCGTGGAGGAGCTGGGCGCCCACGGCATCCAGGCCGACGTCCTCATCCTCAACGCCTATGACAACGGCCGGTTCGGGCTCGACGCGCTCACGGAGGAGGAGGAGGCCGTCTACCTGCGCCATCTCGTCTCGCGCCTGGCCGCCTACCCGCACGTGTGGTGGTCGCTGTGCAACGAGTTCGACATCCTGGACCGCCCCCGCGAGCGCTGGACGCGCCTGGGCGAGCTGCTCGCATCCGTCGATCCCTACGATCACCTCCGCTCGATCCACAACTGGATCGAGCTCTACGACAACAATCAGCCCTGGGTCACGCACGCCTCGATCCAGAACGGCCACGTCACCGTCGAACTCGGCCGTGCGGCGCTCTACCGGGACGTGTACGGAAAACCGGTCGTCCTCGACGAGATCAAGTACGAGGGAGACATCCCGGAGCGCTGGGGGCGCCTGTCCGCGGAGGAGCTCGTCCACCAGTTCTGGGTCGCGACGGTCTCCGGCTGCTACGCCTCCCACGGTGAGAGCTTCCTCATCCCGAGCGGCAGTCTGCACATGGTCGAGGGCGGGACGCTGCTCGGCGCATCGCCGGCGCGGCTCGCGTTCCTCCGCGAGATCCTCGACGACCTGGTGATCGACGGCCTGGACCCCATCGACAAGTGGGACGATCCCGCCTCCGTCGCGGGGGCGCCGCGCGCCCAGTACCTCCAGTATCTCGGGCGATCCGCGCCGGCACGATGGGACTTCCGCCTGCCCGTCGGATTCCCCGGCGAGCGGCCCGAGCCCGGCGACGCCTTCGAGGTCGATGTGATCGACACCTGGAACATGACGATCACGCCCGTCGGGCGCCGCTTCGTGCTCGACGACGTGCAGCGCAACGACGCCTACGCCCGCGCCGCCGCTCCCGTCGAGCTGCCCGCGGGCGAGGCCCTCGCCCTCCGGATCACGCGGGTCTCCTCATGAGGCTCGGACGCGAGGTCGTGCTCGGCGCCGCCTACTACAACGAGTACCTCCCCGACCCCTCGCGGCTGCGGACCGATCTGGAACTGATGCGGGATGCCGGCATCCGCTGCATCCGCGTCGGCGAGTCCGTCTGGTCCACCTGGGAGCCGGAGGAGGGCCGGTTCGAGACCGACTGGCTCACCCCGGTCCTCGACGGCGCGGCCGAGCACGGGATCGACGTGATCCTCGGGACGCCGACCTACGCCGTGCCGCCGTGGCTGTCCCACCGGCATCCGGAGCTGGCCGTGCAGCGCGCCGACGGCTCACGGGTGCCGTGGGGCGGACGGCAGGAGGTCGACTACACCTCCGAGACGTTCCGGTTCTACGCCGAGCGCGTCATCCGCGCGGTGATCGGTGCGCACGGGCGTCACCCGGCGGTCGTCGCCGTGCAGCTGGACAACGAGGCGGGCCTGCACCTGATCCACAACGACCGTCTCGTCGCGCGCTTCCGGGACCGGCTGCGGGAGAGGTACGGCACTCCGGAGCGGCTCAACGAGGCGTGGGGACTCGCGTACTGGTCGCACCGCATAACGGAGTGGGAGCAGCTGTGGGCGCCGGCCGGCAACACGACGCCCGCCTATGCGCTGGCCTGGCGACGGTTCCAGGCGGAGCAGACCGCCGAGTTCCTGGAGTGGCAGGCGCAGATCGTCCGGCCGCTCGTCGCCGACACGACCCTGCTGACGACCTGCATCGCCTACGGTCGCCCCGCGATGGACGACGTCGCCGTCGGCGAGGCGCTGGACATCGTCAGCGGCAACGCCTACTACGAGGCGCAGGACTCGCTCGACCTGCGGCACACCGCATCCGGCGACGAGTGGTTCGCCGACGACGTCGCCCAGCTCGTGCTCGCGGCCGACCGCATGCGGGCCAGTCGCGACGCGCCGTTCCTCGTGACCGAGACCGGCGCCGCCTCGATCGGCGCGGCTCATCAGACCCGGCCCGCCTACGCGGGACAGCTCGCGCAGGCGGCGTGGCTCCTCGCCGCCCGCGGAGCGCGACTCGTCTCGTACTGGCACTGGCACACCCTGCACTCGGGCCACGAGGTGCACTGGGGCGGCGTGCTGGGCCACGACCTCGAGCCCGGACGCGTCTACCGCGAGATCTCGGAGATCGGTGCGCAGCTCGACACGGCGGGCGAGTGGCTCGCCGACGCCGAGGCCGACGCCGACGTGGCGATCGTCATCGCGCACGACAGCGAGTGGCTCACCGTGGCCGAGCCGCCTCTGCGCCGTGGCGACGGGAGCGCCGATCCGCGCTCCTACGGGCGGATCGTGCAGACCTTCGCCCGAGGCGCCATCGACGCGGGCCGGCAGCTCGCCGTCGTGAACGAACGGCGGATGCCGGATGCCGCGGCGCTGCGGGAGCGCTATGACGTCGTCGTCGCGGCGGGGCTCGTGGCGGCATCGGATCGCACGCTCGACGTGCTCGCGGAGTACGTGCGGCTCGGCGGCACGCTCCTCGTCGGTCCCCGCACGGGCTTCGGCGACGACGAGGGGCGCATCCGCACCTCGGTCGCGCCCGGAGCGCTGGGAGCCGTGCTCGGCGCGCGCTACCGCGAGTTCGCCGCGCTGCGAGACGAGGTCGCGATCGACGGTCTCGGCGGGGGCGTCGCACAGGGCTGGATCGACTGCTACGAGGCAGGCGACGCCGAGGTGCTCGCGCGATACGCGCACCCGCACTACGGCGGATGGGCGGCGGTGACGCGGCACCGGTTCGGCGAGGGCGCGGCCTACGCCGTCGGGACGCTGCCCGACCGCGCGCTCACGGCCCGTATCCTGGCCGACGCCGCACCCGCCCCGCGCGTGTCCTCGCCCCTCCGGTCGCGCCCGGAGGTCGTCACGGCGCACTCGCTCAGCGGGCCGCGCGGTCGGGTGTGGATCGTGCACAACTGGTCGCCGGATGCGGTCGAGGTCGCCGTCGCGCGCCCGGTGACCGACGTCCTCGGCGGTGTCTCCTGCGCGGCGGGCGAGACCGTGCGCCTCGGTCCCTGGGGGGTCGCCGTCTGGGGCGAAGCCGCCCGGTGACACGCGCGGCGACGGATCAGGGCGTGCCGGGCAGGCCGATCCGCGCCCAGGCGAACGGCGCGAGGCGCACGTCCGTGCGGCCCTGCGGTGTCGCGACGCCGACGGTGCGCTCCTCATCGGCGAGGTTGGCGACGAGCACGTGCCCCTGCCCTCCGGCATCGACCGCGCCGATCGCCCATACGAGCCCGTCGGGGCTCGCTCCGTGCAGGAGCGACGACCCGGAGAGTGCGGCGAGGGCGCGCACGGCGGCGGCGACCGGCCGTTCCGAGCCGTCGTCGCGGCGGATGCCCCGCGGACCCCAGTCCTCGAAGTACGACAGGCCCGCCACGCCCGGCACGGCGAGGGCGGCGGCGCTCGCGATCGTCCACGCCGCCAGCTCGGCGGCCTCCTGACGGGGATCGGCCAGGTCGAGCAGCGCCGCGCCGTGGCCCTCGCGCAGGTCGGCGTGCGCGGAGCGCGGCGGCGGGGTCGTGGCGACGTCGTTGAAGTGCGGCCGGAGCCCGATCGGCCCGATGTGCACGGGAAGGCCGTCTGCGATGCCGACCGCCTGCTGCGCCACGATGCGCTGGATCGCGAGCGACTCGACCAGCTGCCGTGTGTCGAGGGTGTGGAAGAGCGGCGTCACGCTGAAGACGATGCCGTCGAGGTCGGCGGGCAGGCGATGGTGCTCGCGGTTGAGCTCGGTGAAGTGCGACCGTGCGCCCCCGACGACGGGCGCATCCACTCCGGCGCCTGCGAGGGCGGCGCGCAGCGCCGCGGTGGTGGCGGCGTCTGAGACGTGGCGCGACGGCCCGGTGGGCGGGAACGCCGAGACCCGCGCGAGGTCGTGCGCACGCAGGGCGCGAGCGGCGGCGCCGAGGGCGGCGGCGTCGCCCGTGAGCACGATCCGCACGTCGAGCGGGAGCCCGGATGCCGCGGCGCGGCCGAGGACGGCGGGCCAGGCCGGTGCCGCGAGGTCGAGCTCGACGAGCACCGTCTCGCCGAGCGGCTCGAACGGCGGTGCGGGGTCGGGCGCCGTCGAGGCCATGGTGGCGATCGCGGGGAAGCGGCCGCCGGCGGTCAGCGAGATGACGGGCGGCTCCGAGGAGACGCGGACGCCCCCGGATGCGACGGCCTCGACCTCGATCCGCTGCACGACGCGCTCGCCGGCGCCGACCGTGTAGGGGAAGGACAGCGAGAGCGGGCGGCTGTAGGTCTTGAACGAGGCATCCGTCCAGTTGCGCTGGTCCTCCATCTCGAAGACCTCGCCCTCGAACCGCGCCGTCACGTCGAGGCCGTCGCCCCTCCATGCCAGCTCGGCGATGTCGAGCACGGGCTGGTGCGGGCTGATCCCGGTGGGGAAGGCCGTGCGCGAGGTCGCACCGTCGGAGTGCACGACGCGCAGCACCGCACCCGCGACGGCCGCCGGGTGCAGGACGACCAGGCCCGTGCGGTTCGTCTCGAACCGGTGCTCCGACTCCAGGTCGCAGATCACCAGGAGCCGGGTGTCGCGCACCTCGGCGCGCACGACGCCGCGGAAGCTCGCACCGAGCCCGTCGGTGCGCAGGTGCAGGGTGAGGCTCGTATCCGTCGCCCGCACGCGATCGACGGCCATCGCCGCCGTCTCCCAGTCGCGGTCGCGCACGACGGCGCGCACCGACCGCATGACCGGGATTCCGTCGAACGCGATGTCGGCGAGCTCGTCCCCGCGCAGCCGCAGCGACCAGGGTCCGCTGCGCCACGCGGGGGAGTCGTCCTGCCAGGTCATCGCGAAGGGAGGCCTCTCAGCGCTCGATGTGGTCCAGGTGCAGCATCCGCGCGAGGTTCTTGTCGAGCTCGTCGTCGCGGAAGATCTTCTTCCAGTCTTCCTTGATGATGCTCTCACGGCCATAGTCCATCGCGATGAGGCAGGCGTCGCTGAACGGGTTGTCGCCGCGCAGTCCGTTGGCGAGGGCGACCTGCGTGTGGCCGTAGAGGATGCTGCGCGCGGCGGCCTCGGGCACGCCCATCGTGTTGACGGTCTCCTCCAGCGCCTCGTTCAGGAGGGCTCCGATCATGCACGCGACCGTCTCGACCAGCGTCGGCTCGAGCTGCGCGAGCTGCTTGATCGTGACCCAGTGCACGTCGATCACGGGTGCGTAGATCGCGCGGACCGTCGCCTCGACGATCGCCTGCTTGGCGGGGTCGTCGCTCTCGATCGCGAACAGCTCGGTCGGGCGAACGGCGGCCTGGCCCTCGGGCTTCGGCGCGGGCGCGACCTCGTCGGCGGAGCTGCCGTTGATCGACTCGACGCGGATCAGCGACGCGTAGCGCTCGCTGTTGCGCGGCGGGCGCGTCGGGCCGCTAACGCGGTCGCCGTCGACGAGCTCGCAGCGGCGGACCTGCCCGGCGGACACGTAGACCTCGGCGCCGTCGGCGGTGGTCAGCAGCGCGGAGCCGCTCTGGCCGATCACGATCGGGCCCTCGACGGTCTCGCCCGACTCGCCCTGGTCCCGACCGCCGCGGTCCCGCCCGCGGTCGCGGCCGCTGTCGGCGGCGTCCTCGCCCCCGCGGCGACGACGGCGCGCCGGACGCTCCTCGCCCCCACCGTTGGCCGGCGCCTCGTCGTCGCGGCCGCCGCGGCGGCGACGGCGACCGGCGCGACGCTCGTCGGCGTCGCCGGAGCGACGCTCGTTGATCCGGTCGATCAGCTCCTC
>CAYOTY010000011.1:0-29902 GCA_964406995.1 uncultured Microbacterium sp.
GCTTCTCGCCGTACTCCGACATGTCGATGCGCACCATGGCGTGCTCGTCGTCGAAGAGGAAGTCGGCCAGCGACTTCGCCAGCTCGGTCTTGCCGACGCCGGTCGGGCCGAGGAAGAGGAACGAACCGGTCGGCCGGTTCGGGTCGCTGATGCCCGCCCGCGAGCGGCGCACGGCATCCGACACCGCCTTCACGGCGTCCTTCTGCCCGATCAGGCGCTTGCCGAGCTCGGCCTCCAGGTGCACGAGCTTCTCGCTCTCGCCCTGCAGGAGCCTTCCGACCGGGATGCCGGTCCACGCCGCGATCACGCTGGCGATGTCCTCATCGGTGACCTGCTCGTTGACCATGCGCTCTTCGCTCGGGTTCGCCTCCGCGCGCTCGGCCTCGTCGAGCTGAGCCTGCAGCTGCTTGATCGTCTCGTACTCGAGCTTCGACGCCTTCGCGTAGTTCGCCTCGCGCAGCGCCTGATCGCGCTCCGTGATCGCCGCGTCGAGCTTCTTCTTCAGGTCGCCGACCCGGTTCAGGCCTGCGCGCTCGCGCTCCCAGCGGGCTTCGAGCCCGCCGAGCTCCGCCTCGGCCTCGGCCATCTGCTCGCGCAGCTTCGCCAGGCGCTCCTTGGAGGCATCGTCCTTCTCCTTCTTGAGGGCGAGCTCCTCCAGGCGCATGCGGTCGACCTGGCGACGCAGCTGATCGATCTCGACCGGGCTGGAGTCGATCTCCATCTTCAGCCGGCTCATCGCCTCGTCGACGAGGTCGATGGCCTTGTCGGGCAGCTGGCGGCTCGGGATGTAGCGATTGGACAGGGCGGCCGCAGCGACCAGCGCGCTGTCGCTGATCGTCACCCCGTGGTGCGCCTCGTAGCGGCCCTTGAGTCCGCGGAGGATGGCGACGGTGTCCTCGACGGAGGGCTCGCCGACGTACACCTGCTGGAAGCGGCGCTCGAGCGCGGCATCCTTCTCGATGAACTCGCGGTACTCGTTGAGCGTCGTCGCACCGATGAGGCGCAGCTCTCCGCGGGCGAGCATGGGCTTGAGCATGTTGGACGCCGCGACCGACCCCTCGCCGCCGCCGGCGCCCATGAGCACGTGCAGCTCGTCGATGAAGGTGATGATCTGACCGTCGGAGTCGGTGATCTCCTTCAGGACGCTCTTGAGGCGCTCCTCGAACTGACCCCGGTACATGGCACCCGCCACGAGCGCGGAGATGTCGAGTGCGACGAGCTCCTTGCCCTTGAGCGACTCGGCCACGTCCCCCGCGACGATGCGCTGCGCGAGACCCTCGGCCACGGCGGTCTTGCCGACGCCGGGCTCGCCGATGAGCACCGGGTTGTTCTTGGTGCGCCGCGTCAGCACCTGGCTGACACGGCGGATCTCACTGTCTCGCCCGATCACCGGATCGAGCTTGCCCTGGCGGGCACGGTCGGTGAGATTGATCCCGAATTGCTCGAGAGCGCTCTGCTGTTCGTCCTGCTGTACGGGGTTGGTCATCGGTACTCCTGCGATCTCCTTGCCGATTCTAAAGTTGAGTGCTTATGACTCAACTTTACCAGGAGCCGCGGACGGCGGCAATCGTCCCAGCCAGATTCAGCGCCGAGACCGGTACTCGTCGATCATCGGCCGAAACAGGTAACCGGCCCCCAGGAACATCAGGATGCCGCCGACGAGAAAAGGAGCGGCGATCCCGCTCAGCGAGGCCGCTGACCCGAACAACATCGGCAGGCCGAAGTCGGCCACGCGGTTTCCGCTGATCCGGAGGCCCACGACGATGCCGATCTCACCCGGCTGCGCGCTGTTGGCCGCCATCGCCATGCTCAGAGGGCGTCCAAGCCCAAAAGTGAGTCCCATCGCGATGACGATGACCGCGACAGGCTGCCACTGCACGAACACAGGGATGACGGCGACCGTGATCCCGCACGCCGTCGTGATGGTCCACAGCATGACGTGGCGCCCGAAGCGGGCGACGACCCGAGGAAGGACCGTCTTGGCCACCAGGCCGGCGACGGAGAAGAGACCGAGGATATAGCCGAGCCATGCCGGATCGAGCTTGACGACGTCACCGAGGTAGATCGGCAGGAACGAGGTCCTGAGTATCTCCGGGATCGACATCAGGCAGCTCGCGATGATCGCCAGCCGAGTGGCCGGTTCGCGCAGGTATCGAAACGCCCCCCTGCGCTGCGTCGCTTCCGCTTTCCTGGGCGCAAGAGCCTGCTGACCACGGAGAAGCACCAAGGCGCTCGCCAGGGCGAGCACAGACAACGACGACGCGACCATGAAAGCAGCCGCGTAGCCGATGAAGGAGACGAGGAGACCCCCGAGAATCGGTCCGGCTATCTGACCGATAGATGCATAGATCGTATAGGTGCCGAAGTTGCGTTCGGCAGCGACGCCTCGGCCCAGCGAACCGACGTACGCTTGCGCGCCAAGGACGATGAACAGGTTCGCGATGCCCGCGGCGAGTTGGCAGAGCACGATCATGGTTATCGAGGGGAGAAGCGCCAGCAACAGATAGGAGGTACCGCCCAGTACCGCCCCCGCAAGCACGAGTGGCTTCACGCCTGCCCGATCGGTGAGCCTGCCCACCGGGATCGCGAAGAACATCGGCAGGAACGAGACCGCCGCGGCGATGACGCCGATGCCGAAGTAGCCGACGTCCAATGACGCGGCGAACAGAGGCACATAGGGCCGCATCATCTGATGCTGCAGATGCTGCAGTGTGAAGACGACGATAATCGGCCCGAGCGCGGCGGTTCTTCCCACGTCACTCTCTCGACAAGGTGCGCATGATCTCGGAGACGTGTGCAACCGTTTCCATACGCTCCACGAGGCCCACGAACGCATCGTGCGCACTGCCCAGGCCCCCCGCATGGAAGCAGTCAGCAATCTTCGCGGCATGCGTCTCCGGTGACATGGGACGCCCGATCGCCCCCTCGTACTTCGTCGACCGCTCGACGAGCTCGCGCCCGTCCTTGGTGCGGACGAAGACGGTGGCGAAGGTCGTCATCTTGTCCCGCGGCGAATCGGGGTTCTCCCGGAGCGAGATCTTCTTGAGCGTCGTCTCCATCTCCTCGCTGAACCGCACCTCGTCGGTGAACGTCTCGATGCTGACGCGCTCCTGGACGAGCGCCGCGGCGACGACGTACTCATAGCTGAACTTCCCGTCAAGGCCGCTATCGGGAAACGGCCTGGAGAGATCGGAGCGAAAGACCGGCGGCTCGATGATGATCTCCTCGACGTCGTCGAAGAAGAGCGAAGTGCGCGCCTTCAGCCGGGTCATCGCGTCAAGCGGCCATTGCATGTAGATCTCCGCGGGGAAGGGCTTGATGCTGAAGCCCGGGTCGATCAGATGGAATCGAGTGCCGATGCCATCCAGCGCAAGGGCATCGTCGAAGGTCCCGCCCAGCGCGGCAGCGATGAATCCGCGATGCGCATGCAGAATGTCGGCGTTGCTCGTAACGCCACGAGCAGCCAGATCAGCGCTCTCGACGCCCGCCCGGGCGGCGTTTCCCGGATGGGTGGCCTTCGTCATCGTGCCGTTGTTCCCGAACAGCCCGCCGGTACGGGAGGCGGCGAGGCCGAACGCGATCTGTGTCGTCGGCGTGTCCAGCCCGAGGAGATTGGCAACGGCCGCCGCCGCTCCGAGCGGTCCGACGATGCCCGGCGGGTGAAAGCCCCTCATGTCGCCGCGCTCTCCCGCGGCCCGAAGGCGCTGCTGGACATCCCACCCCACGACGAAGGCGGTCAGCAGATCTGCCCCCGACTTGTGCTCACGCTCAGCAACAGCAGCGATCGCCGGGAGGATCGACGAGGTGCCGTGCGCGGATGGATACCCCTGCACTTCGTAGTCGAGGCAATGGGTCGACACACCGTTAACGAACGCCGCCTGACCCGCGGGAAGTCGAGCGGAGTGATTGACGACAGCCGCCTGTGGCGCGCCACCGGCGTCTGTGACGTACGCGGCGACTTTGCCGGCGACCGGTTCCTGCGAACCAGCCACGGCATTGGCGAATCCGTCCAGGATGACAGTCTTTGCGGCATCAACAACCGCGGCCGGAAGGGCGTTGAACGTGGTCGTCGACACGAACTGCGCGAGTTCATGGGTTGCATTCATGTGTTTCACCTTGGTTTCAGTTCAGAACACCGGAGCGTTCAAGATCGTCGAGAGTTTTGTCGTCGAATCCCAGTTCATCGATGAGGATCTGCCGGGTATGCTCCCCCAGCAGCGGCGCAGCAGAAGTCAGCTCACCTGAGGATGCGCTGAACCTCATGGGCGCAACGCCGTATAGCGACTCCCCCATCTCCGCATGGGCGAGCCTCACCCAGTGACCGCGGAACTCCAACTGCGCGTCGCGGTCGACAAGATCCGCGGCTGTCTGCACCACGCCTGCGGGGACGCTGACCTTCTGCAGCGCGTGCATGAGCTCGCTGCCGCTGCGGGTCGCCGTTCTCTCCGCCACCGCCGCTTCGATGTCGACGATCCGCGCCCGGCGATCTGCGAGCGCAAGCGAGGCAAGCTGAGAGGATAGTCCCAGCTCGCTGCACAGAGCCTGCCACTCGGACTCCTTCCGTACCGCGATCGCGATCCAGTTGTCGTCGCCCAAGGCGGGGAAGACACCGTGCGGGCACCATTGCGGATGACGGTTGCCTGCTGGACCGGGTTCGGTCCCCCGTGCCGTCCACTCGAGCACAGCCGGTCCGAGCATCGCGATCATGGGCTCGGTCTGCGCGAGCTCGATCGCCTGACCTTGTCCGGTCCGTCGCTGATGCCGGATCGCGGCGAGCACCGCCAGAGCAGCGTGGGTGGGATTGGGAACGTGATCGGGATAATGCGTGCCGGTGCCCACAGGGTATCGCCCCGGCTCCCCGCTGAGATGCGTGAGGCCCGTCGTGGCGGCAATCGTGATCCCGTAACCGGAATAGTCTCGCTCGGGTCCGCTCGCCCCTTGCATCGACATGGAAAGGTAGATCAATCGAGGATTGATCCCTCGGAGGACCTCGTATGACATCCCCAGCTTGTCCATGACGCCGGGGCGGAAGTTGTTCGCGACCACATCGGCATCGGCGATCAGCCGGTGGACGATCTCCCGCCCTCGCGGATCTTTCACATTCACCACGACGCTGCGCTTGTTGGCATTTCTCTCCGCGAAGTAACCGCTTCGGTTCACTCCCGGCTCGCCGCGCGCGAAAGGCGGACCCAGCCGAAGACTGTCGATGTTCGTCCCGCTCTCGATCTTGACCACGTCGGCGCCGTGCTCAGCAAGCAGTCGCGTCGTAAAAGAACCCGCGCCGACCCAGCTGAAATCGATGACACGCACACCGTTCAGGATGCCTGTCACCTCGTCCCCACCTCCTGCCATTCCCCGGCCATCGGAGCAGGACCTTGGACGCGCCACGGCGTCTCGGAGAACCGGTACGGCGCACCGGGCGCGGGTGCGCGCAAGTCGTGCGGTCCGGAAATCTCGGTGAAGAAACCGCGGATCGCCAGCTGCTCACTGGCCACGACCTCGGGAATCGTCCGCACCGGTGTCAGAACGATGCCGCGCGACTGCGCTTCCCTGTATAAGTCTTCCTTCTTCCGATCTGCGATGAATCGCTCGAAGACACGCAGGAACGTCGCGCGCGCTTCGGGGGTGTCGAAGTATGCACGTTCGTCCCATTCCGTTCCTGTGAGCTCATCGAGGCCTTCAGCGCCTTCTTCTCGCAGCCAGTCGATGAAACGAACCCAGAAGCGATTGGAGGCGATCCCCCCGACGAAGAGATAGACCCAGCCGTCGGCACAGCGATAGATGCCGGCGCCCGCACCGCGCTGTCGCCCCATCGTGCGCGTACGCGTGATCCCCTCGAGGTCGTAGTACTGGACGGCGTTCTCCAGCGCCATGCTCACCGACTCCTGGCAGGACACATCGACAAGCTGCCCGGTTCCCGTCTGCTCGGCGTGAAGAATTGCGAGCATCGCCCCTACCGCAGCGAAAGACGCCGCTCCTGTCAATGCCTGGTCCCCCGCGGCACGAATAGGCGCGCCGTCGCCGTATCCGCCCAGTGACATCAGGCCGCCCATCGCGAGGCAGATCAGATCGGTGCCCTCGTAGTCCGAGTAGGGGCCGTCGAGCCCGAAAGGCGTGATGCTGACGATCACGAGGTCCGGTTTGTCCGTCATGAGCTGCGCCAGATCGAGTCGCCACCGCTCTGGCCAATCGCCCGATCCGTTGCCGACGAGGATGTCGGCTGTCTGCAGCAGTGCCATGAGCTGCGCATCATCGTCGATCACGCAGCTGCGCTTGCCTGCATTGTGGTAGGTGAACCACAGCGAGTCGCCACCTGGCGTGAGCGGGAGGCGCGCACGTTCCGGCGCACCACCAGCCGGTTCGGCCAAGATTACCTCGGCGCCGAGATCGGCCAGCAGCTTTCCGCAATAGTGACCTAACGGCCCGGTGAGCTCAACCACCCGGAGCCCGTCGAGTGCGGCGCTCATGACGCAGCGGATACCGGGGTGAACCGCGGGAGGGAATGCTCGCCCCGTTTGGTGAACGTGACGCGCACGGGCATGCCGACGGCGACGGCGTCTGCGGCTATCCCGACGACGTTCGTCATCATCGATGGTCCTTCGCTGAGTCGCACGATGGAGACGTTGTAGGGGATCTCATCGGTCCACGCCGCGTTGTAGACATGATGGAAGACGACGCTGGCCGTCACAGTGGCGTCCCCTGAGAGCCTCTCCCACTTCGCTTCCGCGCTGAGACACCGAGGGCAGACCATGGCGATCGGGTAGCGCAGATGCTCACACGACGTGCACCGCTGCAGCCGCAGTTCCCCGGCGGACGCACCCTCGAAGAACTCCCGGTTGAGCTCGTTGACCTGCGGCTCAGGCTTTGCCGATTGGTTCATGTTCATGAGATTCCTTTCAAGCGTCCGGCGTCAGGATCATCGCGTTCGCACAGTTCAGCGACATCCCGCGCCCGGTTACGAGGCATACCTCTGCACCTTGCACCTGGCGCGGTCCTGCCTCACCTCTGACCTGTCGCACTCCCTCGACGATGTGAAGCCAGCCCTCCATGTACGACTCCGAGAGGTTCCCTCCTGCGGTGTTGACCGGAAGGTCGCCGCCCAGTCGAATCCGACCTCCTTCAACGAAGCTCCCCCCTTCCCCGGGTTCGCAGAACCCACCGTGCTCAAGCCAGAGCAGCACCGATATCGTGAAGTTGTCGTACAGTTGCGCCACATCGACATCTTTGGCGCTGAGACCCGCGGATCGGTACGCGGCGTCGAGGGCCGTCTTCTGGTGCGGCATGCTCAGCCAGTCGGGGTTTCCGAGCGTACGGTTCGTATAGGCCTGACCAGCACCCGCGATGCGAACGACCGGATGCCGCGTGTGTCGTGCACGATCAAGCGACGTCACGATGACACAGACGCCGCCATCGGTGATCAGACAGCAGTCCAAGAGATGAAGCGGCTCGACGATCCACCGCGACGCCTGGTGATCGGCGATCGTGATCGGCGTGCGCATGACCGCCTCAGGGTTGAGCGAGGCGTGATAGCGGCAGGCCACAGCGACTTCCGCGAGTTGCTCGCTGGTCGTTCCATACCTGCCCATGTGATGGCTCGCAACGAGCGCGCTGTTGGCGGCGGCGCCATACATACCCCAGAGATCCCAGGTCTCGCCCCAGCCGGATGCCCGCGCGAACTTGCTCCCCCCGGTGCGCGCGACGTCCCCGAAGACACAGGCCACCGTGTTGGCCTGACCTGTCTCGATCGCGGCGACGGCCATCTGAACCAACGAGCCGGCCGTGCCTCCCCCCATGTTGAGGGAGCCGGTGACCCGCGGGTCCAGTCCGAGCTCTTCACCGACGCGAAGATAGTTGAGCGGGCCCTCGGGCGCCGTCGTGCCCGGAAACGTGAACAGACCATCGATGTCGTCTTTCGTAAGCCCTGCATCATCCAGTGCTCGCGTGAACGCATCGACAGCAAGCGAGAGCTGCGTGCTTCCGGGGAGCTTCCCCTGGGGCGTCGCGCCGACGCCAACGATCGCTGCATTCGTCATCTGAAATTACCTGCCTTCGTAACGGGGCTCACGATCGGCCGAGAAGGCCGCCCGGCCTTCACTGCGATCCTGCGTGGACTTGATCAGCCCGAACGCGTACCTTTCGGTCGCGAGAGCCGAGGAAAGGGGAGCATTATCGCCGAGCCGAACGAGGCGCTTGACGGAGCGGATCGAGAGCGGAGCGTTCCGAGCGATGCGATGCGCGATGTCGAGCGCACGAGGAAGCAGATCCGTCAACGGATGGACTTCGCTGACCAGTCCGACCTCATAGGCTCGCTGCGCGGAGATCCGCTCACCGGTCAGAAGCATGTGCATCGCCATGGACCGTCCGATCAAGCGGGGAAGGAGTTGCGTTCCCCCTGCCCCCGGGATGCTGCCCACGCGGACCTCCGGGAGTCCGAACTCTGCGTTCGAGCTCGCGATACGGATATCACACGCCAGCGCGATCTCGAGGCCCCCGCCAATCGCATAGCCGTTCAGCGCCGCGACCACCGGGAGGTCCGGGTCCAGTCCTTTGGTCAAACTGTCGCCGCCCCCGGGCCCGAAGACCTCTGCGGGGAAAGAGTCCTGCGCAGAGTTGGCGCCCGTGAGATCGTTACCGACACAGAACGCTCGTTCTCCCGCACCTGTGACGACAAGCGAGCCGACAGCGGGATCGGCGGAGAGGTCTCGCCACGTGTCTTGGAGTTGTGCACGCATCTCTGCACTGATCGCGTTCAGCTTCTCCGGCCGCTTGAGGATGACTGTCGCGACAGCTCCGTCGCGCTCGACTTGGATCATGATCTCCTACTTGATAATCAACATGACATGTGGATAGTCATGTCTTTGACCGTAGAGTCTGCCCAGAATCATGTCAACCCTTGGCGCCCCCACTCCGGGCGGGGCGAGTTCTGCGAGAAGCGCGATATGCGGATCACACTGTCATGATTTAGTACTTGACATGACTTGTCAGCGCGCAATACGGTCTTGAATCAAGATAGCTCCGACGTCGACGTCGACAGCGGGAAACAGGACGGCGTCGTCCAACGCCCGCGGAAGGATCAAGACATTCATGTCCATGTTCGAGATCGCACTTGAGGCGATCACCCAGCTGTTCCAGCTCGAGCGCATGCTCTGGCTCTGCGTCGGTGTCCTCGTGGGACTCATCGTCGGCATGGTCCCGGGGTTGAGTGGCGCCGTCGGCCTAGCGCTCCTGCTCCCGCTCGTCTATGGAATGGACCCGATCTCCGCACTGGCGATGATGATCGGCTTGCTCGCAGTGACTCAGACATCCGACACCTTCGCAACCGTGCTCCTGGGGGTCCCTGGCACAGCGAGCTCCGCTTCGACGATCCTCGACGGCTACCCGCTTGCCCAGCGCGGGCAGGCCGGACGCGCGCTGGGGGCGGCCTTCATCTCGTCCATGCTGGGCGGCGTCATCGGAGCGATCGCCCTCTTCGCCGTCCTGCCGATCGCCCGACCGCTCATCATCAGCATCGGGTCTCCCGAGCTGTTCATGCTCACGCTGTTCGGTCTGAGCATGGTGTGCATCCTCTCTCCCGGCAAATCGCCGGTGAAAGGTCTCATCGTCGGCGTGTTCGGCATGCTGCTCAGCGCGATCGGGGCGGCGCCGGCATCCAGCGAGTACCGTTTCACCTTCGGCGAGGCATACCTGAGCGGCGGCATCTCGCTCGTGGTCGTGATTCTCGGGCTGTTCGCGATTCCCGAGCTCATCGAACTCATCCGCGAGAACCGCCAACTCGCATCAAAGGCCGGCTCGCTCACCGCCGGACGCTTCCAAGGCGCGCTCGAAGTCTTCCGGCACAAGTGGCTGGTCCTCCGCTCGTCACTCATCGGCGTCGTACTCGGCGCGATCCCGGGGCTGGGAGGTTCGGCAGCCACCTGGATCGTGTATGGCCTCACCGTTCAGTCGTACAAGGACAAGAGCGGTTTCGGTAAAGGCGACATCCGCGGCGTCATCGGCCCCGAATCGGCGAACAACTCCAACGATGGCGGCTCGATGATGCCGACCCTGCTGCTGGGCATCCCCGGCGGCGCTGGCACCGCGATCCTTCTCGGCGGGCTCATCATGATCGGGGTGCAGCCAGGGCCTCGACTGGTGGAGCAGCAGCCCTCGATGATTCTGGTCGTGGTCTGGACTCTCGTCATCGCGAACATCCTCGGCACGGCGCTGTGCTTCCTGATGAGCAAACGCATCGCACGGCTGACGCTCGTTCGGCCGGGTCGCCTGGTGCCGTTCATCTTCATCGCCATCGTGCTCGCATCCTTCCAAGCCAACCGTCACATCGGCGACCTCATCACGCTGCTCGTGGCCGGATTGCTCGGATGGTTCATGGTGAAGGCCGACTGGCCCCGTGCCCCGTTCATCATCGGCCTGGTGCTCGGTCCGCTCGCCGAAGGCTATCTATGGATCTCCGCTAGTCGGTACGGCTGGGAGTTCCTCGTCCGCCCCGGGGTCCTCGCGCTCGCAGTCCTCACTGCTGCCATCGTGTGGCTCGGTCTTCGCGGCGGCGGCGACAAGCTCGTCCGAGCTGCCGCGAAGGGTGCCCAGAAGACGCTGTCGGAGACCTCCACAAGGGAGGCGAAGCAGTGACCCGGAGCAAAGCGGTGGCGAGCCTCGTCATCTCGACGTCGTTCCTCGTCCTGATGGTGGGCGCGCTGCTGCTGAGCCTGCAGTTCAAGGCGGTGTCCGCTTGGTTCCCTCTGTTCGTGTCGATCTCAGGATCCACGCTCAGCCTGATCGCCGTCATCGTCGACATCTACGCCCTTCGAAAGCGGGCCTCCGGCGATCTGGACCAAACGCAGGAAGAGGAAGAGGCCGACCCGATCTCGGCCAGCACCCTTCGCGGACTGCTCCGGCACGTCTCATGGCTGGTCGGCTTCGGTCTGGCGCTGTTCCTCTTCGGCGCGCCGCTGGCGATCGCCGGTTGGCTTGCCGCCTTCGTGCGCTTTGAATCGCGCGAGTCCTGGTTGCGCGTCATCCTCTCGGCACTCGTGGCATGCGGTGTGGTCATCGCCTTCAGCGCCGCGTTCGGGCTCGCCTTGCCGCGCGGCGCACTCATCCCCAGCAGCAGTTGGATCCCCCGATGGACGTTCTAGCCGAGCAAGCGGCACCAGATCAGAGCGAAGCGAAAGGAAGAAAATGAACGACGTTCAAAAGCACGACTACGAGGCCAACCGCGCTCTATACACGCAACCGAGCGCCGACTCTATCGGAGAATATGCGAGTCGCTCTGAATGGAACCACCTGAGCCCCGACGTGGTGCAGGCGCTCAAGATCCGGCTCGTCGACTCGATCGGATGTGCCGGTGGTTCCTTCGAAGCAGTGCCGGTACAGGCGGTACGCGCCTACCTTGATGAGTTTGGAGGGCGTGAGGACTGCACCTACATCGGCGGTGGCAAGGGGTCGCCAGATCAAGCCGCCCTCTACAACGGCGCGCTCATCCGATACCTCGACTTCAACGACGCCTATGCCTCGCGCCGCGGAGGAGGCGGTCACCCCAGCGACAACCTCGGCGCCGTGCTCGCGGCCAGCGAGTACGTCAACGCTGATGGCCGCACCTTGCTGACGGCGCTGGCGGTCTCGTACCACGTACAGTGTCGGATAGCCGAGGTCGCCTCGAACACGCGCCAAGTCTACGATCACACGACCGTCGGGGCATACTCGGTTGCCGCGGGCGTCTCCCGCGCACTGGGTCTCGACGCCGACCAGGCGGCGAATGCGATCGGCATCGCCGGAGTCTCCCAGAACGCGCTCTACGCGACACGGACTGGCGGCATCTCGCACTGGAAAGGGCTCGCGTTCCCCTTCATGAGTTCGAGCGTCCTGCGTATCGCGCTGCTCGCCGCGAAGGGGATCACTGGTCCCCGCCGTGTGATGGAGGGAACAGCGGGCTTCATCGACACCTTCACGACCCCCTTCTACATCGACTGGGCCGATGAGACCCGCGATGGCGTGCTCAAGACCGTCCTGAAACGCTACAACGCGCAGATCCACTCGCAAGCTCCCATCGAGGGGGTCATCGAGCTGAAGAAGGAGCACGAGCTGGACGGGCGCGATATCGAACGCATCGATGTGGCGATCTTCCAGAACGCCTATGACAGCGTCGGCGGCGGTCGCAGCGGCCCCAAGTGGGATGTGCGGACCAAGGAAGAGGCGGACCATTCGCTGCCCTACATGCTCGCCTCCGCGGCGCTGGACGGCGAGATGACCCCGCGCCAGTATGCCTCCGAACGCATCCTCGCGGAGGATGTGCAAACGCTGTTGAAGAACGTCCGCATCCGACCCGACGATGCCCTCTCGGCACGATTCCCCGCCGAGCACGCGTGCGTGATCGAGATCACGATGAAGGACGGCCGCGTACTTGCACGAGAGAAGCACGACTACGCGGGCTTCTCCACGCGGCCCATGACATGGGAGGACGCCTGCGAGAAAGCGCGGGAGCTGTGGCGTGGGACGGGCAGCGCGACCGCCCTGGAGGAGGTGATGCAGCTAATCAGCGAACTAGAGAAGCATTCCGCGCGCGACTTGTGCAAGGCGCTTGCACAGCTGGACGTGTGACCAGCGGTTTTATCCAGGTACCAGGTGAACGAGTCCAAAGAGAAAGTTGAGGGCAGGAGAAATGTACATTTCAGCAACGCCGCTGAAAGCGACGAGACGCCGTCGGGTGCGCACAGCGGCAGTAGCACTGTTGGGAGCGGTGACGCTCGCGATCAGCGCGTGCGGCAACGGCGGGGAGGGAGCGAACGACGGTGGCTCCGCAACCGACCAGTTCTACGCGGGCAAGACCATCGAGCTGTTCGTGCCGTTCGCGGCCGGCGGGGGCACAGACACCGCAGCACGGGTGCTCGCCCCCCTTCTGCGAGACAGGATCCCGGGAAACCCCACGGTCATCGTCGTCAATGAGCCGAGCACGGGAGGAATCATCGGATCCAATGAGTTCGCGAATCGGGGCCCGTACGATGGCCTGAGAATCCTCGTCTCATCAAGTTCGACGCACTCGTCATATCTGGTCGGAGACCCGACGATCGATTTCGACTTCCAGGATCTCGTACCACTGCTGGGTATGTCGACCGGATCACTGGTCTTCGTCAGAGGCTCCACCGGCATTTCGGAGCCGACGGACATCATCGAGCCCACCGATGAACCTCTGATCGTCGGCGCTCAGACGCCCTCGGGATCCGATCTGCGCTCCCTGCTCGCACTCGATTTGCTCGAGGTCGACTACGAGGCGATTTTCGGGTACCAGGGCTCAGGCGACAAGCGACCTGCGTTCGAGCGTGGCGAGATCACGATGATGCTGGACAACGTGCTCAGCTACGAGACCCAGATGGCGCCGTTGGCGGAGGCAGGCGATGTGGTTCCTGTGTTCAGTCAGGGGCTCCTTGTCGGCTCTGATCTGGTCCGCGTGCCGAGCCTGCCGGATCTGCCCACTCCGGAGGAACTCTACGTCCAGTTGCACGGGGGCGCTGCGACAGGTCCCGAATGGGACGCATACCGAACCATCATCGGCGCGACCGACTCCTTGAGCAAGGCTCTGTGGATGCACAGCGAGGATCCGCCCGAGGCGATAAAGATCATCGAAGATGCACTGCAGGCGATCATCGACGATCCTGAAACCTGGGAGCTCGTCAAGGACGACGTGTTCGCCGGCACGCAGCCGCTGATGGGGGAGAATCTCGCTCTCGTGGTGGATGGAATGGCCAGTCCCGACCCCGCTGCAATCCAATGGTTGCAGAACTATCTCGTCGAACGCTGGGACGAGAGCTTCTGAGCCCTCGCCGAGGCTTCTGCGCGTTGCTGCACGCTGACCGCACAGGGGCCTCGGCAGGCCAGCTTTACATTCAACGAAAGAGCCGGAGAGATAGTGGACAACGATCTGGAGCGCGGGCTTGCCAATTGGATCGCGACCGAGCATGTACTGGACGAGGAGTTGATCACGGCAGCGAAGCTCGTCATCATCGACACCTTCGCGGTCATCCTGGCAGGGGCGCGAAGCGAGCTGACCGAGCCCGCGGTGAACTACCTCGCCCGTGACACCACATCGGGCACGGCACGCATACTGCGATGGCCCGAGTTCCATGTCGACAGAGAGAGAGCGGCCTTCGTCAACGCGCTCTTCGGACATGCGATCGACTTCGACGACACTGTCTCCTCGATGCCTGGCCACCCAGCCAACATTGTGCTTTCCGCACTGCTCGCAGCACTGCCGGAGGAGCCGATGTCCGGCTATGACCTCATCCGCGCGTTCGTGGTCGGTCACGAAACGGCTGTCCGACTGGGCGAGGCGATCGGCACCGGACACTACAACCGTGGGTGGCACACGACGGGGACGATCGGGATCTTCGGAGCCGTTGCCGGGGTCGCCAATCTCTGGCGTCTGTCGCCAGAGGTGATCGTCCATGCGCTCGGGATCGCCGCGTCGATGTCTTCGGGGCTTCGCGTGAACTTCGGGACCATGACGAAACCCGTCCACAGCGCGAGTGCGGCGAGCCTCGGCCTGCGTGCGGTTTCCCTCGCGGCGGCCGGCATCACCGCGAACGCGCACGCGCTGTTCGGGTCACAGGGGTTGATCGAGGTCTATGGAACGAGCGCGAGCGATTCGCGTCGACTCCTGAGCACGCTCGGCCAACCGTTCGTACTGAGCTCGCCCGGCGTGACGCTCAAAAAATTCGCCTGTTGCTATGCCACTCACCGCACCATCGACGCACTGTTGTCCATGCGTGCGGAGGATCCGGCATTCTCGCCGGACCGCGTCCGATCGGTGGTCAGCCGAGTCGCTCCGGGAGTGACCAGGCCTCTGCCCTACTCGCGACCGACAACCGGCTTCGAGGCGAGGTTCAGCATGGAGTACATCCTCGCCGTCGGGATCTTCGACGGCGACTTCGGGCTCAGCGCCTTCACGGATGAAGCCGTCAATCGCCCACAGATCCGCGAATTGATGGAGATCAGCGCAGTGATCGAGGATCCCGAATGCTCGCCAGGCGACCCGCTGGGTGCGACGATGAGTTCGGGAACCCGTGGTCATGTAGAGGTCGTCATCGAGTTCACGGACGGCAGTGAGCTTCGGCGGGTGGTCGATGTCGCGCCAGGAGGGATCGGACGACGGCTCACCCTCTCCGATGTGCTCGCGAAATTCCACGAGTGCGCGGAGGGCGGCGGAGTCGAAGCCGAGCGGACTCTTGCGATACTGAAGGACCTCGAGTCCGTCTCCGACGTCCGTGAGCTCTTCGCAGTGATGTGAACGTCCGGGATCACGGGGCGCTATATTGATCAGATCAGATCAAGCTGTCAATAGCATGCAACGGAGAGGGCGCTATATGAGTACGGGCGTGGAGACCGATGCGTACCAGGAGTGGATCACTCCGGAAGAGGCAGCCATGAGGCTCGGCGTCAAGAGAGACACGGTCTACGCATACATCTCACGAGGTCGCCTGCGGAGCAAGAAGTCCCCCACAGGCAGCGGAACGGTCCTAGACGCCTCGCATGTCGAACGCCTCGTCCGGGAGGGAAAGTCAACACGCCGCACCAGCCCTCGTGGAATGAACGAATCGAGCCTCAGCCTGATCCGCCAGGGTCGCCTGTACTATCGAGGGCGCGACGCGGCCCAACTGGCGCGTACCGCCCCCTTCGAATCGGTCGCTGCTCTCCTGTGGGATGTACCGCACATGCCATGGGAACCCGCGGAAGAACTTGTCGATTCATGCCGCACCGTTTTCGGGCAGATGCCAATCGGAACCTTGCCCATCGATCTCCTGCGGCTTCATGAAAGCCTGATCACAGTTCTCGATCCTTCGGAGCCGCATGTGGGGAGAATCCTCTCCGCCGCGCGAGCACGACGTGTGCTCATGACCATGATCTCCGCGCTCCCGGCTCGATCCATCACCGTTCCCACTGAGGACTTCCACGACGACGCAGCCGTCGTCGCCACGATCTGGTCCCGGCTTTCGCCGCATGAAGCTCGCGTCGACGATCTCGAACTGCTCAACGCCGCACTGATCATCCTGGCTGACCACGACCTTGCACCGGGCACGGTCGCCGTGCGCAGTGCCGCACGGGCGGGAGTCGACGTCGGCAGCGTCATCCGGCTAGGCATGGACTCGGGAACGGGAATCATCAAGGGCGCCGCGGCGCTTGCGATCGAGGCCTTCCTCCGTGAGCTGCGCTCCGCTGGTGCCGTCGAAGCGGCACTCACCCGCAGAGTCCGTCAGGGAGAGCCTGTGCCCGGTTTCGGCCACTCGGTGTATCCGGACGGGGACCCGCGCGCGGCTCTGATTCTGAGCATGCTGCGGGACTGCTCGGTGGATTCTGAGCGCATGGAGATCGTCGATACCGTGCTCGACATCCAGGAGCGTCGAGGCCTACCGGCCCCGAACGCCGGCTTCGCGTTGGCTGCGTTGGCGTTCGTGCGCGACATGATCCCGGGAGCCGGCGAGGCGATCTTCGTCCTCTCCCGCGCAGTGGGATGGGTGGCCCATGCGCTGGAGGCCGCCGAGAACGGCCGAGCCCGAAGAGAGCATTCCGTATATGTCGGCCCTCCGCCGCGCGAGACTCGGGCGACGAGCGCGAAACACGAGTAGTCGGGCGATCGCTCGCGCATCGGAGCGTCATTGATCCACCGGTATGAAATTGCAGGCCAAAGGAGTGCCCATGCAGGCTATTCGCTTCGATGACGACGGTTCCCCTGGTCTCGTCTCCGGTCAGCTCCCGCAGGTCCATGGCGATGATGTGATCGTCCATGTGGACTTCGCCGCGATCAATCCCACCGACACCTACCACCGGCGACGTGTCGATCCCTCGACTCCGGATCCTGCACGCCGGCCCGGCGTCGAAGTGTCCGGGACGGTTCAGGAGGTTCGTGAGGGTTCCCGCTGGCGCGTCGGGGACCGAGTGTTCGGTCTCGTCGACTCGGGCGGCCTCGCCACCGATGTCGTGGTTTCCGGTGATCTGCTCGTGGCGCGGCCCGACTCTCTCTCCGAAGAGGAGGCGGCTGCCGTGCCGGAAGCGTTCATCACCGCACACGACGCGATCCGGCAAGGTATGCTCACATCCGGCGAGACCCTCCTGATCAACGGCGCTACCGGAGGCGTGGGTATGGCCGCGATCCAGATCGCGTTGCGGAAGGGCGCCCGCGTTCTTGCGACGACGAGGAGCCGCGAGGGCACCGCAGCCATCCGAGAACTCGGGGCTGTGGCGATTGAAGGCGGAACTGCGACTGACAAGACCTATGACGATTCGGTCGATGTCGTGATCGAGCTCGTCGGGGCACGGAACGCCCGGGACAGCCTGCGCGCGATAGCACCCGGCGGACGTCTCGTGTATGTCGCGGCTCAGGGAGATGAGGAAATCTCGTTCTCCCTCAGAGACTTCAAGACGAAACGCGCCACCATGATCGGTACGACCCTCCGGCGTCGTGGGCGTGCGCGCAAAGTACAGGCGGTCGAGGCGTTCTCCGACGAAGTAGTGCCGCTTCTGGCCTCACGTGAGGTGACCCCTCGAATCTCGCGAATCTTTCCGGCAAGCGAAGCTGAAGCCGCATTCGACTTCATGACCACGCCCGGCAAGTTGGGCAAGGTGCTGCTCGCCTTCGAATGATGTCTGCTTCCCCCTCGTCGAGCGGATCCAAGGGTTCCGCACTCCGCCGTCGGGGTGGGCACCGTTCCGTGCGGCGCTAAGGCTATCGGGTGTTCGATGTCCGTAAGAGTGGATCAGCTGTGGGGGACGGAGAGGGCGTCCCCGACGGCATCCGCCACCTGACGCTTCGCGCCCGATACCGGTTGAGACGGAAACTCAGTGCTCCACGAGCTCCCGGGCTTCTGGTACCGGGTCGGTGCACGAGAATCGCGCCCGGTACACGGTCGGTGTCGTGCCGAGCAGATCCGTCTGCGGTGGCGGCAGCGGCCGGTCCGTGTACTGCGCCTGGCCGCCGTCGCGCTGCGGCGGCACCACCATCCGCCGGGCGACCCGGTTTGTCAGCTCGGCGCCGATCTCCTGCCGCAGCAGGTGCAGGGAGGCGGCGGCGCCGGCGCTGGTGATGATGCGCCCGTCCTGCACGAACAGCACATCCGGATCCACATCGACGAGCGGATGCCTGCGGGCGAGCTCATCCGCGTACATCCAGTGGGTGGTGGCGCGACGCCCGTCCAGGACGCCGGCCGCAGCGGCCGTGAAGGCTCCGCTGTAGACCCACAGCAGCCACGCTCCGCGCTCCACGGTCCGCCGGACGAGGTCGAGCACACGCTCATCGCCCCGGGCCCACTGCTCTCGGGGAAGCGGACAGAGGATGACGACATCGGCCTCCTCGGCGAACGACAGATCGTTGGGGACGGAGAAGGAGACCCCCATCTTCGACACCACTTCGCCGGCATCCGGCGCCACGACGCGGAAATCGAAGCTCGGCACGCCGTCCTCGGGAGACGAAGGGTCAGCCGCGCGCGGCGAGCACGGCGTCCCACACGGCATCCGCGACGGAGCGTTTGGAACCCGCCGCCTCGGCCATGACGCCTGACTCGCCGAGGATGTGCACGGCGTTGTCGGGCTCCTCGAATCCCCGCTCCCAGCCCACGGCGTTGACGACGAGCAGATCCGCGCCCTTGCGCTCCTGCTTGCGGGCGGCGCGGTCGAGCAGGTCGTCGTCGGGGCTCTCCGCAGCGAAGCCCACAATGGTCTGTCCCGCCGCGCGCGCCCCAGCGAGTCCGGCGAGGATGTCCTCGTTCTCGACGAGCTCGATCGACGTGATGCGGCCGGACTCCTTCGTCAGCTTCGCGTCGGCGACCGCGACCGGACGGTAGTCGGCGACGGCGGCGGCCATGACGAGCACATCGGATGCCGCCACCTGCCGCATCGCCGCCCCCAGCTCCGCCGCGGTGCCGACGTGCTCGATCCGGATGCGGGGATGCCGCGCATCGGCCAGGACATCGCCGCCCACGTTCGCGGCCACCAGGACGACCTCGGCACCGCGCGCGGCGGCCGCCGCGGCGAGCGCGACACCCTGCCTGCCGCTGGAGCGATTGCCGAGGAAGCGCACCGGGTCCAACGGCTCCCGCGTGCCTCCGGCGGAGATCGCGACGCTCAGACCTTCGAGGTCTCGCCGTCCGATCGCGGCGAAGGCTGCTTCTAGGAGGTCCTCGGGCTCCCGCATCCGGCCGGGACCGCTGTCGCCGCCGGTGAGCTCGCCGTCGTCGGGACCGACGATGTGCACGCCGCGCTCGCGGAGCACCGCGATGTTGGCCTGGGTCGCCGGATGCCGCCACATCTCGGTGTGCATCGCGGGCGCGATCACCACCGGCGCCGTCGTCGCGAGCAGCGTCGTGCCGAGGAGGTCGTCGGCCAGACCCGCGGCCATCTTCGCGATCGTGTTCGCGGTCGCCGGGGCGACGATGACGAGCTCGGCGGCCTGCCCGAGGGCGACGTGGCGCACGCGCGCGACATCCTCGTGCACACTCGTCGTCACCGCGTTGCGGCTGATCGACTCCCAGGTCGGCGCTCCGACGAAGCGCAGCGCATCCTCGGTCGGGACGACGGTCACGTCGTGCCCCGCCTTGATCAGCAGGCGCACGAGGTGCACCGTCTTGTACGCGGCGATGCCGCCTGTCACACCCACGACGATGTTCACCCTACGATTCTGCCGCACGGCGGCCCCCCGCAGCGCGGGTGCGCGTCAACAACTCCGGAGAACTGATCGCGAAACGGCCCGAAACCACCCGAAACCGCCTTTTCGCCGCCACTCTTCCGGAGTTGTTGACGCGCACCGCGGCGCCGGCGATATCCCTCCGAGGTCAGACGGACTGCATCGGCACCGGATCCGACCCGGACGAGGAAGGCTACCGGGCGACGCGCACCCCGGCGAAGGGATCGTCGCCGTCGTAGTGGGAGTACTCCAGCGCGATCTCGCGGTCATAGCCCTGCGCGACCAGCAGATCGAGCAGTTCGTCGACCGGCTGAGCGCCCGTGCCGGGAGCACCGCGGCCCGGGAAGTCGGCGACCTGCACGTGGCCGATGTCCTGCCAGCGGCGCGTGAAGAAGTCGGCCACGTCATCGCCCATGTTGAACATGTGGAACAGGTCGATCTGAATCATGATCGTGCCGGATGTCGCGTAGGAGCGCGCACGCTCCAGGGCCACCGACACCTGCTCCAGCGTCCGCAGACCATAGCCGGGGATGTGCGAGAGCTGCTCGAGCGTGACGATCGCACCCACCTCCGCGAAGGCATCCGCCGCGCGTGCCGTCCGCACCGCGGCCCGGTCGTTCTGCACCTCCGCCGTCTCCGTGTCGCTCATCGTGCCATGCAGCACGTTGAAGCCCGGACACCCCGTCTCGCGCTGGAACCGCAGAGCGACCTCCAGCGAGGCGTCGAACTCACGGTCGACGTCCGGCCAGCATGCGATCCCGCGGTTGCCCTCGGCCATGCCGCCCTCGTACAGATTCATCCCCACCAGACGCAGAGCCGAGTCGTCGATCGTGCGCAGCACGGCGTCGACCTCCGCCACTGCCGGGTCGGGCGTCGCGAACGGCCACCACAGCTCGATCCCGGAGAAACCGAGCTCGGCAACCTGTCGCAGCTGCTCCTCCAGGGGCAGGTCCCCGATCAGGATCGAGGGGTTGATGATGCTGTAGGCGCGGGTCATTGTTTCCTCCAGTGCGCAAGGGCGGCGATCTCGTCCGCATTCAACGGCGTGACCTTGCGGCCGGCCAGCCGCAGATGGATGTCGGCGTTCGCCTCGAGCTCCTCTGCCGAGGCGGCTGCTCCGGCAAGGTCGCGCCCCAGGCACACCGAGCCGTGGCGGCGCAGGAGCACCGCATCGGCATCGCGGGCGGCCGCGGACACGGCGTCGGCCAGCGCCTCATCGCCGGGGGCGAAGTAGTCCACCAGCCGCACACGGCCGGTGCGCATCGCGTAATAAGGGGTGTAGACCGGGAGAGGTCCATCGACCGGCAGGTCATCGACGCAGGACGCCGCAAGCGCCGCCGGCGAGTGCAGGTGCACGATCGCGCCGACATCGGGGCGCACGGCGTAGCAGCGCAGGTGCAGCACCGACTCCTTGGTGGGCTTCGCTCCTCGCACGGGTGCGCCGCCTGTGCCGAGCACGGCGAGGTCGTCGGCGGAGAGGCTCCCGAGGCGGGCGCCCGTACCGGTCACGAGGACCTGCTCCCCGACGCGGACGGAGATGTTGCCGGTGGTCCCCGGCGCGAGACCGGCGGCGCCGAGCAGCCTCCCGGTCTCGATGACCGCGGCGATCGCGGCCTCAACCGTGCTGGCCATCGGCCACCTCCAGAGCGTCGCGGAAGACCTGCGGACCACCGAAGTTGCCCGACTTGAGAAGAAGCGCGAGCGGGCGCTCCCCCACGGCGAGCGTCCACGGCACGCCTACCGCGACCTCCCCGCCGATGCGCAGCGCGCGGATGCCGAGAGCGTTCACGACGGCACCCGAGGTCTCGCCGCCGGCGACCATGACCCGCGCGAAGCCCTGCTCCACGGCCCCTGCGGCGACCTGTCCGATCGCGTTCTCGATGAGGGCGGCGGAGTGCTCGATGCCGAGGTCGGACTGGATTCTGCGCACCTCGTCCGGGGAGGTGGTCGCCACGACCGCGGGGACGTCGTCGGCATGCGCGGCGATGAACGCCAGCGCCTGGCCCACGACATCTTCGCCACGATCGAGGGCGTACACGTCGATCTCGAAGAAGGGGTGGCTCCTGCGGTGCTCGGCCAGCTGCTCGCGCGTCGCCGCCGAGCCGCTGCCGGCGAGCACGAGCGCACGCCCCTCGGGAACGACCACGGACGCCCGCACGCCCGCGGACTGCTCCTGACGACGTGCGGCGAGCGCCGCCGCATACGACGCGCCGCCGCTCACGAGGGGGAGTTCGGCGGTCGCCTCGGCGATGACCACGAGGTCGTCGTCGCTGATGGCGTCGGCGATGAAGAAGGTGCGCTCGGCAGCATCCGACAACCGGGTGCGCACCGCGTCGGCACCGGCCACGATGTCGGGGAGGAACACGTTCGAGACCGCCGTGCCGGTCTGGCGGCCGAGGACTCTCGCCAGATCGCTGTCGGTCATGGGATTGATCGGATGGTCCTTCAGCGGCGACTCCGACAGCAGCTGCGAGCCCACGAAGTGATGGCCGCGGTACGTCGTGCGGCCGTGCTCCGGCGAGGCGGGCACGAACGGGATCGCGTCCCCTCCGGTGAGCTCGGCCAGCGCGTCGGCGACCGGCCCGATGTTTCCGGCATCCGTCGAGTCGAACGTCGAGCAGTACTTGAAGTACAGCTGCGCGACGCCCCGCTCCTTCAGCCACTGCGCCGCCTGCACCGACTCGTCGACGGCTTCGGATGCGGGGGTGCTGCGGCTCTTCAGGGCCACGACGACGCAGTCGGCCTCGACCTCGGCCAGATCGTCCGGGGGGATGCCGAGGAACTGCACGACACGCATGCCCGTGCGCGCGATCATGCCGGCGAGGTCGGTCGCGCCGGTGTAGTCGTCGGCCACGACGCCCAGCCATGGAGAATTCTGCATCGGATGCCTTCGTCGAGAAAGAGGATGTGCGGTGCGCCCGGCTCATGCCGGGCGCACCGCACGGGACTGTTACGGGCGCAGGGCCAGGATCTGCTCGGCCCAGGTCTTCACCTGGGGGTTCGCGTCCTCGATCATCGAGGCGACCGGTGCACGCCACTCGGCGATGTCGATGCCGACGAACGTCACGCCCTCGCCCTCCAGGAACGCCTTGTTGTCCTCGGCCTCCTGGATCGACGTCGCGCGGTACGTGGCCGAGACCTCGGCCGCCGCTTCGCGCAGAATGTCCTGCGCCTCCGCCGAGTACGACTCGAACGTGTCGCCCCAGAACTGGAAGTGGAAGTTCCCGAAGAGGTGGTTGGTCTCGGCGACGAACGGCGCGACCTCGTAGAACGAGCTGAAGCGCACGACGTCGATCGGGTTCTCCTGGCCTTCGATCGCACCCTGCTCCATGGCGGAGAAGACCTCGTTCAGCGCCATCGGCGTCGGGCTCGCGCCCAGAAGCTGCCAGGTCGAGATGTAGGTCTGCTGGTTCGGGACGCGCAGCTTCAGGCCCGCCAGGTCGCCGAGGTCGTCGACGGCGCGGATCGAGTTGAGCTGACGGCCGCCGCGATACAGGTCGCCGATCAGCAGGAAGCCCGAGTCCTCGCGCACGGCGCCGAGGATCTCATCGGCCAGCCCGCTGTCCCAGACCTCGAAGAAGTGATCCGCGTCCTCGTAGAGGAACGGCAGACCTTCGATCGCGGCGAGGTCGGTGTATCGCTCGAGCGAGCCGAGGCTCTCGATGACGATGTTGACCGAGCCGATCTCCAGACCTTCCTGCATCTCTTCCCAGCTTCCCAGCTGCGCCGAGGGGAAGATGTCGATCGTGATGGCGCCGTCGCTCTTCTCCGAGACCAGATCGGCGAGCTGCTGTGCAGCGCGGTGCTGCAGGCTGTCGGGAGCGTATGCGTGGCCCAGGGTCAGCGCGAGGCTCTCGACGCCGTCCCCTCCGTTGCTGCTGCCGTTGCTGCCCGTGCCAGAGGTGTCGTCGGACGAGCATGCGGCCAGACCGGCGACCAGAGCGGCGGTGACGCCGATGGCGCCGAGCGCGCGTGTGAACTTCTTGCTGTGCATCGTTGAACATGCCTTTCGTGTTGTGAGGGCAGGACGCCCTCGGGAGGTGAACGAGTGGTCGGATGCCGGCGGATGCGCCGCCGGACGGGAATCAGGTGGTGAGCGTGTCAATGTCGCCGGGCATCTCGCCGAGCGTCCGGCGCAGCCGCTTCTCCGCGGCGCGCAGGTGCGCGCGCATCGCCGCCCGGGCACGGCGCACGTCTCCGGCGACGATCGCATCGACGATCGCGGTGTGCTCACGGTGCGACCCGTAGGTCTCGCCGGCCTCCTTGATCGAACGACGCATCCACACCTCCAGGAGGGAGGTGATGTTGGAGAGCACGTCGGCCAGCGCCGTGTTGCGTGCGGCCCGGGCGATCGCGGAGTGGAACTCGATGTCGATCGAGACGAAGCCGTCCTCGGGCGCGAGCCCTTCCATCCGGGCGAGGATCTCGCGCAGTTCCACCGCCTCCTGCTCGGTGCGGCGGCGTGCGGCATGACCGGCCAATGCGATCTCGATCTCCTGGCGGGCCTCGACGAGGTCCATGACCCGGCGCTCTCCGAGGAACAGGCCCCACTCGATGATGCGCGGCAGGAGCTCCGAGCCGCTGGCCTTGAGGTAGGTGCCCTGACCGTGCTTGATCTCGAGGATGCCGAGCAGGCCCAGCGACTGCACCGCTTCGCGCACCGCGCCACGACTCACGCCCAGCGACTCGGCGAGCTGACGCTCACTGGGGATGCGGCTGCCGGCGAGCAGGTCGCCCGAGAAGAAGTACGTCGTGAGCGCACGGATGATCCCAGCGGAGAGATCCTCCTCGGAGGGGTCCAGAGGCTGCAGGCTGGGTGCCGGACGAGCGCTCATGCCGCACCCCCCGCGAGCGAACGGCGCAGATTCAGCAGCTGCGAATACGCGTTGTCGCGGGCTGTGAGCATGTCGCGCGCCTCTTCTTCGCTCAGGCCCAGGTAGCCGCCGCCGGTCTTGATGCCCAGGTCGCCGGCATCGACGCGCTCCTTCAGCGACGGGGGGACCGAGAAACGCTCACCGTAGACGCGCTCGAGCGAGACGTAGGAGTTCGCGTAGACGTCGAGGCCAGCCATGTCGGCGACGGCGAAGGGGCCGTAGAGCGCCAGACGGAAGCCGAACGATGCGCGCACGATGGTGTCGATCTGCTCGGGCGACGCGGCGCCCTCCTCGACCATCTTCGCCGCCTCGCGGAACAGCGCGAACTGCAGCCGGTTGCAGACGAAACCAGGCGTGTCGGCGACGACCGCAGGCTCCTTGCCCGCCGCCTGCAGCAGTTCCATGATCGGCGCGACGATCGCCTGGTCGGTCGTCGAGTGCGGGATGACCTCGACACCGGGCAGGAGCGGTGCGGGGTTGAACCAGTGCACGCCGATGAACCGCTCAGGGGTCTCCAGCGCCTCGGCCAGATCGCCGATCGGGATCGCCGAGGTGTTGGTCGCGATGATGGCACCCGGCTTCGCGTGCGCCTCGATCATCTTCAGCACTTCGTGCTTGAGGCCGAGCTCCTCGAAGACGACCTCGAAGACGAGGTCGGCGCCGGCGATCGTGGACGCCTTGTCCTCGCTGGCGGAGAGGTTCGCGTGGATGCGATCGCGCTCGTCGGATGTCAGGAAGCCCTTCTCGACGTACTCGTCGGCCGTCGTGCGCACCTCGTCGAGACGCTGTGCGGCACGGCCTTCGACCGCATCCAGCAGAACGCAGGGCACGCCCGTCTTGCTCAGCTCCTGGGCGATCCCGCCGCCCATGTAGCCGGCACCGACGATCGCGATCCGGGTGATGTCCATGAAGCCTCATTCTCAACGTCGAGCAAACTTGGTACCAGGGAATAGTTACACAATTTCGAGCAACTGGTCAACCACTTCATCCGAAAAGGCTTGCATTTTCGGGAACAGTGGCCGTATTGTTTCTCATTAGCCCGACCAAGTGGTCAACCACTTCACGTCAACTGGTCGACCACTGAACGGTTCCGGGCACGAACCGACCCGCTCTCAAAGGAGACAGCACATGTCCGACGATCCGTGGGTACCGCATCCCGAACCACTGGCACGGGGGCCACTCGCGGTGCTCGACCGCATCATCGCCGTCATCGTCGTCATCGGGTTCAGCCTGATGGCGATCGTCATCGCGATCCAGGTCATCGCCCGCTACGTCGCCAACAGCCCCACCGTGTGGTCGGAAGAGCTCGCCATCAGCCTGTTCGTCTGGTCGGCCATGCTCGCCATCGCCCTCGGACTCCGCCGCGGTGAGCACCTCACACTCGACGTCGTCTCCCGCTTCCTCCCGGTCAAGGTCGCCCATTGGCTCGCCCTCGCGATCGCGATCGTCACCGCCGCCACCCTCGGTGTCCTCGGCTGGCTGACTCTGGGACTCCTCCCGGCCGCCGACCGGCAGCTGCTCGCGGGCATCGCCGGGGGCCTGGGCATCCAGGCGAAGGTCTCCTGGGTCTACCTCGCCGTTCCCGTCGCCGCCGTCGTCAGCGTGATCTTCACGCTCGAGCGCGCGATCCTCTTCTTCCGCGGCAAGCTCACCGTGCTCAACGCCGACGCCGATCAGGCCGTCATCGACGTCCTCGACTCGGAGACAGGCGGCGACCAGGATCCGCGCATCGGCCAGATGAAAGAGAAGGACGCCTGAACATGGGTTACGCACTCGGACTCGGCTTCGCCGTCCTTCTCGCCATCGGGCTGCCGATCGGCATCGCCCTCGCACTCAGCTCGATGCTCGGGCTCGAGTTCTTCAGCAACGTGCCGCTGGAGATCGCCGCGCAGCGCATGATCGCCGGCATCCGGAACTTCCCGCTGCTGGCCATCCCCCTCTACGTGATCGCCGGTGCGCTCATGAACGCCTCGGGCATCACGCAGCGACTGATCGACTTCGCCTACGTGCTCGTCGGCAGCATCCGGGGAGGTCTCGGGCATGTCACCGTCGTGACCACCGCCGTCTTCGGAGGCATCTCGGGCTCGCAGGTCGCCGACACCTCCAGCGTCGGACGCATCATGATCCCCCAGATGATCAACCGCGGATACTCGCCGCGCTACGCCGTCTCCCTCATGGCCACCGCCGGCGCGATGTTCGTCACCATCCCGCCGTCGATCAACCTCATCGTCTACGGCGTGCTCGCCCAGGCATCGATCGCCGACCTGTTCTTCTACGGCCTGTTCGTCGGTCTCGCCTTCGTCGCCGCCCTGCTCATCGTCGGCTACATCACCGCCGTCATCAAGAAGCAGCCCGCCGAGCGGCGCGCCTCGGCGAAGGAGATCACCCGTGCGCTCGGGCGAGCCCTCTGGTCGCTGACGCTTCCGGTCATCATCATCGGCGGCATCCGGATCGGCGCGTTCACCCCGACCGAGGGCGGCGCGGTCGCCGTGATCCTCGCCGTCATCATCGGGTTCTTCGTGCACCGCGAGCTCACGGTCAAGAAGCTGTTCCGCGCGCTCACCGAGTCCGGTGTGCTCGTCGGCGTCATCATGCTGGTGATCGCCGCCGCTCAGATCTACTCGTGGGCCCTGGTCAGCGGTCAGATCCCGCAGCAGATCTCGGCGTGGCTGCTCGCGCTCACCGACAACCCGTTCGCGATCCTCCTGCTCATCAACATCCTGATCCTCGTGATCGGAACCGTGATGGAGGGGAACGCGGCGCTCATCGTGTTCGTGCCGCTGCTGCTGCCCGTCGCCACCGCCGTCGGCATCGATCCGGTGCACCTCGGTCTCATCATGGTCGTGAACCTCGGCATCGGCCTGCTCACGCCACCGGTGGGGCTGTGTCTTCTCGTCTCCTGCAAGATCGGGAAGATCACCGTCTCGCAGGCGATTCCCGCGATGCTGCCCTGGTTCGGCCTGTGCCTGGTGTTCCTCTTCGGGGTCACCTACCTGCCCCTGCTGTTCGGCTGGTTCTAGTCCTGTCTCCCTGGTGCGGGCATCGGTTCTTCGGAGCCGATGCCCGCACCAGCTCGTATGCACCCTGTGTAGGGTCCGGCATCCTCACGCCCGAGACAAGGAGACTCGCCCGAGATCAGGACGCTGACAGCCGATTCGTCCTTGTCCCGGGCCACTCTCCCGATCTCGGCCGTGCCGCCGCGCCGCGCGCCTAGACTGGCGGCGTGTGCACTGTCGTGATGGAGGTCGGAGCCGAGGGCACGACGCGCCTCCTCGCGGTGCGCGACGAGGATCCTCAGCGCGAGTGGGACCGGCTCGGCGCCTGGTGGCCCGAGCGGTATCCGGGCGTCACGGGCGTCCGCGACCGGCGCGCCGGAGGTGCCTGGCTCGCCGCGAATCCCGCCGAGCACCGGCTGGCGGTGCTGCTCAACCGCGCCGACACCATCGCGCTTCCTGAGCACGAGGTGCACTCGCGCGGGTTTCTCACCCTCGACGCGGTCACCGGCACGGCTCCGCCCGAGCACCCTCGAACCCACGGCTTCAACCTCGTCGCCGTCGGGCCCGACGGCGTCCGCGTCATCTCCTGGGACGGGACGACGCGCACCGAGACGCCGGTCTCCCCCGGCGTGCACATGATCGCGCACAACGGACTCGACGATGCGGCGACGGCCCGCATCGCGGCGTGGCTGCCGCGCTTCCGCGAGCACACGGCCGACGGCGAGAGCTGGGAGGAGGCCTGGGTGCGCCTTCTCGCCGAGAGCAGCCGGACGCCGGCGGAGGACGACCGTGCGATCATCCGCGACAACCGGCCGCACGGCTACCCGACGCTCTCCCTGCTGTACTGCGTGGCCGAGGTGTCGGCCGACGGCGTCGTGCTCCATGACGAGCCGCTCGCCGCACCCGGTCGGTGGAACAGCACCCGCTGAGCCGTCCCTACCGCTCGGCGAGCACCCGTTCATAGATCTCGATCATCGCCGCCGTGCGCGACGACTGGCGGAAGGCGCGGGCGACGTCCTCGTCCGGACGCGGCGACGTCCCCGAGCGGATGTCGGATGCCGCCACTCGAAGCGCCGCGGCGAGCGCCCCGATGCGCGCGGGCTCATCGACGGCATCCGCCACCGCCCACACGCCGGCGCCGAGCTCTGCGGCGATGTCGGGGTCGCTGACGATCGCGGGCGTGCCGAGGCCGGCCGCCTCGAACGGGGTCATCCCCTGCGTCTCGAAGCCGATCGAGGTCTGCACGAGCGCGTCGGCCGCCCGCAGGCGCGTGAGCACCTCGCGGTAGGGGAGCTTTCCCGCGAAGACGACGGATGCCGCGCCCCCGCGCCTCTCGACGAGACGCCGGGCGGCGGCGAGCTGACCGCCCCCGCCGATGACCTCCACTTCGACGTCGAGGTCGCCGACCGCCTCCAGGAAGGGGAGCAGACGCTTCTCCGGGCTCATCCGCCCGACCCAGACGAGACGAGGCCGATCACGCGGCGGCGGCACGGGAAGGGCGAGGACCTCTTCGCGCACCTCGTCGTCGATCCCGTTCCAGACGACATCGACCGCGCTCCCGGCGCCCGTCGACGACTTCGGGACCACCCCGTGCGCCTCGAGCCTGCGGGCGAAGTGCCCGGAGGGGGCGGTGAGCGCATCCGCCCGTGCCGCCAGGCGCCGCAGGTAGGCCCAGCCGTCGCTCCCGGGCATGGAGGAGCGGAGCGACCGCCGCGCCCAGGCGTTGAGCGTCCGCAGCACGAGCGGGGCGAGCGGGGTGAGCGCCTCGATCCCGACATCGACCCGGTTGTGCATGGTGTGCACCACCGGCAGGCCGTGGCGCTGGGCGTAACGGTGGCCGATGAACGCGCCCCAGAAGTCGGCCTGCACGTGCACGAGGTCGATCGGACCGCGCCCGGCCAGCGCCTCGTCCGCGAACCGGTCGGTGCGTCTGCCCGGCCAGCTCATCGAGTACTCGCGGTCGGTCGTGATCGGCACCGACGGCAGATCGACGGAGGCGGCATCCGACACCGCCCGGGCGTGCAGTCGCGGGGCGACCACCGTGACCGTGTGCCCGGCGCGCTCCAGATACTTCCGCTGCAGGCGCATCGCCACCTGTGCGCCGCCCAGCGATTCCAGGTGCTGGTCGCTGAACATCACGATGTGCACGGGCGGACCTCACTCCGGGAGCGGCTCGCCGCGGTACAGCGCCTCGAAGGTGTCGAGCGTGCGGTTGATGTCGTGGATGGCCACCCCATCGAGGGATGCCCGCTGCATCCGCTCGTACTCCTCGGGCGCCGCCGTGAGCACATCCGTGAGCCGCGCAGCCAGCGCCTCGACGTCGCCGGGCTCGAAGAGGTAGCCGTTCTCCCCGTCGTGCACGAGATGCG
>CAYOTY010000011.1:29912-39763 GCA_964406995.1 uncultured Microbacterium sp.
CGATCAGATGCGGGAGCGCCATGGCGTTGGCGGCCACTACGGGCAGGCCCGACGCCATCGCCTCCATCGTCGCGATCGACTGCAGCTCGGCGATCGAGGCGATCGCGAAGACGCTCGCCCGCGAGTACAGATCGCGCAGGGTCTCGTCGTCGACGAGCCCGTGGAAGGTGACGCGGCTGTCCAGCCCCAGCTCCCGCACGAGGTTCTCGAGGTTTCTGCGCTGGTCTCCGCCGCCGACGATGTCGAAGCCGACGTCGAGCGCCGGGTCGAGACGGGCGACCGCGCGCAGCACGACATCGATGTGCTTCTCGGTCGTCAGGCGCCCGACGAACAGGATGCGGTTCTTCTCCCGAGGCGCGATCACCGGCGTGTAGCGGGTGCGGTCGATGCCGCAGCTGATCGGGATGACGCCCGAGATGCCGACGGTCGCCTCGAGGAAGTCGGCGGCCTTGCGCGTCGGCGTCGTGACGGCGCGGGTCATGTCGAAGGTGCGCCTGGCGTCGTCCCAGGCGAGCTTGACGACGAGCTTGTCGATCAGCGGCGGCAGAGTGGTGAAGTCCAGGACGTTCTCGGCCATGACGTGGTTGGTCGCGATGACGGGGATCCCGCGCTTGCGGGCGATGCGGGTGACGCCGCGACCGATGACGATGTGCGACTGGATGTGCACGACGTCCGGCTGCACGGCCTTCAGCACCCGACGGGCGTGGAACTTCGACATCCACGGGATCACGAACGTCAGCCAGTCGTGCGGGTAGTAGCGCCAGGCGGGCAGCCGGTGCATCGTGAGCTTCTCGCCCTCGATCTCCTCGACGAAGCGGCCGTGCCTCCGGCGCGTCGCGCTCGGAGCCATGACGTGCACGTGGTGCCCGCGGCCGACCAGGCCCGCGGCCAGGCGCTCGGCGAAGCGGGCGGCGCCGTTGACGTGCGGCAGGAAGGTGTCAGCGGCGATGAGGATGGTCAGCGGCTGCGCCTTCTCGGCGTGACCGTCTGAGGTCGCGGAGGAAGTCACGGGTGAGGGAGCCTATCTCTGTCATGCGTCACGGGGTGCCGGGCGCTTCTCCAGGGTACCCGAGGCGCTCGCGGACGCCGGGGAGCGCGGCATCCGGTGTCGCCGCCTTCGGCGGTATCGTGGACAGATGGCAGAGCTCGTGCGGATCGAGGGCGGAACGTTCCGGATGGGATCGGAGGAGTTCTATCCGGACGAGCGGCCTATTCACGAGCGGACGGTCGCCCCGTTCCTCATCGAGCGGGCGCCGGTCACAGGCGCCGAGTTCGCCGCGTTCGTAACGGAGACCGGCTACGTCACCGTCGCCGAGCGCGAGCTCGACCCAGCGCAGTTCCCGGGAGCGGATCCCGCCGACCTCGTGCCGGGGGCGATGGTGTTCACGCCGACGACCGGTCCGGTCGATCTCGGCGACTGGCGCCTGTGGTGGCGCTGGCAGCCAGGGGCGAGCTGGCGGCATCCGCTCGGCCCCGACTCCACGATCGACGACCGCCTCGACCACCCCGTCGTACAGGTCGCCTTCGAGGACGCCACCGCCTACGCCGAGTGGGCGGGACGACGCCTGCCGACCGAGGCCGAGCACGAGTTCGCCGCGCGCGGCGGTCTCGACGGCGCCGCCTACGCCTGGGGCGACGAGCCCTACCCCGAGGGGCAGGTGCTCGCGAACGTCTGGGTCGGGCGCTTCCCCTACGACAACCGCGGCTGGGGCGGCACCTCGCCGGTGGGCACGTACCCGGCCAACGGCTACGGCCTCGTCGACCTCATCGGCAACGTCTGGGAGTGGACGAGCGACTACTACACGCCCCGCCATGTCCGGCTCTCGGACAAGCCCGTCGATGCGGGCAAGCGTGCCAATCTGCTGGCCGCGGCGAGCGCCGAAGACGGCCAGCCCCGGATGCCGCGACGCGTCCTGAAGGGCGGATCGCAGCTGTGCACGCCCGAGTACTGCCTGCGCTTCCGCCCGGCCGCCCGCTCGCCTCAGGCGGAGGACACGGGGATGTCGCACATCGGCTTCCGCTGTGCGCGGGACGCCTGAGCCCGGCACCTTCCCTCAGGCACGTGCCTCGAATTGTCGGAATCGGATGCAGTATCTCGACAGTTCGCGGAAAACACCCCGCCGATGGCCGACAAGGAGCGCATCATGCCTCGGGGAAGACCGTCGCCCAGTCCTCACGCACGCTGACGACGGTCACGCCCGCGTCCGCGGCTTCCGCCAGCGCCTTCTCGGCACCCTTCGTGTACGGCACATCGCCGCGATCGGGGTCGTCGTGGCTGACCAGCAGTGCGAGCCCGCGCGGGCTGCCGAGCGCGAAGTCCAGCATCGGCAGGTCGCCGTTGGAATTGCCCGCCGCGAGGATCGGGCGACGGCCGACGCGATCCCAGATGCGGATGGGCTTCTCCGGGCCATCGTTGAAGAAGGCCAGCGAGGAGCTGTAGCGCACGAGGTTCGCCTCGGCGTCGTAGCTCATCCCCATGGCGGTTCCGACGACCCGCTGCGGCGGCACTCCATAGAGGTCTGTCGTGATCGGACGCATGAAGTCGCGGTCGCCGCCGGAGACGATGTAGGTCCGGAAGTCGTGCCCTTCGAGCAGCCGCAGCAGCTCGATCATCGGCTGGTAGACCGTCTGCGCATAGGGAACCCCGAGAAGGGGGTGCGTCGCGTGCGCGAAGAACTCGAGAACGGATGCCGCATACTCGTCCACTCCGACCCCGGCGCTCACCCGCGAGACCGACGCGATCAGCAACCCCAGATCGGAGTCGTCACCCGCGTAGTGCTTGTCGATCGCACCACCCAGCCACGCGTAGTCGCCGGTGACCGCCGCACGGTAAGGCTGGGTGTCGGCGAGAGCCGGGTCGGCATCCGCCGCCGCCTTCCACTGCTCCAGCAGATAGTGCAGCTGCGTGGGCATGGGCTTCTCCGACCACAGCGTGCCGTCGTTGTCGAACACGGCGATGCGTTCTGCGGGTGGCACGAAGTCGGGGCTCGCGGCGTCCGACACCGCATCGAGGAAGGAGACGATCGCCCGGCGGGTGGGCGTATCGCGCCACGAGGGCAGCAGTTCGGTCATGCTTCGACGATACGACAGCCGATGAAGAGGCACCGAGGCTTCACCCCCTGCGGGCGAGACCCTTGTGCCTGTCCGCGAAGGGATGGTTTCATGAGGCGAAGCCGTCTCTCAGACCGGAGGCGCCCGCGACCGGAGGAGAATCATGTCCGACAAGCCCAACATCTTGATCATCTGGGGCGACGACATCGGAATCAGCAACATCAGCGCCTACTCGAACGGCCTGATGGGGTACCGCACTCCGAACATCGATCGCATCGCCGACGAGGGCGTGATCTTCACCGACTACTACGGCGAGCAGAGCTGCACCGCCGGGCGCGCGGCCTTCATCACCGGGCAGAACCCCTACCGCACGGGCCTGACGAAGGTCGGCATGCCGGGCGCGAAGATCGGGATGCCCGCCGAGGACCCGACGATCGCCACGGCGCTAAAAGAACACGGATACGCGACCGGTCAGTTCGGCAAGAACCACCTCGGCGACCGAGACGAGCATCTGCCCACCGCGCACGGCTTCGACGAGTTCTTCGGCAACCTCTACCACCTCAACGCCGAGGAGGAACCGGAGCTGGATGACTACCCTTCTGAAGAGGACTTTCCCGAGTTCCGCAAGAACTTCGGACCGCGTGGCGTGATCCGCTCCTGGGTAAATGAAGACGGCACGCAGCGCATCGAAGACACTGGCCCCCTCACCCGCGAGCGCATGCGCACGGTCGATGAAGAGTTCCGTGACGCCGCGGTGGACTTCATCCGCGACAAGGCTGAGGCCGACAAGCCCTTCTTTGTGTGGTTCAACTCGACCCATATGCACTTCCGCACGCACGGCAAACCCGAGAGCAAGGGGCGCGCCGGTCGCTGGCAGTCCGAGTACCACGACACCATGTGTGACCATGACGACCTCGTGGGCGAACTGCTCGACGAGCTGGACCGCCTCGGCATCGCCGACAACACGATCGTCATGTACTCCACCGACAATGGCCCGCACATGAACAGCTGGCCCGATGCCGGCATGACGCCTTTCCGCAGCGAGAAGAACTCCAACTGGGAGGGCGCCTACCGGGTGCCGGCGATGGTGCGCTGGCCCGGGCGCATCCCCGCAGGAACGGTGCTCAACGGCATCGTCAGCCACAACGACTGGTTCGTGACTCTGCTGGCCGCCATCGGCGACACCGATCTCGCCGATCGACTCAAGGCGGGCACAGAACTGGCCGGCCGTGAGTATAAGGTGCACCTGGACGGTCACAACCAGCTCGACTACATAACCGGCAAGACCGAAGAAAGTCCGCGAAAGCACTTCTTCTACGTATCCGACGAGGGCGACCTGACGGCTCTGCGCTACGACAACTGGAAGCTCGTCTTCCTCGAGCAGCGCGCCGAAGGAACCCTTGCGGTGTGGCTGGATCCCTGGGTTCAGTTGCGCGCGCCCAAGACGTTCAACCTGAAGACCGACCCCTTCGAGCGAGCAGACCGCACATCGAACACCTACTATGACTGGGCTCTGGACCATGTCTGGCTCATGGTTCCCGCACAGTCCTACGTGCAGAAGATGCTGCAGACCTTCGTGGAATTCCCTCCCCGGCAGAAGCCGGCATCGTTCACGATCGACCAGGTGCTCGCCAAGCTCGAGGGCGCCACGGCGGGAAACTCCTGATCCGAAGACTCCGCCTCGCCGCATCCGAGTCATAGGCCGAGCGCATGCCGACCCTGCCCGACGTCTCCGCACAGCTGACCGCGCTGAGCGGCTGGGATGTGCTGTGGGCGGTGATGTGCGGCCTCGCCGGGTGGATCGCGTCGATCTTCGCGTATCGGGCGGCGCGTGCGGGCCTGCTGAGGCTTCCCAACGTCACCGAGACGATGGCGACCATCGGCGCGCGCATCGTCCGGTACCTGCTGATCCTGCTCGGCGTCGGCATCGGCCTGGGCTTCCTCGGGATCGGGCTGCAGCCGGTCATCGCGATCACCCTCATCGTGGTGGCGGTGTTCGCCCTGGCCATGCGCGGAATCGCGGACAACTTCGCCTCGGGGGTGGTGCTGCAGTCGCGCAACACCGTCAAGCTCGGAGACGAGATAGACGTCAACGGCACGATCGGCACGATCACCGAGATGAACGGCCGCTCGGTGCTGATGCGCACCCGCGACGGACGCATCGTGCACGTGCCCAACTCGCAGCTTCTGGGCGACATGGTGATCAACCACTCGGAGGACGACGCCCGGCGCAGCACCGTCGAGGTCCGGCTGAAGCGCGGAGGAAAGGGTATCGACGAGCTGCTGACGCTGCTGGAGACAGCGACGACGTCTGTCGGCGGCGTCTCCTCCGGGAGGGGTGTCCGAGTGCTCGCCCGCACGGTCTCCCCTGAGCGTCTCGTCGCGCACGTGCAGTTCTGGCACAGTCCGACCGGCGGAGTGGGGGTGCGCTCCGATGTAGTGCGGGCACTGGCGTCCGTGCTCGATGAGGAACGCCTGGTCGGCACGGTGACCTCCGACCTCCCCGATGCCCCGCTGACCGCTCCCGACGCGGTCTGAGCCGATGCGCACACAGCCGGCACCGAGCGTGGTCGCCTAGCGTGGAGGCATGAGACTCGCCTCTTCCGCCGACCCCGCCCTGTGGATTCCCGTCACGGGATCGCTCGGCTGGAAGGGCCGCCGCCACCGCAAGGCCGCGATCCGGATGCTGCTGGCCACGGCGACCGGTACCAGAGGCTCCGGCGCGGCCGCCTGGGCGATGAGTCAGGCCGCTCCGCTCCTCATGCGCCGCGCCGACGGCCGGGTTCTCGTGTGGACGTGGAAGCCCGAGCCGGAGCTCGTCCTGGCGATGGCGAGCGCCCAGGAGCTCACCCCGCAGCTGCGCACGGCCAGAGCGATGATGCCGATGGAGTACGACGACACCGAGGACTTCCGCAGCCCTCATCTCGGCATGGGCGAGAAGCTGCTCGTCCCCTCCCCGCCCGACCCTCGCGCACCCGCCTCCGCGACCTACACCTGGGACGCCGGCACGCACCTGATAACCCTGAACGCCGTCTCCGGCGACCGCGAGCGCTTCGGCACGGTGATCGGCGACCTGGACGAGCTGGCCCGCAGCATCCGCATCGCCGACGACCTCACCCTCGGCGAGACGCCCGGCGTCCTGCGGCTCGACCCCGCCTGATCAGACGACGGGACCGGCCTCGTCCTGCTCGACGGCGGAGGCGGCGCGGATGAAGAGGATGATCCACGAGAAGATCAGCACCCCCGCGACCAGCTCGACGGCGGTCAGGGTGTAGTACCCGGTGAAGAAGTAGATCGCGACCCAGACGATCACGACGACGAAGACATAGCCGGTGAGCAGGAAGCCGCGGGAGATCTGCGGCACCCAGCGGCGCATCCCGATCACCAGGACGATGAAGCTGACCGCCATGCCGGTGGCCACGGTGTTGTGCAAGGCGAAGAAATCATCGACGGGGAAGATCCCGACGCAGCCGAGGAAGACCCCGAGGACGATGAGCAGGGTGCGCACCCACCGGATGCCCGGCGCGCGCCGGAATGCCGCCGACGAGGTCGCGTAGCGCACCAGGATCGTGACGATGAAGCCCGCCATGACGAGGGTGAGATTGAAGGCGCGGGCCGAGAGGTCATCGGTCATGCCGAGGGCGCTGAGGTTGTTCACCCACCACCTCTCGTCCGTCGCGGTGAGCATGCTGGCCAGCACGCCGAACACGAGGAAGACGGCGAGGACCGTCGCAAGGAGGGAGAGATCCATGTTCATCGCGGAGAAGAAGCACACGTAGGCGGTGACGGATGCCGCGGCCCCCGACAGCAGCATCACCGGCAGCGGGAAGACCGTCGCGCCCACGAACGCCTGGTCGAGGATCGTGGCCAGCAGCGTCCAGCCCAGAAGCGCGATGATCGCGTGCGCGAAGGCGAGCGCCGCGACGTCGGCCATGTCGAAGATCGTCACCCGCCCGCGCCGACCCGACTGCTCGCGGACGAGGTAGCGGCCCGCCGCGAAGGCGAGCGCCGCCACCGCCCCCGAGGCGATCGCGGCGAACTGCCCGATCGAGCCCGCGCCCGCGATCGGCGCCTCCGAGAGGCGGAAGACGGGCAGTGCGACGAGCGCGACCAGGGCGAAGGCGATGCCGCCGACGCCGAGGGAGAACGATTCGATCGTGGAGGCGCTGCGCGGGGCAGGACGTGTCACCATGGTGGCCATGGTGCCGACGTTAGCGGCTGCGCCCTCATACCCTCGGTACCCTCGCCCACCCCGGACGAGGCCCGTCACACAGGAGCAGAGCTCATCGGCGCCGCTCCGACCCGCCTGCTCCGGCGCGTTTACCCGCGCACGCACGCGCGAAGCGCCAAGATGGGCCCATGGAGAACGCCCGGCGCACACCGCCGTCCCGCAAGGAGCTGTTCGAGCAGGGGCGCGCGCAGCGCCGCGAGAGGCCGCGAGAGGCCCTGGCCGAGAGCACGAGAGCGTCCCGCGATCCACTGGGGATCATCGCCCGGCAGAACGTCTCTCGCGACCCGGATCTGATCCCCCTGCGCACCGAGCGCATGTCGGTGAGCCCCTTCACCTTCTACCGCGGCTCGGCGGCGATCATGGCATCCGACCTCGCGGAGGCGCCGCACAGCGGCATCCTCGTGCCCTCCTGCGGCGACGCGCACGTCTCCAACTTCGGCATCTACGCCTCCCCCGGCCGGCGGCTCGTCTTCGACCTGAACGACTTCGACGAGGCGGCGTGGGCGCCGTGGGAGTGGGATGTGAAGCGGCTCGTGACGAGCGTGATCGTCGGCGGCGCGGCATCCGCCCGGGAGGTCGCCGTCGTCGAGAGGGCCGCGCGGCGCGCGGTGGCGACATACCTTCGCGCGATGCGCCGGGCGACCGAGATCAGCCCCGTCGAGCGCTACTTCACCCACTTCGACATCGAGTCCTCGCGGCAGACGCTCGACGGCGCCGCCCGGAAGGCGATCGAGAACGCGATCGCCGACGCGCAGAAGCGCACCGGCGCGCGAGCCGTACGCAAGCTGACGAAGAAGGGGGCGGACGGCATCCGCGCCATCGCCCTGCGGCCTCCGACGACCATGCCTCCGCCGGATGACGTCCTCGGTCTCGTGCACGGGCTCTTCCAGGACTACCGACGCTCCACCACGCAGGACATCGCCCTCCTGTTCGAGCACTTCTCGGTCGTGGACGTCGCTCGCCGTGTCGTCGGCGTCGGCAGCGTCGGCACCCGCTGCTATCTGGTGCTGCTGCAGGACGGCGACGGCAACGCCCTGCTCATGCAGCCGAAGCAGGCGACCCGGAGCGTGCTCGTCGAGTACGGGCGCGCACCGCAGCCGAAGGCGTTGGAGAACCTCGTCGAGGCCTGGGGCGAGGGGGCGAGGGTCGTCGCGCTGCAGCGGATCCTGCAGGCGCTGTCCGACCCCTTCCTCGGCCATATCCGCTCCCCCGACCACGACTTCTACGTCCGGCAGTTCCACGACATGAAGGGCGGGATCGACGTCGAGGACCTCGAGGACGAGCCCTTCGTCACCTACGCCGAGGCATGCGCCGTCGTGCTCGCCCGCGCCCACGCCCAGTCCCGCGCGGCGGCGCGCATCGCCGGCTACGCGGGAGGGGGCGACCGCGTCACCGAGGCGATCCTCGAGTGGTCCTACGCCTACGCGCAGCAGTCGCGCGCGGACTGGGAGGCGTTCGCAGCCGACCGGTGAACGGACCTGTCGATGACCGACCCTGACACGGATGTCGGGAGATTCGACGGATGCCGGACGACACGCCGTGCTTTCTCCCGACATCCGTGAAACGGCCCGACATCCGTCGGGGCCGCGAAGACGTCGCGGGGGCGTCCTTGCTCAGAGGGAGACGTCGCCGACGAGGTTGACCTTGATGCCCATGCCTGCGAACATCGCGGCCTTGGCGATGAGCGCCTTGTCGGCGGTCTCCGCATCCGGCGCGTAGACGAGCTGCGCATGGTTGGCCTTGTGGCGCGCCATGAACTGGTCCCTGCTCTGACCATGCAGCACGACGTGGGCGATCGGCCATTCGGGGTTGGTCGCCTCCTTGCGGCGCCGGGTCTCCTCCTCAGGCAGCTCGACAACGGATGCCCGGAAGACGTCGGCCTGCAGGATGCCGTCTGCGATGAACACCCGCGAGAGCACGACCTCGCCGGGCCGGGAGACGCCGTTGATCGTGGCGCCGCCGGCCGGGAAGAACACGTGCCCCTGGCGCCAGCCCTCGGCATTCTGCCAACCGCCGAGGTGAGAGCCCGGTACGGAACCCGAGATCTCGTAGGCCCAGACGAACCGACCCTCGTACTCCTCTCCCCAGCGCACGTCGTGCAGGGTGTTGTCCGGGAGCAGACCCATCGCCCGCCACACCCGATCGGTCACGAGCGCATCGACGGCGACACCTTCGTCAGCCTCGTTGAAGTGCGGGAAGGCACGGCCCTCGTGCAGCACGCGGGAGCCGTCGCGACTGGTCACCGGGGGTCGCTCGGTGGAGTTGAGCAGGCCCTCGGCGAGGTCGGATGCCGGCACGAGATCCTTCAGTCCCTGCTGGTACTGGATGCCCACGGCGTCGAGCCCGAAGTCGTCGGCGATGCGGAGCGCGGCGATGTACATCTTCAGCTGCCACTGCACCTGTTCGCGGGTGAGCTCGGTGGCGGCATCCGATCCGTACTTGAAGGTCATGCCGCGCTCGGTGAGCCACTCATAGGCGGCGTCGGCATCGGCATCCGGAACCTTGAGCATCTCGGCGTAGAGCGCGGACTGCGAGAGGCGCTCCTTGTAGATGCCCGTGTGATTGAGCA
>CAYOTY010000012.1:0-35618 GCA_964406995.1 uncultured Microbacterium sp.
TCGATGACGCGGGTCTCGCCGGGGGCGATGAGCCACTTCTCGGTCATGGTTGCTCTCCTGGTGTGAGGGAATCGCGATATATCGCGTTGTTCCACAATAACACGATATATCGCGAGTTTGTCAAGCGCTTCTCCCCGAACTCCTCCGCACAGATTCGCAGTTCTGCACAATCTCGCAGGAATTCGGTTCAGTTCTGCGAGTGGATGCAGATCTGCGAAGAAAGGCAGACGGCATGCCGCGAATCGGAGTTGACATTGACGTCGCGTCAACTTCTACGGTGGAGATCACGACGGCAGAAAAGCCGGCGGGGAGGAGGAAGCCATGGACGAGCGGGACTGGTCGATCCAGGAGATCGCACGACTGGCGGGGACGACGAGCCGCACGCTGCGCCACTACGACGACATCGGGCTGCTCGCGCCGAGCCGCATTGCCGCGAACGGCTACCGGCACTACGACCAGAACGCCCTCGTGCGGTTGCAGCGGATCCTGCTGCTGCGCGAGCTCGGGCTCGGTCTGCCGCAGATCGCCGAGGCGCTTCGCCCTTCGGCGGGCCCGAGGGGCGGCCTCGAGGAGGCATTCGCGCTCCAGACCCACCTCTCCTACCTGCGCGAGGAGCAGAACCGGCTCGCCCGCCAGATCGAGGCGGTCGAGACCACCATCGACGGATTGAGAGGAGGTGAACACCCCATGGCAGAGAAGATGTTCGACGGCTTCGACCACACCCGGTACAGGGAGGAGGTCGAGGAGCGCTGGGGTAAGGACGCGTACGCCGAGAGCGACCGCTGGTACCGCGGCATGACCGCCGAGGAGAAGGAGCGCTGGATGCGGCGCGCGGCCGATATCGGCCGCGATTGGATCGCCGGCGCCGAGAGCGGCATCGCCCCGGACGGCGTCGAGGCCCAGGAACTGGCCCGCCGTCACGTCGAGTGGCTGCGGTCGGTCCCGGGTACGCCCGCGGCATCCGGCCGCGATGTGAAGGGCTACGTGCTCGGGCTCGGCGACATGTACGTGGCCGACCCGCGTTTCGGCGCCAACTACGGCGGCGCCGAGGGGCGGAGTTCGTCCGCGCCGCGCTCGCCGTGTACGCGGAGGCGCACCTGTAGGAGGCCGCGAGGTGACGTTCGTCCACCCCGATGGTAGGAAACCCCATCGTCGGGACGGACGATCGTCATCTCCTCTTGGTGCGTTCCGTGGAAGTCGGATGCTCGCGATGTCAATGCGCCGCTGGTGAGGCCGTTGACGACGTTCTGGCGCGCGAAGACATTCCGGCGCCACTTGACGATTCTCATATGATGTGGGACTGTCTCATATGAGCTAAGTCGCCTCGGCGTCGTCTGCTCGAATCCAGGTAACAAGGAGGTTTCATGGAGAACGTGACTCGTCGTGGAGTCCTGGCCGGAGGTCTTGGTGTTGCGGTCGGCGCGGTGGCGTCTCGCGGCTTGGAGTTCATGGCGCCCGAGCAGAATGCTCTGAGCGTTGCCAGCTTGCCGGGCGCTCACCACGTGTCAGACTTCGGCGCAGTGGGCGACGGAGTGACTGACGACACGGCAGCGCTGCAGGACGCCCTCGACGCCGCCGAAGGCGAGACTCTCTACTTCGACGCCCTCACGTACGTCATCAGCGAAGTGCTGACCGTCAGACAGGGAACCACCCTCCGCGGTCGAGGTGCCACGATCATGCGGAAGACCGGGTACCACCTCGAGATACTGGGCAACTGGGAGCGAGGCAATACGACCACCACGGGCTACGACGGCGACGGCGACATCGTCGTCGAAGGCATGACCTTCGACGGCAACGCCGCAACGCAGCCGGGGAACATGGTGGCGTTCGTCCACTGTCAGAACATCGTGATCCGCGATTGCGTGTTCCTCGACTGCACCGCCAACCATCACCTCGAGCTGAACAGTACCAGGCATGCTCACGTGTCGGACTGCAAGTTCCTCGGCTTCCGCCCGGATCCCGCCATCAGCGTCCGGAAAGAGGCGATCCAGATCGACCGAGCGCACCCGACACTCGGAGTGGGTGGAGCGCCAGATGGCACGATGTCGGGGGACATCACCGTCGAGAACTGCTATTTCGGTCCCGATCACAAGGGCAACCGAGCGCCCAACATGGCCGTCGGCACGCATAACGAAGCACCTGCGGGAAACGTCTACGAGAACCTGCGCGTGCTCAACTGCGTCGGCAAGGATCTGAACATCGCCGGCACGCGGTGGGTCAACACCCGTGGCCTGCGCCTCATCGGCAACGAGTTCAGCCTGTCGCGTCGTCCGGTGCCGGTCGCCTACAACGAGCCCGATGCGATCCTCTACGGCTTCGGATGCACCGTCAGCACCGATGTGCTCGTGGCGAACAATCGCATCATCGTCGAATCGGGTGAGAACGCGATCTCGGTCGACGTCCGCGGTTCGTCCTCATACGCTCAGATCGTCGGGAACATGCTCAAGTACGGGCGTTTCGCCCTGTTCGTGGAGGACTCGAACGACTGCAACTTCCGAGACAACTACTGCCTCGGCCATACGACGGCGGGAGTTCATCTACGCAGCGCATGGCGGGCACACATCTCCACCAACACCTTCTACAACGCGGGGGCGAACGGCGGCAACATCGCCCGCGTCGAGGGCAGCGGGGCCGGTGGCCTGGCGAGCTGGAACAACATCGACAGCAACGTCGCACAGTACATCGGCAGCACGAACAATCCGCCCGCAGTCGGGGTGACCTGCAACACCACCTCGTCGCGCGGCACGTCTGTCAGGATGAACCGCTTTCGGCAGGTATCCACTATCCACGAAGGTCCGAGCTCGGACGTGGTGGCGTACAACACCAGCAACTAGGTGAGCGGAGACTATGTCATGAGCAGTATTGATCGTCGCGGGCTTCTGGTCGGAGGGATCGGTGTTGCCGCGGGATTTGCGGCGCTCGCTGCGGACCCCTCGAGTGCTTCGGCCCTCTCGGGCGCCGCAGCTGTTTCGAACGTGGGGGGAAGTGTCGCCCCACAGCGAAGTGAAGCAGTGGCGGCGAGGACCGCCGTCACTGCCCTTGCAACGGAGCCCACACTGAATCCGTTTCTCCGTCAGGCGACGATCTACTCCTACGGGCACAGCTTCACGGCGGTGCCCAACGGCTACTGCCGCCCGGAGAAGGCCGAGTACCCCATCCGTCTCAGGGAGCTTATCGGGTTCGCCGATGTCGTTCCCTTCGGCCGCGGCGCAACATACCTACCCGATACCCTCGCTCTCGCCTTGAACGGCATTCGAGCGACGGACAAGGATCGCACCTGGCCGGGCCTGGCGACGATAGCCTCATCTCCTCACGCGAGCAATGCGAGCAACGATCCGGACTTCCGTCTGATGCCTCGCGGTGTCGTGACGATCCAGAACTACCTCAATGAAACCGCGTACGCATGGGCACTGACACCGGAGTACATCGAGTTCTGGAAGCACTGTCTCCGCTCTCTGATCGCCGTTATCTCAAGCAAGGGGCAACGGGCGCTCGCAGAAGATATCGGTTCGACTGTTTCGGCCGGACATGCCTGGCAGACGATGACGGTAGCCCAGTACGTCAATATGTTCCCCGGAGGGTATCTGTTCCGCTCGAACCAGGTCGGTGACTGGCGGCAGTTCCGGGTGGCCGGTGATGAGTGCTGGATCTTGGTGTTCGCCGCGAAAACGGGCACGAATACGCGCGGTCTCGACGTCTATGTCGGCGGAAGTAAGATCCAAGAGATCGACCCGACAGGGATGATGGCGCCCTACACGTCCGTCATCGCCGAGTCGGAGAGCCTGAACCTCTGGCCACTCGCGATCAGAGTCACCGGGCTCAACGCGGCTGCCGGAACAGCGGAGTGGAAGACGGTGCAGGTGCGGGTGGCCAACAGGGGGAGCGGATGGGGGTTTCTGTCGACCGCACTGTTTCCACGGAAGTTTCCGCCGGAGGTGTTCGTCGCCTACGAGCCAGTCAGACGCGGAGTGGCCGACTGGGCGACGAAGACGGCGCTGTATCGGGCTGCTGTCGACCAGGTGGTGTCTGAGTTCACGAACACCCATGCGGTCGATCTCGAAGCAGGATGGGATCTTGAGACGATGACCATCGCCGAGAACATCCATCCGAACGATCGCGGCCAGGCTCACATTGCGGACCGCTTCGTCGATGCGATCAATGGGACGATCACCGGATGGGGCGGCGGCACTGCCGTTCTCTGATGGATGGTTGAGATCTCGAAAACGATTCATTCGGAGGACAGCGGAGCGACGTGGACCCTCGGATGGCCTTTCCTGAGGGCCTTGAGCGTCTCCGCATCGGTGCCGTCATCCACGACCAGGTCGGTGAAGTCGGTCAACGGCGCAACTGAATGCAGGGCTGTGCGACCGATCTTGTGATGGTCCATCAGCAGGACGCTGCGGTCCGAGACCCTCATCATGGCTCGCTTGACGAGGACGACGTCTTGCTCGGAGTGGAATGCCTGCGTGGTCGACATGGCCGACGTCGAGGAAAAGTGGATATCGGCCCTCATCGACGCGACCGCGTCGATGCACGGCAGCCCGAGGTAGGCGTCGTGGCCGGCCGAGTACACGCCGCCCAGCGCGATCAGGCGTACTTCATAGCGCCCCTTGAGGACCTGGATGATCTCGGGAAAGTTCGTGATCACGGTCAACGGAGCTATGTCGGTGAGCTCGTTCGCCAGTGCCAGGGTCGTCGTCGAGTCCTCAAGCATGACCACCATGCCCGGTTCCACCAGATTCGCCGCCGTTCGGGCGATGGCGGCCTTCTCGGCGCGAGCGGAGCGCGAACGGAAGTGGATGCTCGAGTCGAAAACCGCCGATGGCAGGGCCGTCACGCCTCCGTAGTACTTCTGGACCATGCCATCCCGCACCAGCTGGTCGATGTCCCGGTGCGCCGTCATGAGGCTCACCCCGAAGGTCTCCGAGATCTCCTGAGGCGATACAGAGCCCTCACGGAGGACGAGGTCAGCCAGCTCACGCTGACGATCGGCCGGCGAGAGCCGGCCCGGTCCCTGACGTCGCTTTGACATGTCCCTCCCTTATGGGCCTGTGCCGATCATGCCATATGGCATCACATAAACGATGTGATAATCATGACGCACGTCTCGGAAAATCACTAGATTCTTTGCCTGATGCTCGACCGATCGGCAGTCGATCGTGAGAGTGAGGAGCAATGTCACATGCCTATCAACGCTTTCATTCTAGCGGTATCAACAGTCGCTGCCGACTTCTTGGACACGATCGACTGGACAGATCACAACTGACCTGCTAACTTCGCATCATGCTTGTGATGATGCCAGCAGGAACCCGAGGGGAGAACGCGGAATGACGCTCTCCAGCCCGCGGCGCGACACCGGGTCGCACGGTCGAGATGAGTCGGAGCACGGTCGGGAGCTGCTCGCTCTGGCCGAACGCGCTGCGTGGGCGGCCGGGAACGAGCTCCGTGCCCGCGCCGATCAGCCGCACCGTGTATCCACCAAGTCCACGCCGACCGATCTGGTGAGCGACGCCGACAGGGTCGCCGAGGCGGCCGTGCGCGATGTGCTCCTCGGCGCCCGCCCGGACGACGGGTTCGTGGGCGAGGAGGGCACACGGCAGAACGGAAGATCCGGCATCACTTGGGTGGTCGACCCGCTCGACGGCACCGTCAACTACCTCTTCGGAGACCGCGAGTGGTCGGTCAGCATCGCCGCGGTTGACGACGGGGGGCCGGTCGCCGCTGCCATCCTCGAACCCGCCGCGGATCGCATCTGGACCGCGATCCGCGGTCGTGGCGCCTGGCGCGGTGATGTGGAGCTGAGCGCTCGCCGCACGCCGGCGCTGGCGGATGCCATGGTGATGGCCGGGCTATCCTATGACGCCGCAGAGCGGCGCCGCCAGATGGAGATGTTCACCGATGTCGCGGCGGGGGTGCGTGATCTGCGGCGTCACGGGAGTGCCGCGCTCGAGCTCTGCCGCGTGGCCGAGGGCATCGCAGACGCGTACATCGAGTCGCCGATCTTCCGCTGGGACATCGCCGCTGGGACATTGATCGCGCGTGAGGCGGGCGCTCGCGTTCACGTCGCGCGTCTCGACGAGGTCCGCCGCTCGGTAGTTGCGGCGACGCCGGTCATCTTCGAGGAGCTTCTCACCCTGCTGCGAGCGAGCGGCTTCGGCGCGGAGTTCTTCAGCCCTCTGCAGGAGCAGCTGCGATGACCTCCCGGCGCCATCCTCTCGACTCGCACCCCGTGCTGACATCACGCCGCTCGCGCGCGTTCGGAGGGCACGGGTAATGGCCGCATACCTCGTCCGCCGACTCATCCTCTCGGTCTTCGTGCTCTGGGGAACGGTCAGCCTGGTTTTCGTCGTGATGCGCATGGTTCCCGGCGATCCCGCGCTCATGATCCTGGGCTCAGATGCGAGTGCCGAGGAACTGGCGGCGTTGAGAGTTCAGATGGGTCTGAACGAACCGCTCGTCATCCAGTACCTGCACTATCTCCTGGATGCGGCGCGACTCGACTTCGGTCCGTCGATCCGCCTCGGCGGCGCTGCCATGGATCATGTGCTCAGTCGGATGCCGGTGACGCTGCTGCTGGCCGCGGCGGCACTCGTCATCGCGGTCGTGGTGGGCGTCTCGCTCGGGATCCTCGCCGCGCTGAAGTTCGACACCCCGATCGACCGTGCGGTGACGACCCTGTCGCTCGTCACCCACTCGGCGCCGTCGTTCTGGGTGGGCCTCGTGCTGATCCTTCTCTTCGCTCGCCAGTTGCAGATCCTGCCGAGCGGAGGCGCGGGCACCGCCGCCCACCTCCTGCTGCCCGCACTGGCGGCCGGGCTGCCGTTCTCCGCGACGCTGACGCGCTTCACGCGGTCGGGGCTGCTCGAGGTGATCAACGAAGGATATGTGCAGACGGCACGTTCGAAGGGCCTCTCCGAACGCGTCGTCATCCTCACGCACGCGATCCGGAACGCGCTGGTTCCCATCGTGACCGTGGTCGGGCTCTATGTGGGAGGGATCCTCGGCGGAACCGTGGTGATAGAGACCGTCTTCTCCTGGCCGGGCCTCGGAAGACTCATCGTCGACTCGATCGGGTTCCGCGACTACGCGGTCGTGCAGGCCGGCATCGTCCTCATCACCGTCGTCTTCGTCACGGTGAACCTGATCGTCGACATCTTGTACGGGTACCTCGATCCGCGCGTTCGATTGGTAGGGAAGTCATGACCGCAATGGTGGAGGGCGTCGACGGGAGAACCGCCCAGCTCATCACGAGTCCGCAGCCGCCGGCCCGCAGGCGTAGCCGGAGGCGCGGCAGTCTCCGCATCGGCATATCGCTGTCGATCATCGGCGTCTATGTCGTGGCCGCCATCTTCGGCCCGATCCTGTTCGAGTACGATCCCGTCGCCACCGACACGGTGAACCGGTTGCTTCCCCCCTTCGCGCATCGGCAGGACGGTTCGCTCGTCATCTTCGGCACGGACCAGGTCGGGCAGGATCTCTTCGCCCAGACCCTGCAGGGCGCACGGATGTCGATGCTCGTGGGGGTGTCCGCTCTCATCATCGCCGGCGTGATCGGCGTGCTGGTCGGGGTGCTCTCCGGATACTTCGGCGGCGTGCTGGACTCGGCGCTCATGCGGCTTGCAGATGTCCAGCTGGCCTTCCCCGGCATCCTGCTGGCGGTGCTGGTCGCGTCGGTTCTGGGCCAGAGCGTCGTCAACGTCATCATCATCCTGGCGATCGGCGGATGGGTGACCTATGCGCGCGTGACACGCAGTCAGGTGCTGGCGACGAAGAACAGAGAGTTCGTCGACGCGACCCGTACGCTGGGCGCCGGTCATCTCCACACGGTGAGAACCGCGATACTCCCGGCGTGCGCGGCGCCGATCATGGTGATCGCCACGATGGACATCGGCAGCCTGATCCTCGCGGAGGCGTCGCTGTCGTTCCTCGGGCTGGGCACTCCGCCGTCGACGCCGAGCTGGGGTCTGACGATCGCCGGCGGCCGTAACTATCTGGCGAGCGCATGGTGGATCTCGACCATCCCGGGTATCTGCCTGGCCGTGCTGGTGATCGCTTTCGGGGTGCTGGGCGACGCATTGCGGGATCGCTACGACCCCAGGCTGAAGGAGGTGTGAACGTGATGTCGCACGCTGTGACGACGCTGCCGGAGGCGCAGCATTCGGATGCGGATGGCGGACCCCTGTTATCGGTGCAGGATCTCGTGGTCTCCTTCGGCTCCGGGAGCGACCGCATCCGGGTCATCGATGGATTGTCCTTCGACATCAATCCCGGAGAGACGGTTGCGGTCCTCGGTGAGTCCGGCAGCGGAAAGAGCGTGACCGCGCAGGCGATCACGGGTCTGCTGCCCAAGCCGGCGGGGAATATCGACGGTGGCCGCATCCTCTACCGCGGTGTCGATCTGCTGCAGCGCCCGGCGAACTACACGCGCGCATTGGCCGGGACCGAGATCTCGATGATCTTCCAGGATCCGCTGAGCTCGCTCAACCCGGTGATGCGGGTGGGCACGCAGATCGGCGAGGCCATGCGTCGTCGAACCGGGGTCTCGCGGCGCGAAGCCCGTGAGCGTGCGATCGGGCTGATGGAACGCGTCGGCATCCCGGCGGCGCGACGCCGGGTCGACGACTATCCGCACCAGTTCTCAGGTGGGATGCGTCAGCGGGTGATGATCGCGATGGCCCTCTCCCTCAATCCCTCCCTGATCATCGCCGACGAGCCCACCACCGCTCTGGATGTCACGGTGCAGGCTCAGATCATGGCCCTGCTGGCCGAGGTGCAGGAGCTCTACGGGACAGCACTGCTGTTGATCACGCACGATCTCGGGGTGGTGGCGGACGTCGCCGACCGGGCTGTGGTGATGTACAGCGGCCGAGTGGCCGAGAGCGGAGAGATCCGCGACGTCTACGACCGCCCGGCCCATCCCTACACCGTCGGCCTCATGGGGTCGATCCCCGGGCTGGAGGGCGATCGCGAGCGGCTGAACCCCATCATCGGCTCGCCGCCGGATCCGCGCCGCGTGCCGAGCGGCTGTGCCTTTCATCCGCGCTGTCCGATGGCCGTAGACATCTGTGCGGAGGTTCGGCCTGAACCCCGGCGGGCTCCGGGAAGCCAGGGCCGGCACCTGTCCGCCTGCCACCGCGCCGAGGAGGTCGGAGGATGACCACCATCTCTACGGCGAGCAGCCGCGCCTCGATCGACTCTGCATCCGGGGAGCCGTTGCTGAGCGTGCGAGATCTGCGGACGACGTTCCCGATCCGTTCCAGCGTGTTGCGGCGCAAGGTGGGTGAGATCGGAGCGGTCGACGGCGTGAGCTTCGACATCATGCCGGGGCAGACGTTCGGACTCGTGGGCGAGTCCGGTTCGGGAAAGTCGACCGTGGCGCGAACCATCATCGGCTTGGAGACTCCCGCCTCAGGCTCGATCCGCTTCGCCGGCACCGAGCTCACGGCCGTCCGGGGTGCGGCGCTCAACCGTATGCGTCGCGACATCCAGATGATCTTCCAGGATCCCCACTCCTCTCTCAACCCCCGCCGGACCGTGGTCGAGATCGTCACCGAGGGCTGGCAGGTACAGCCCGGGTTCGGCCCGAGAGGCAGCTGGCGTCAAGGCGCGCAAGAGCTGCTGGAGCGGGTCGGGCTCAATCCCGATCACGCTGATCGCTACCCGCACCAGTTCTCCGGGGGACAGCGGCAGCGCATAGGGATCGCCCGGGCCTTGGCGATGCGCCCGAAGCTGATCATCTGTGATGAGGCGGTCTCCGCCCTGGACGTCTCGATCCAGGCGCAGGTGCTCAATCTGCTCCAGGATCTCCAGGCCGAGATGGGGCTGTCCTATCTCTTCATCGCTCACGACCTGGCCGTCGTGCGTCATCTGTCCGATCACGTCGGCGTGATGTATCTCGGCAAGATCGTGGAGTCGGGCACGCATGAGCAGATCTTCGCCAATCCGCTCCATCCCTACACCCAGGCGTTGCTCTCCGCGATTCCGGTGTCCCACCCCTGGCGTCAGGAACGGCGCGAACGCATCGTCCTCGGCGGGGACATCCCCTCCCCGGCCGATCCGCCGTCGGGATGCCGGTTCCGCACCCGCTGCTGGAAGGCACGCGACATCTGCGCCGATTCCGAGCCCGCGCTCGTCCTGCGCGGCCACGACCATCCCGACGCGTGCCATCTCACGGAGGCTCCCGAGCAATGACGGGACACTGGCCTCCGCATCTCCATCCAACTCACCCCCGAAAGTCATCTCACACACACGAAAGGAAGAACACGATGAGCACCACACGACGCCGCTTAGGCGGAATCGCACTCGCGGTCACGGCTCTCCTCGCCCTGGCGGCCTGTTCGAACGGAGAGCCCAACGAAGGGCCTCCGCCTGCGGCCGCGCAGGATCTCAAGGTCGCCGTGGCATCGCTGCCGATCAACCTCGACGTCCTCCAGAACTCCGCCGAAGGCAAGATCATCGGCCCCATGCAGCACGTCCTCGAGCCGCTCGTCAAGCGTGACGGCGAGTCCTTCGAGCCCTGGCTCGCGGCCTCGTGGGACAACCCCGACGAGCTCACCTGGGTCTTCCACATCCGCCCGGACGTGACCTTCAGCGACGGCTCCGTGCTCACCGCCGAAGACGCCCGAGCCTCGCTGCAGCGGCTCATCGACCTCGAGTCGCCGCTGGCGCCGCTGCTCGCTGCGGTCAGCTCGATCGAGGCGACCGACGACGCCACCCTCACCATCTCGACCACGAGCCCGCTCGGCACACTGCTGACGACGCTCTCCCAGATCCTCATCGGCCAGGCATCGGGGATCGAGGATGACGCATACTGGGCCAAGCCCATCGGCACGGGGCCCTTCGTCGTCGAGGAGTTCGTCGCCGATCAGCGGTTCGCGCTCACGCGCAACGCCAACTACTGGGGCCCGGACACGGCTCTGGACTCCATCACCTTCATCGGCATGCCGGAGGAGGCGGCGCGCATCTCCGCGCTCTCGACCGGCGAGGTAGACCTGATCGACAGCGTCAACCCCGACAGCATCGCGGAGATCGACTCGCTCGCCGGGGTGACCTTCGAGTCCGTCCCCAGCTATGCCATCCAGTACATCTGGTTCAACTCCAGCCGGGAGCCGTTCACCGATGTCCGGGTCCGCCAGGCGCTCTGGCACGCGCTCGACCTCGAGCAGATCGTGGCCGATCTCTACGCCGGTCAGGCCAGCGTGTCACAGGCTCCTGTGCCCCAGCCCGTCTTCGGCGCGGCTCAGCTGGAGAAGTACAGCTACGACCCCGATCTGGCCAAGCAACTGCTCGCCGAGGCGGGATATCCCGACGGCTTCGATGCCACCGTGATGTTCTCCAGCAGTACGGGGGTTCCGCCGTTCGTTCAGACGGTCGTCTCCTACTGGGCGGCGATCGGTGTCGCGATCGAGCCGCTCCCCAAGGAGCACGCCATCTGGCTGGACGACCTCCTCGCCCTGAACTGGGACATGAACTCCCAGTCCCCGTCCGTCACCAGCGGTGACGCCGACTATCACCTCGGTCGCCTCTACACCACGGATGCGAAGCGACTCGGCTACTCCAACCCGGAGTACGACGCCCTCGTCACCGCAGCTCGCGAGTCCGTCGACCAGGACGAGCGCATCGAGCTCTACCGGCAGGCTTCTCAGATCCTCTGGGATGAGGCGCCTGCGATCTGGGCCGCAGACCAGACGGCGAACGTCGCCTATCGCGATCACCTGAGCAACGTCACGATCGATCCGGGCAACCGCAACGACTACAGCGGCGTCGTGATCAACGCGGGATCCTGATCGGAGACGGGCGAAGAGACAACGACACGGCACATTCGACACAGAGATCGGAAGAACAGTGAACAGCACAATCGATGTCCATGCGCAGGCACGGGTTCGGGCGAGGCCCGAGGTTCTCGTGGTCGGCGGAGGGCCTGCCGGACTCGGTGCGGCAATCGCCGCCGCACGCCGAGGGGCCAGGACCATGCTGGTCGAGCGTCAGGGCTGCCTCGGCGGCAACCTGACGGCCGGCCTGGTCGGCCCGTGCATGACCTCCTACAGCCTGGACGGCTCCAAGCAGCTGATCCGCGGGATCTACGAGGAGCTGATCCTGCGGATGGAGGCCGATGGGCAGGCGATCCACCCCTCGAAGGTGCCGGCAGGGAGCCCCTATGCCGGGTTCATCTTCCACGGTCATGACAAGGTCACGCCGTTCGAGCCGGAGGCCATGAAGCTGACGGCCCAGCGGATGTGCCTCGAGGCGGGGGTCGAGCTGCTGTTCCATACCTTCGTGGTCGACACGATCGTCGAGGACGGGGCCGCGAGGGGCGTCATCGTCGCCAGCAAGTCGGGTCTGGAAGCCATCACCGCCGATGTCATCGTCGACTGCTCCGCGGATGCGGACGTCGTCGCCTTCGGCGGTGGGGCGACCGTGACCGGTCGTGACGGTGACGGCCTCGTGCAGCCGATGACGCTCTTCTTCCGCGTGGGCGGCGTCGATGACGACGAACTCGAGCGTTATGTGCTGTCGTTCCCCACGAAGACCGAGGCGTTCGGCGTCATCGTCGAGGCCGCCCGGGAGGCGGGTGAGTACACCATCGAACGGAGGGGCCTCGGCCTCTACAAGACGATGAAACCCGGGGTGTGGCGCGTCAACACCACTCGCATCCACCGACGGCTCGGCACCGATGTCTCCGACCTCACGCAGGCCGAGATCGAGGGTCGTGAGCAGGTCGCCCAGCTCATGCAGCTTTTCCGGAACCGCGTGCCCGGCATGGCGAACTGCGAGCTCGTCGACACGGCTGCGACGATCGGCGTGCGGGAAAGCAGGCGGATCGTCGGCGAGTACACGCTGACTCACGGCGATCTCGAGAGCGGCCGGGCGTTCGACGACGTCATCGCGCTGGCAGGGTATCCGATCGACATCCACAGCCCCACCGATTCCGGTGGCGGCCTCGTGGACATGCCGATCGCCAACGAGTACCAGATTCCCTTCCGGTCTCTTGTGCCTCGGGAGCTGGATGGCGTGCTGGTCGCGGGCCGGAGCGTGTCATCGACCCATGAGGCGCTCGGCGCCATCCGAGTGATGCCTCCGGTGTTCGCGATGGGACAGGCTGCCGGTACCGCTGCTGCTCTCGCCGTCCGTGGCCAGAAGCGGCCCCGCGAGGTCGATGTGGACGAGCTGCAGAAGGCTCTGGTCGAAGACGGTGCCTACATCGGTGACCGGGCGAAGGAGCTGGTACCGTGACAGCCGTTCCGCCCCGGGCCGGGCGTGATGCGTCCCCCCGCATCTCGGGGCACCGAGGGTCGATCGCGACGGATCCGGAGAACACGATCCGCTCCTTCCGGAGGGCGCTCGCGGACGGCGCGGGCACCTTCGAGCTGGATGTGCATCGTTCCGCAGACGGCGCTTTGGTCGTCATGCACGACAGCACGGTCGATCGCACGACAGACGGATCGGGCAATATCAACGATCTCGACCTTGCGACGATCCGGAGCCTGAGCGCCGGCGGCGAATCCGTGCCGACGTTCACCGAGGTGCTCGATGCCGTCGATGCGCCGATCCAGGTGGAGGTCAAGGATCCGCTGGCGGTGGAACCGTTGATGGCCCTGCTGAAGGATCGGCCCGAGGTCGTTCGACGGGTGGTGCTTTCCGGCTTCTCGGAGGAGGTGCTGCGGAGGTTCGCAGAGGCTTTTCCGGAGGTCCCGAGAGGCCTGATCGCCCACGGCTACGACGAGACCCTGGTCGAGAGGGCGACCGACCTCCGATGCGCCGTCGTCTACTCGGGATGGCCGGGGTTGACCGTCGATGCGGTGGGTGAGCTCCACGATGCAGGGATAGCGGTCGCCGTCTGGAATGTGAACACGCGAGAGGAGCTCGCTCAGGCGCTCGCGCTGGGCGTGGACGAGGTCTCCACCGATCACCCTGCGAAGATCGCCGACTGGCTGGAGGCCTCGCGGGAATCGGCCTGACGGTCTCGTCGACGCGGTACACGCGATGTGGCCCAGCATCCTTCTCCGGAGAGAGAGGGTGCTGGGCCACACGCATGCCGTCCTGACTGTCGTCGAGACGCCGCGCGCCGCCGGTCAGTCGTCGTCCCCCTCGACGCTCACCGAGATGACGCCCTTGGTCTCCGAGAGGCAGGCGACGAGCTCGTCGGATGCTCGTCCGCTCGGGTGGGTGAAGGTGATGTTCGCCTCGATGACCGAACGGCCCTGGTGTTCGAGCTTCTGCGTGCGAAGGAGCGCGACCTTGTAGCCGAGGGCGGTGGCCGTCTCGACGACCACGCGCATCACGGCGCGATTCTCCCGGTAGCGGATGACGAGTCCGTCGCCGCGGTCGTTGCGCCTGTTCCACCGGCCCAGGATGCTGAGCAGCCGCACCGCGGCGAAGTACAGGAGTGTGGAGGCGACCGCCAGCACGGGCATGCCCGCGCCGCAGGCCATGCCTATCGCCGCAGTCAGCCAGATCGAGGCCGCCGTGGTCAGCCCATTGACGACGTTTTGGCGCACGAAGATGACCCCTGCGCCGAGGAACCCGATTCCGGACACGATCTGCGCGGCGATTCGCGAGGGATCGAGCGTCATCTCCGGCCCGCTCATCGAGTAGCTGAAGCCATACGCCGACACCAGAGTGAACACGGCGGAGCCGAGCCCGACGAGAGTGTGCGTCCTGAGGCCGGCGCTCTTGAGGCGACGCTGGCGCTCCGCTCCGACGGCGGCCGATAGCAGGAATGCGAGGCAGACCAGGACGAGCTCCGTCGCCACCGTGTCCGTCACGAGGTCAAACTGCAGCACTTCGGCTCCTTCCTCTCGGGCGGCGCCGAGATCACGCTGAAGACGGAGTAAGGTCTCCGCCGTTCTCCGCTCGAAGCATGGTGATTCTCATATGAGATACATGCCTCTCATATGATAGCAAGAGTGTGTTGTGCGAGGTCGGCGAAGGAGAACGCGGATGCGCTCGTCTCGGCGCTTCTAGGTCGCCTGGGGGGGGGGAGCGCACTGATCGCAGATCGGCGGCTCGCGGGTACCGTTGCGTACTACCGGGGACTGCTCGGCGCAGGACCCGAGGATTCGATCCGGGTCATGATGTTGCGCGCAAGATCGCTTCCGATGGCCAGCGTCGTGACGAACCCGGCCTGCGCCGCGGCGAGCACCGCGTTGATTCTTCCCGCGCTGGGCACCACCGCGACGACTTCGGGTGTTCTCGCCAGCTGGTCGAGCCGCACACTGATGATGCGTCGATCCAGCCCGGTGACCACGGGTGTGCCATCGGATGCGAGGAGCCGCCCGGATATCTCGGCGACCGCCCCGGCAGAGGTCGCGAGGTCGCGATCGGCGGAGGAGACCTTGTCCCACACGCTGGACTCGCCGGCCTTCCACTCCGCGAGGGACACGACAGCCATGTCGAGATGGTCGGCGCGGTCGAGCGCACCGGCGATCTCCGGCTGCTTGCGGAGATCTCTCGCCGTAGACTCCTCATCGACGACGAGCGGAGCATGGATCGGCCAGGTGTGGAAACCCGGTCGCGTGCCGAGTCGGGAGATCAGATGTGGGAGGTTTCCCGCACCCGGTATCTGCAGCGCTCCGGCGAGCTGTACGATGTCGCAGGCCGGCGGCTCGCTCATGAACTTAGCGGCGATATCGAGCGTGCGCGACCAGGAGAGGCCGACGGTCATCTGCGGCCGGATCAGATCTTGGATCGTTTCCATGACCATCCGACCCAGCAGTTCCGATGCGGCAAGAGCATCCACGCCCGACACCTCCGCGATGCGTACCTGGCGGATGCCGAGTGCATCGGAGATCTCGTTCGCCAGCGACGTCATGTAATCAGATTGGGGGCGACGCAACTCGATCCGGACGGTTCCCGATTCGAGTGCTTCCCTGAGAAGTTTGGCGACCTGGAATCTGCTCACTCCGAGCCGCTCGCCGATCTCGACCTTCGACAGGCCGTCGATGTAGTACGCGCGCGCAGCGTCATAGTGCATCTGCGTCGAGCCGCTCATGGTGCCCTCGTCCTTGATCCCTTGGAATCTGCTCCGCACCGACCGTCGCTGGCGTCGACGCCGGGCGCCGCGGGAAGGGTTCCCCGCTGACCATAGAGTCTATGCCTCGGATTTCGCGGGTGCGCTTCGCTGCGGCCGCTCCACCGATGTCTGTATACTTGCTCATCTGAGTCAATGTAGTCTCAAATGATTGGCTGGTGAAGGAATGCGTGCAATTGTTCTCCCCCGACCGGGCGAGCTCGGCCTCGTCGAGGTGGACGACCCACGACCCAAGGCGGGCGAGGTCGTCATCGAAGTGGCCCGGACGGGAATCTGCGGAACCGATCTGCACATCCTGAAGGGCGAGTTCCCGCCGACCCCGTACCCGATCATCCCCGGCCACGAGTTCGCCGGCACCGTCGTGGAGCTCGGGTCGGAGACCGCGGGAAGCGTCGAGCTCGGCACGCGAGTGGCCGTCGACCCTTCGCTGTTCTGCGGGCGTTGCGAGTACTGCCGCGCGGGCCGGGGCAACCTGTGCACCCACTGGGGCGCGATCGGAGACACCGTCGACGGCGCGTTCGCCCAGTACGTCTCCGTGCCCGCGGCGAACTGTTACGCGATGCCCGACTCGATGAGCTTCGCCCAGGGCGCCTTCGTCGAGCCGGTGTCCTGTGCCGTGCACGGGATGCGGAGGCTGGGTGTCGACAGCGGCGAGCGCATCCTCGTGATGGGTGCGGGCCCGATGGGCCTCATCGTCGCCCAACTGCTGATCGGGGCCGGCGCGGTCGTCAGCGTCGTGGATCGGATCGCGTCCAAGCTTGAGGTCGCGCTCGCACTCGGGGCGACAGAGACGGCGACGAGCGTGGACGAGCTCTCTGCACAGCGGTTCGACGCCGCAGTCGACGTGACCGGCGCGCCAGCGGCGATCACCGCCGCGCTCGCCTCTCTCCGACGAGGCGGGCGGCTCCAGATCTTCGGCGTCGCACCGGCTGAGGCGCGCATCGAGATCTCGCCGTTCTCGGTGTACAACGACGAGATCTCCATCATCGGCACGATGGCGGTGCTCAACAGCTTCGACTCTGCCCTCGACCTCGTCGCGCGCGGCGTCGTGGATGTCGACGCGCTGCTCTCCCACAGCTTCGGACTGGACCGGTTCTCCGAGGCACTCGATGCGGTGCGGGACGGCACCGCCTTGAAGGCCCAGATCGTGGTGAAGGGTGAGGGAAGCTGAGCATGTGCCCCTGGTCGGCTGAGACGGCGCCGGGTCGCGCATGACCTCCACCCGACGGGGAACAGGCGAGGAAGGATGCCGCCGCCGAGGCGCTCGTTGCAGGGATCGACTCATCGACCCAGTCGTGCAAGGTCGTCATCCTCGACATCGATGCACCGGAGCGGGATAGTCTGGCATCGATGGGCATCACGAGGCGTACTCTGCTCGTCGGCGCCGGCACAGGCGCCGTCGCGCTGCTGCTCGCCTCCTGCACGCCCGAACCGACCCCGACGCCGACCAGGACGGTGGAGCCCGACCCCCCGGAGCCGGAGGAGGTCGTGCCCGCGCCCGAGGCGATGATGCGCAGCGCCTGGGCCACCGATCCCTATGCGCGCGGATCCATCAGCTACATTCCCGCGGGCTCCGCGCAGCAGCATCGTGAGGCGCTCGGGGAGACCCTCGCGAACCGGGTCTTCTTCGCCGGTGAGGCGACGGATGCCGTGTATCCGGGCACCGTCCGCGGTGCCATCGACTCCGGTCGCCGCGCCGCCGTCGCCGCGATCTCCGCCGGGGAGCGCGGTGAGCGCATCGCCGTGATCGGTGCCGGCGCGGCCGGTGCCGTCGCCGCGCGCACGCTCGCCGACGCAGGCGCCGAGGTGACCGTCTTCGAGGCTCGGGAACGCACCGGCGGTCGCCTCCACTCCGTTCAGGACGAGGACTGGCCGCTGCCGGTGCAGCTGGGCGCATGGCTCTCCGAGCCGGACGACCCCGCCTCGCTGGCGAACGCTCTGGATCTGCCGGTGATCACCCAGTTCTCCTTCGACGACGTCATCGGCCGGAGCGAGGACGGTGAGACCTCGCCGGTCGATGGAGCCGCCGTGCAGGAGGCCGTCGAGGACGCGGCGGAACGCGCCTCCGACGTCCCGCTGACCGAGGCGCTGGAGGAGTCCGGCGCCGACCTCGACGATCCGGCGCTCATCGCGGCGCTCGCCTGGATGGAGGCGATGACCGGTGCCGACGCCGCGAAGGCGTCGAGCTGGTTCCCGCCCGCGTTCCCGCCCGCGGCGCTCACCGGTGCGCAGGGCGATGTCGGAACTCTGATCGAGGAGGCCCTGCAGGGCCTCGATGTGACGCTCGCCTCGCCGGTCGGACGCATCGCCTACGACGACGACGGAGTGAGCCTCAGGCTTGGCACCGGAGAAGCGCTCTCCTTCGACCGGGTCGTCGTCACCGTGCCGCTCGGCGTGCTGCAGCAGCAGGCGATCGAGTTCTCCCCCGTACTGCCCTTCGCCCAGCGCGGGGCGATCGCCGCTCTCGGAGCGGGCTTCGCCGAGAGCGTGTGGGTGCGCTTCGAGGAGCCCTTCTGGGAGACGGATGCCGCCATCTGGCAGGTGGTCGGAGGCGACGCCCGCATTCGCACCTGGCTGAACCTCGAACCCGCCACGGGCGAGGCCGTGCTCGTCGGCCTCGTCGGCGGGGCGGCGGCGGAGGAGTTCGTCGGCCTCGACGACGAGGAGGCGGCAGAGGTCGTCCGCTCTTCCCTGGCCTTCTTCGTCGCGGACGAGACGACCTCCCTCTAATCCGCCCGCGCGGTGGTGTGCAGGCGGCTGACCGCGACCAGGCCAACCGCGACGATCCCGAAGATCGCCAGCGCGATCGCGCAGCTGATGATCATCTCGGGGATCCCCGAGACCTGCCGGAGGTCGAGGAAGTAGTACGGATACCAGCCGATGAGGTGCCCGCGCCACAGAGTGAAAAAGCCCCACAGCGCCGGGTACAGCAGCACGAACGGCACGACCCGCCACGAGGCGGCCCGGCGGCCCGGCCCCAGGATCCAGGCCACGACGGTCCACGCCGGCAGCACGAAGTGCAGCACGATGTCGGACCACGGCACCCAGATCTGGATGCCGCGGACGCCGGCCTGCCAGATGATGACGGCGAAGGCGAGCCCCGCGGTGATTGTCCAGCTGAGCACGATGGCCCGTGCGGTGGTGAGCCAGGGCGGATCCTCCGCGCGGCGCAGGGCGATGACTCCGGCGACGAGGGCGAGGGCGGCGAAGACGATGTTCGACTGGATCGTGAGGTAGGCGAGGAAGTTCTGACTGGCGATCGTCTGCGAGCCGAGGGCCCAGATCCACCGATGTGCGAGGGCGGTCGCGCAGACGGCGGCGGTGAGCAGGCGCGCCCATCCGAATGCCGTCCTCATGTTCACGTGCCTGCTGCCTCCCGCTTCGGGTCGCTGGGATCGCCTTCCCGCGAGTTTACGTAATCGGGCGCGGCATCCGCTCGGCCTGCTCCGCGATATCTCCTGCGTACTTGCCGCGAGGTGTCGGATACGGATGCCGGATTCCGGCTTTTCGCGGCACATGCCACGGACAGGCCGGGGCGGAGAAGCGGGGGAAGAGGGAGGGGAGTAGGGTGGCCGCGTGATCATCCGCATCCTGCTCGTCGCCGCGGGCGGCGCGCTCGGCACGGCGGCGCGCCTGGGCCTCGGCCTGACGCTCTCGACGGCGATGTTCGACACGGTCGCGCTCTGGCGGAACGGAGAGCGCCCGGCATCCGCCTTCAATCTCCTCGGCACCTTCGTGCTGTCGGTCGCCGCGGCGCTCGCCGGCCTCGTGCTGGTCTCTGTGGTCTGACACCTCCCAGCAACCCCACAACTGACTTCTGTACAAAAGTACATGTACACCCGTCCAGGAGAGCGATGCCCGAGCAGCCCCGTCGCAAGCGCGACCCCGAAGCGCGCCGTGCCGCGATCGTGACGGCGGCCGCCGAGCTCATCACCGAGATCGGCGTCGACGCCATCACCCATCGCCTGGTCGCCGCCCGCGCCGGTGTGCCCCTCGGTGCGACCACCCAGTACTTCGCCACCCTCGACGACCTGCGCGAGGCCGCCCTGGCGCTCATGGTCTCCCACGTCGAGACGCAGATGCAGCGCACGCGCGAGGCGCTTGCCGAGACGGGTGCCACCCCCGCGGCCCTGGCCGCCCTCGTCTCCCAGGCTCTGGCCGACGCGCGCGCCATCCGCGCCGACCGCGCGGTGGTCACCGCCGCCGTGCACGACCCGAAGCTCCGCGCCCTCGCGCAGACCTGGTCCCAGGAGATCATCGGGATACTCGCGCCCGAGCACGGCATCGAACGTGCGACATCCGCCGCGATCTTCCTCGACGGCGTCCTCTGGCATTCGCAGATCAACGACGAGCCGCTCCCTCATCACATCATCGAAACCGCGCTCGCCGGCATCCTCGGCGACCCTGACCGCCGCACCACCTGATCCGGAGAACCGACGTGTCGAACCTTGCCGTCTTCAGCCTGCGCAACCGCGCACTCATCGCGCTGATCACCATCGTCTCCGCCGTCTTCGGCGGCCTGGCGCTCACCAACCTCAAGCAGGAGCTCATCCCCTCGCTGGAGCTGCCCGCGCTCGTGGTCATGTCGACCTACCCCGGCGCCTCGCCCGAGGTCGTCGAGAACGACGTGTCGACGCCGATCGAGACGGCGATCCAGGGTGTCGCCGGCCTGGAGTCGACGAGCGCGACGAGCACGACGAACGCGAGCGTCATCCAGGCGATGTTCACCTATGGCACGAACCTGGCGACGGCCGAGCAGAAGATCCAGCAGGCGATCAACCGCATCTCCTCGCAGCTGCCCGATGAGGTCACGCCGCAAGTGCTCTCGATCAGCCTCGACGATCTGCCGGTGATCCAGATCGCCGCCACCGGCTTCGCCGACATCGAGACGGCGCAGTCCGAGCTCGAGCGCCTTGCGATCCCCGAGCTGGAAGACGTCGAGGGCGTCAACGCCGCCGCGATCATCGGCGGGATCGGGCAGCGCATCACGATCACACCGGATGCCGCAGAGCTCGCCGCCGTGGGCCTGAGCACCCAGGCGATCTCCTCCGCGCTGCAGCAGAACGGCATTCTGTTCCCGGGTGGCGAGATCACCGAGGGCGACCGCACGCTCACCGTCCAGACGGGGGCGAAGCTGACGTCGGTGGACGACATCGCCGCGCTCCCGCTCGTGGGGTCGTCCGCGACGATCGGCGATGTCGCGACGGTCGTGCGGGCATCCGAGCCCGTCTCCTCTCTTTCGCGCGTGAACGGCGAGGAGGCCATCTCGATCTCGATCACCAAGCTCCCTGCGGCGAACACGGTCGAGGTGTCCGAGGGTGTGATCGCCGCGCTCGACGAGATCGCCGCATCCTTCCCGGATGCCGAGTTCACGATCGTCTTCGATCAGGCGCCCTTCATCGTCGACTCGATCGAGACGCTCGCCGTCGAGGGCGTGCTCGGTCTCGTCTTCGCGGTGCTCGTGATCCTCGTCTTCCTCATGTCGGTGCGCTCCACGCTCGTCACGGCGATCTCGATCCCGACGAGCGTGCTGATCACCTTCGTGGGGATGCAGGCCTTCGGATACTCGCTCAACATCCTCACCCTCGGCGCGCTGACGCTCTCGATCGGGCGCGTCGTCGACGACTCGATCGTCGTCATCGAGAACATCAAGCGGCATTACGTGGGTGATGCGAACAAGATCGCGGCGATCAAGCTCGGCGTGCGCGAGGTCGCCAGCGCCATCACGGCGTCCACGGTCACGGCCGTCGCCGTCTTCCTGCCACTGGTCTTCGTCGGCGACATGGTCGGCGAGCTGTTCCGTCCGTTCGCGATGACGGTGACGCTCGCGATGAGCGCCTCGCTGCTGGTCTCGCTCACGATCGTGCCGGTGCTGGCGTACTGGTTCCTGCGTCCGGGGAAGCCCTTGCTCGACGAGGCCGGCAACACGGTCGACCCAGAGCACCCCGAGGCGCCGCCGACGCGCCTGCAGAAGGCCTACCGCCCGATCCTCACCTGGACGCTCAAGCACTCCGCGGTCACGCTCATCCTCGCGGTGCTGGTTATGGGTGCAACGGCTGCGGCCGCGCCTTTCATGAAGATCAACTTCCTCAGCGACAGCGGCCAGAACACGATGACGGTGACGCAGAACCTCGGACCGGGCGCGAGCCTGGAGGCCAAGGACGAAGCGGCACGCCAGGTTGAAGAGGCGCTCGAGGACATCGACGGCATCGAGACGGTGCAGGTGTCGATCGGGGCGAGCGGCTCGGCGATGATGGATGCGTTCTCCGGCGGCGCCGGGGCGACCTTCTCGATCATGACCGACTCGGCAGTCGACCAGGAGGAGCTGCGCGCCGACGTGCAGGCGGCGCTCGAGGGTCTGGAGGATGCCGGTGATGTGGCCGTCAGCGCCTCGGCCGGGTTCGGCTCCTCCGACATCGCGGTGAGCGTGAGTGCGGCGACCGAGGCCGACCTGGAGGAGGCGACCCTCGCGATCGTCTCGGAGCTGCAGGGCCGCGACGGCATCGGCAACGTCACCCACAACCTCTCCGCCTCGCTGCCCTACATCGCCGTCGTCGTCGACAGGGAGGCCGCCGCCGCGCGCGGCCTGTCCGAGGTCGCGGTCGGTCAGATCGTCTCGAGCACCATGCGCCCGCAGCAGCTGGGCGCGGTCGAGATCGACGGCACCTCCGTGGGCGTCTACCAGGCGACCGATGAGCCGCCGGTGACGGTCGAGGAGCTGCGTGAGCTCATCGTGCCGACGGCCCTCGGCCCCGTGGAGCTGCAGGACATCGCCACGGTCGAGGAGCGGCAGAGCGCGACCTCCATCACGACCGTCCAGGGGCGACGCACCGCGATGATCACCGTGCCGCCGGCATCCGATGACCTGGCAGTCGGCACCGCCTCGGTGACCGAAGCGCTCGATGCCGTCTCGCTGCCGGATGGGGCGCGGGCCGAGATCGGCGGCGTCGCCGCGCAGCAGCAGGAGTCGTTCGAGCAGCTGGGTCTGGCGATGCTCGCGGCGATGCTCATCGTCTACGTCGTGATGGTCGCGACCTTCAAGTCTCTGCGTCAGCCGCTGCTGCTGATGGTGTCGGTGCCGTTCGCGGCGACGGGCGCGATCCTGCTGCAGATCGCCACCGGCATCCCGCTGGGGGTCGCCTCGCTCGTGGGCGTGCTCATGCTCATCGGCATCGTGGTGACGAACGCGATCGTGCTCATCGATCTCGTCAACCAGTACCGCGAGAAGGGACTGAGCGCGCACGACGCGACCCTCGCCGGCGGCGAGAAGCGTCTGCGTCCGATCCTCATGACGGCGCTGGCGGCGATCTTCGCGCTGACTCCGCTCGCCCTCGGCATCACCGGGCACGGCGGGTTCATCTCGCAGCCGCTCGCGATCGTCGTGATCGGTGGTCTGCTGTCATCGACCGTGCTGACGCTGATCGTGCTCCCGACGCTCTACAACCTCGTCGAGGGAGCGAAGGAGCGTCGTCGAGAGAAGCGCGGCGAGCCCGCGGTGGCGGATGCCGCAGCCTGGCCCCCGCCGTCGGATGCCGGCCTGACCCGCCGCGCGCTGCGCGAGCGAGAGGGGTAGCGCTGCCTCTTTCTGACGCGGGTCAGAGCGCGGCTCGCCTCCGCGTGCTCACTTATCGTCGCAAACTCCTTGGTCCGCGCCCGTGGGAAGCGGCCGATCCGTGGTCGTCGTCCAGCGGGCGTCGGCGGCGGCATCGCCGGATCTCCCCTGGGCGAACAGATGGAGCGTGTAGTTCGCGGCAGGCCCCACGGGCGTGAGTCGCCACCAGCCCTCCCCGAGATCCTCGGGTTCGAGCGGCACGAACAGCGTCGCGCAGCGCTCGCCGTTTCGCAGGCTCGCGTGGAGCTCGTCCATCCCGCTCGCCGGTATGCGGACGAGCACCTCGTCCGGCGAACCCAGCGAAGAGGGATCCGGCTCGTGCCCGTCGGCGCACACCCCGGGGACGCAGTATGTGTAGGGATACAGGCGCAGTTCGGTCTCGCCGAACCACACGAGGAAGGGCCCAGGCTGACTGTCCGAGCCCGGGTCTTCGCCCGAGGCGAGGGTCACCGTGGGCGCGGGTCGGGGCGGATCGAGCGGCGGCTCGGGGGAGAGGGATGCCGTGCACCCGACGAGAGCGGACATGGCGACGACCGACATGGCCGCCGAAGCGAGGGCTCTCATACCCTTCAGTATCCGCCCGGCACTGATCGTCTCAGAGTCGTCTCGCGATCCGGCAGTCGGAGTCAGCCCGAGAGCTGGATGCCCCAGTGCAGCTGCCAGGAGGCACCGGGCGGCAGGCGGCGCAGTCCGAGGCCGCTGTTGAAGGCGTCGGCGGGGGCCGTCATCGGCTCGATCGCGACGGTGAGCTCCTGCCCGGGGTAGCCGGTGGTGGTGTACACCTGCACATAGTCGAAGCCCTCACCCTGCCAGAGGGCGACCCGGCGGCCGTCGGGGGCGGTGAGGGTGTGGCGGATCAGACCATCGGCGTCGCGCACGAGATCGGTGAAGCCCGTGTCGAGGGTGACGTCTCCGAGCGCGACGCCGTCGCGGAGTGCGGGAGGCACCGGCACGGTGGAGATCGGCAGCATCCGCTCATCCGTCTCGAAGGCGGTGTGCGCCGGCACGCGCAGCACGAGCGCGCGCGGGTCGACGCCCCCGATCGTGAGATAGGGATGCGCGCCGAGCGCGACGGGCGCGGCGCTCGCCGAGCGGTTCACGAGCGTGTGCGTGGCCTCGATGCCGTCGTCGGTAAGCGCATAGCGCACCGCCGTCTCGACGAGATAGGGGTAGCCGGTCTGCGGGTAGATCGTGGCGCGGAAGACGGCGACGGCATCCGAGTCCCGCTCGATCGCGTAGGGCGCGAAGCGCAGCAGGCCGTGGCTGGCGTTGCCGAACTTCGGTTCGGTGACCGCGAGCGCGCGGGGTGTTCCCTCGTCGTCCCAGAGGCCGTCGCGGATGCGGTTCGGCCAGGGCGCGAGCACGATGCCGGCGCAGCTCGGGGCCGGCTCGTCATCGGGGAAGGGAGGCACGATCACGGTGTCGTCGACCGTGAGGGCGCGGAGGGACGCGCCCACCTCGGAGATCTGTGCGCGCACGGCGCCGCGGGAGAGATGCACCTGGGTTCCAGTGGCTGAGGTCACCGTGCCATCGTACGGGGCACCGGCGGGTTCTCAGGTCGGTGCGCTACGGTGAGGGGTCGGCTTCGGGCAACCGCGGTCCCCGAGCTTGTCGAGGGGCGCGGAATCGTGTGTGAATGTGTGAGCCCAGGGGCCGATGGTTCATGACCATCACGATCTGAATGGCCCCCGGCCGACGAATGTCCGGGTTCACCGTGCCGCCCGGCGATACCGTGCGCGCATGGCGCTGTTCCTTGAGAACAACCCGAGTAAGGACACCACCATGCCCAAGAACACCAAGCCCAAGGGCGGACGCCCCTCCCGCAACTTCGACCCCCGCTACGCGAAGAAGAAGGGCACCTCGTTCCACGACCGGCACCACGGTCGTGACGAGCGATCGGATGCCGCAGAGCAGCGCCCTGCGCGCGATTCCCGCCCCGTGCGCGACACCCGACCGGGCAGCAAGAGCCCGAAGCACCGCGGCCACCGTGCGGAAGAGACGCAGGGCGCGCCCAAGCGCCGCTGGACCGCGCAGGAGAGGGCCGGCCGGGACGAGGCGCGCGGCATCCGCAATCGTGCGGAGTCGGGTCGCCGCGAGAGCCCGCATCACCGCGACGACCGTGCGCGCGGCGGCGAGCGTCCGCGCTACAACGACCGCGAGGAGCGTCGTTCGTACGACCGGACCGAGCGTCCGCGTCGGGACGATGAGCGTCGCGGGCAGCCGCGCTACGACAGCGGCCGGGATGACCGCCGAGACGCATCGGCCTCACGGCAGAGTTCACCGCGTTTCGACTCGCGCGCTGACGCGCGTTCGCGCGACGACCGAAAGGGTGGGGGGCGCTCGTACGGCGACGATCGCGCTCGGCGTGATGACCGCCCGCGGCGCGACGACGACCGCCGTTCCTCCGGTCGCAGCGACCGCCCTCGCTACGACAGCGACCGTCCGCGCCGTGATGATCGCGACCGCGCCCGCACCCCGCGGCCGAGCCGCGCCGACTGGAACGCGACCCCGACGGCTACGCCCACCGAAGATGTCGTCCACGAGCGTCTGAAGGCGAAGGCCGTGGCCGCATCCGATGTCCAGGACACGACCTTCGGAGACCTGGGACTCGGATCGAACATCGTCGAGGTGCTGAGGAACATGGGCGCCGCCCGCCCCTTCCCGATCCAGGCCGCGACGATCCCCTCGGTGCTCGAGGGCAGAGACGTGCTCGGTCGCGGCCGCACGGGCTCCGGCAAGACCATCGCCTTCGGCGCGCCGCTGGTGGAGAGCGTCCTGCAGTCGCAGAAGGGCAAACGCCGCGAGTTCGGCCGCGCGCCGCGCGCGATCATCCTCGCCCCGACGCGTGAGCTCGCCCTGCAGATCGATCGCACCGTACAGCCGATCGCGCGCAGCGTCGGTCTGTTCACCACCCAGATCTACGGCGGCGTCCCGCAGGGCCGTCAGGTGGGTGCGCTGAAGAAGGGCGTCGACATCGTCATCGGCACGCCCGGCCGCATCGAAGACCTCATCGAGCAGGGCAAGCTCGACCTCTCCGAGGTGCGGATCGCCGTGCTCGACGAGGCCGACCACATGTGCGAACTGGGCTTCGTCGAGCCCGTGCAGCGCATCCTCCGCGAGACCGCCGACGGAAGCCAGAAGCTGCTCTTCTCCGCAACGCTCGACCGCGAGGTCGCCGCCCTCGTCGAGGAGTTCCTCGTGGATCCGGCCGTCTTCGAGGTCGCCGGTGAAGACCAGCACTCCAGCACGATCGATCACCGTGTACTCGTGATCGACCACCGCGACAAGGCCGAGATCCTCGGCTCGCTCGTCGACCGCGACGGCAGGACCCTCGTCTTCAGCCGCACCCGCGCCTACGCCGAGATGCTCGCCGAGCAGTTCGAGGATGCCGGCATCCCGGCCGTCTCGCTGCACGGCGACCTCAACCAGGCCAAGCGCACGCGCAACCTGCAGAAGCTCACCTCGGGGCGTGTGAACGTGCTCGTGGCGACGGATGTCGCAGCCCGCGGCATCCACGTCGACGACATCGATCTGGTGGTCCAGGCCGATGCGCCCGATGAGTACAAGACCTATATGCACCGCTCGGGTCGTACCGGTCGTGCGGGCCGCGAGGGGCGTGTCGTCACGCTCATCACCCGTCAGCGTCGTCGCCGCATGGCCGAGCTGCTCGACCGCGCCGAGATCGAGGCGCCGTTCGAGGAGGCCCGCCCCGGCGACGACCTCATCGAGGAGATCGCCGGGCGTCAGCTCGCGCACGTCACCGACTAGCGCCCAGCGATGCCAGGGTGAACGGCAGGGTGATCATGAGGGTGAATCAAGGGTGAAATTCGACCTCGCCATGCCGATGTTCTCTACATTGAGAAGTGCATAAGCATGAGTGCACACGGTTCTCGCTGCGCCGAGAGTTCGACAACCTGACTATCGGGTCGCCTTGACGTGTGCCTGTCACGGGGAGGGACGGCATGCAGCGTGATGACGCGTACCCTGCGCGAAGCGAACAGACGCGGAGAAGGATCGGCGGGCCACGCCGTCGTGCGTCGATCGCCCTTGCCCCGGGGTCTGCACCGCTGCCGTCACGACTCTGCCCGAGAGGATGCCGAACTCCTGCCGCGGAGGCGCCGCCACCGCGCTGCCCGAGGCCGATCCTCTGGCGGCGAGGCCGGTGCGCTCTTGATCGCTCTGCTCGCAGCCGGGCTGCTGCCGTTGATCGCCGGAGGGGGCCAGGCTTCTGTCGCATCGACGGAGCACGGCGGCAACGGAGCACGGTGACATCACGGTAGCCTTCGACCGAGGGGGATGGGAACTGGGAAACTCGATGAATCTCGACGATGAACGCGTCGCATCGCCGGTGGTGAATGCGGTCCGGAGCGCTTTCGCGCGCGCGGATGCCAAGGAGATCGCCCGGCTGGTCGAGGCGTCTCCGGTGGAGGTCTGGGGTGGTCTTGCGCCCGATGAGCTCCGGGAGGTGCTCGGCAGCGTTCCGGCGCGGATGCTCCGACCCGGCGGGATCGCCCGGGTGTACCGGGCGATGCTGAATCCGGACGACGACGATCCGGCCCAAAGGAGCGATTCCTCGCTCGAGGACGTCGGCGATCAGTTCGGAGCGGTGCTCGACCTGCGATTGCGAGGGCGGCCGGTCACGGCTGCGAAGATCATGGATCGTGCGTCCCCACCGGGTTCTGCCACGCCGCTGTTCGACACCACGGCGGGTTTCGTGGCCTTCGCCGAGATGCAGCGCGGGGTCACCTACATGCTCGCCGGCCGCCTCGACGATGCGCTCCGAGCCTTCTCCGCCGCCATGGTGTCGCCTCTTGCCGGCCCCCTGATGTGGCTGCTGCGGGACGCCTATCTGAAATCCGCTCTCGTCCACGGTCTCTTCGGCCGTGCGGAGGAGGCGAGGCGCACTCTCGACATCGCCGACGGCATCCCGCTGACTCAGAGCTGGCTCGAGCCCGGGATCACCGCACATGGAGACATAGCCCGGGCGCTGATCGCCGACGACGAGGAGGTTCTCGACGCGATCGCACGCATCGAGAGGATCCCCTCCTTCGTGGTCGGCGAGCTGTGGCCGTTCTGGCTGCTGGCGCTCTTCCAGCTGGACCTGCGCGCCGGGAGGATCGAGGAGGGCCTGGACCGTGCCGAGCGGTACAGCGCCGAGACCATCGCCGCCGCCTCCGGCGAGGGCTTCGCGGGCAGCGCGCTCGGCATCATCCGCGGTGCGGCGGCGCTCGTCGGGGGGAATGCCGCCGGCGCACGCTCGGCGCTGAAGACGGCGGACTCCTCGCTTCCCCTGGTGCGCATCCTCTCCGCGGCCGCGGCGATCCAGACCGACGGCGTCGAGCAGGTCGCCGCATCCCTCGTGGGTCTCAGCGGCGTGACCAAGGGTCTGGACCAGCTCGACGCGCTCCGGGTGGTCGTCCTGGCGTGGGCGGTGCTGTCCCTGGGGCGTGAGGCCACCGCGCGAGAGCTGCTCGAGGAACTGCGCGACAGGGGGGTCAGGGTCCTCCTCGTCCCGGCAGCCGTCGAGGAGTTCGCTCGCAAGCAGGTGCCGGGGTGGATTGGAGGGCAGGTGCGCCTCGGATCCGCGGCGCCCGGGGCGCCGGTGCTGTCCAAGCGCGAGCTGGAGGTGCTGCGGATGCTGGCGAGCGACCGCACGCGGACGCAGATCGCGGAGGAGCTGTTCGTCTCGGTGAACACGGTCAAATCCCAGATCAACTCGATCTTCCGCAAGCTCGGCGTTCGCACGCGGCTGGACGCGGTGATGGAGGCGGCTCGGCTGCGGCTCCTCTGAGAGGGTGGCCTGTCGCACCGGGGTCGCGCTTGCGATGCCCCTTGTGGAAGAATGGGGACACGTCAATTTGTTAGGAAAGATCACTAATTGACCCGCCGCGGCAGGGCAGCCGTGGCACTGCGCCCAACCGAACGAAGGAGCTCGTGTTGTTCCCCCGAAACCCCCTCCTCCCGCTGGCGACCGCGACAGCGCTTGCCGGGGCGCTGCTGATGGCCCCGGCGGCCGCCGCAGCACCCGATGATCTTGCCGACACGACCAACGTCAACGGCTACCGCAACGTCGGCTATTTCGGGGCGTGGAACGCCACCGGTGCGAAGCAGGCGACGCTGAAGAAGATGTTCGTCGACGGCAGGGCCGGCGACTACATCACCCACCTGAACTACTCCTTCGGCAACATCGCCGGCGGCCAGGAGCACATCGACGCCGCGATCGCCGACGGGGTCCAGGGCCTCGACGGCGTCCAGCCCTACACCTGCTTCATCTCCGACACCCCGGCTCCTCCGCACTCGTGGCCCGATGCGCCGCAGACCGAGACCGCCGGCGACGCCGAGAGCGACTTCCTCCACCTCTTCGACGCGGCGGACTCCGTAGGCGGCGTGGCCGACACCGTGAGTCAGCCCATCGCCGGAAACTTCAACCAGTTGCGCCAGGTCAAGCAGCTCTACCCGAACCTGAAGATCAGCGTCTCGCTGGGCGGCTGGTCGTGGTCGAAGTCCTTCTCGGACGCGGTCGCCACCCCCGAACGTCGCACGGCCCTGGTCGAGTCCTGCGTCGACCTGTGGATCAAGGGCGATCTGCCCGAGATCGAGGTTCGCGATGACGACGACGCGGTGGTCGCCGTCTTCGGCGGCGAGGGCGCGGCCGCGGGCATCTTCGACGGCTTCGACCTCGACTGGGAGTGGCCGGGCGCGAACAGCGGTGAGACCGGAAACAGCGTCGACGAGGTGAACGACCGCGCGAACTTCCTCGCCTTCACCAAGGAGCTGCGCGAGGCGCTCGACGCGCTGGGCGGCGAGACCGGCAAGCACTACGAGATCTCGGCCTTCCTGCCCGCAGGCGGCGGAAACATCAACGCCGGCGGCTGGAACGACCCCGAGTTCTTCCAGTACCTCGATTTCGGCAACCTCCAGGGCTACGACCTGCACGGCACCTGGGGTGCGACCACGGGGCACCAGGGCAACGTCTACGGCGACCCCGCCGTCAACTGGGGCCTCGGACTCGACGCCGTCGTCAACGCGTACACCAACGCCGGCATCCCCGCCAGCAAGCTGAACCTCGGCCTGGCCGCCTACGGGTACGGCTGGACCGGAACGGTGAGCGAGCCCTGGAGCGCCGCCGCCGGGCCCGCATGGCAGGGCGACGGCACCGCGATCCAGTCGTGGGACACGCTGAAGAACCGCGCCGATCTCGACATCATCCACGATGAGGTCGACGGCAGGTTCAACGCGACCTACGCCTACTCCGAAGACGCCACCGAGTGGTGGACCTTCGACGACCCGACTGCGGTCGCCGCGAAGACCCACTGGGCGCTGTGCCGCGGTCTCGGTGGCGTCGACTTCTGGGAGCTCGCGCACGACACGGACATCGAGCTGCCCCGCGCCTCCTTCGGCGTGCTGCTCGACGCGGTACGCGGTCCGCACGACGGCGCCGACCTCAGCGGTGCCGGTGCCGGCACCGGCCTGGACTGCTCGATCTACGAAGCGGCTTCGGGTGGCGACGGTGACGGCGACGGCGATGGCGGTGACAACGGCGACGGCGATGGCGGTACGGGCGGCACCGACGGCGACTCGGACGGTGGCGCTGGTGACGGAGACGACGGCGACGGCACGGGTGATGCCGACGGCGAGGGGTCTGCGGAGGGCGACCCCGATCGTCTGGGCGACACCGGTGGCGTGATCCCCTTCGGTGCGCTGCTGGGCGGTGTCCTGCTGCTGAGCGCAGGGCTCCTGCTCGTGCTGCGTCGCCGCACGACCTGAGCCATCCGGTTCCCGGGGGCGCGACTCGCTGATGGGTCGTGCCCCTTGGTGCTCCGGCATATCAGAAGAGCATGCCCGCCGTGCGCTCGGCTGCCGGCCGGCTCCTCGCGCCGGGCGCCTGGCGCACTCGCTGCGGGGTCTCGTCCTCCTCGCGCCCGTCGAGTCGGTGGGCGCGCAGCAGCGGACGAACGCGTGCGGCGAGCCAGGAGCGGTAGACCTTCGGCGCCTCCGCCGAGACGCCGGGGTAGAGGGCGCGGTACGGGGCGAGCAGCTCGGGATGCTCGCGCTCCAGCCAGCGGAAGAACCACTGCTTCGCGCCCGGTCGCAGGTGCAGGGAGCCGTAGACGACCCGGGCGGCGCCCGCCTCCTCGATCTGCGCGAGGGCGTGCTCGAGTGCGGGGATCGAGTCGGTGAGGTGGGGGAGGATCGGCATGAGGAAGACGGTCACTCGGAAGCCAGCGTCCGCTGCCGCGCGGACGGTCGCCAGGCGCGCCGCCACGGTGGGAGTGCCCGGCTCGATGCTTCGCTGCAGGGCGTCATCGAAGACCGCGATCGACAGGGCGATCCTCACGTCGAGGGATGCTGCGGCCCGGGTGAGCAGGGGCAGATCGCGCCGCAGGAGCGTGCCCTTGGTGAGGATCGAGAAGGGCGTGGCGGCATCCGCCAGCGCGGAGATGATGCCGGGCATGAGCCGGTAGCGGCCCTCGGCGCGCTGGTAGGGGTCGGTGTTGGTGCCCAGGGCCACCGGCTCGCGGTGCCAGGAGCTGCGGGCGAGCTCTCGGCGGAGGACCTCGGCGACGTTGACCTTCACGACGATCTGCGAGTCGAAGTCCTGCCCCGCATCCAGCTCCAGGTACTCGTGCGTGCGCCGCGCGAAACAGTATACGCACGCATGGGAGCAGCCCCGGTAGGGGTTGATCGTCCAGTCGAAGGGCATCGCCGAGGAGCCGGGCACGCGGTTCAGGGCGCTCTTGCAGAGCACCTCGTGGAAGGTGATGCCGGCGAAGTCGGGGGTGGTGACCGTGCGCACGAGGCTGCTCAGGTGCTCGAGCCCCGGCAGGGCCGCGGCATCCGCCTGATCGATCTGCTGTCCCTGCCATCTCATGCGTTAAGGGGAACATTTCTTCGAATATCTGTCAAGGATGGATCGGCGAGCATAGAAGATCGCCGCATCCCACAAAAGACGGCACTCAGTTTCACGACATGTGGCACCTATTCCCACAATTCACTGTCCTTTGCCGCCGCACGGGCCTAGAATCTCCTGAGCAACGATGCTTCACGACGCTCAGGAGGACGCGATGGAACGCGACATCTACGAAGAAGACCACGAGGCGTTCCGCGACCTCGTCAAGGACTTTGTCAAGCGCCACGCCACGCTCGAGGCGATCGCCCGCTGGGAAGAGGCCGGCGAGATCGACCGCGAGACCATGCTCGCCGCCGGTGAGTCGGGTCTGATCGGCCTGTCCGTGCCGGAGGAGTTCGGCGGCGCCGGAATGCTGCAGGACTACCGTTTCCGCGCCATCGTGAACGAAGAGGTCATCGGCGCGGGTGCCGGTTCGCTCGCGGGCGCCTTCGGCATCCAGGACGACCTCGCCGTCCCCTACCTCGTGCACATGGGCACCCAGGAGCAGAAGGAGAAGTGGCTCCCTGGCATGGCCACCGGCGAGATTCTCGGCGCCCTCGCGATGACCGACCCGGGTGCGGGCTCGGACCTGCGAGGCATCAAGACGAACGCGAAGAAGGTCGACGGCGGCTACATCGTCAACGGCGCCAAGACCTTCATCTCGTCGGGCACGACCGCCGACGTCGTCGTCACCTTCGTCAAGACCGGCGAGGGCAACCGCCCCGACGCCTTCAGCCTGCTGCTGCTCGAGAAGGGCATGGAGGGCTTCGATCAGGGCAAGAAGCTCAGCAAGATGGGCTTCCACGGCTGGGACACCGCCGAGCTCAGCTTCACCGACGTCTTCGTCCCCGACGAGAACCTGATCAGCGGCAAGGAGGGCCAGGGCTTCATCCAGCTGATGATGAACCTGCCGCTGGAGCGCCTGTCGATCGGCGTCGCCGCCGCGGCCGCCGCGGAGGCGGCGACGGCCTGGACGGTCGCGTACACCAAGGAGCGCGAGGCCTTCGGAGAGCGGATCGCCGACTTCCAGAACACCCGGTTCCGCCTCGCCGACATGGCCACGACCACCGAGGCGATGTGGGCCTACGTCGACCGCGCGATGCGGGCGTATCAGGAGGGCAAGCTCACGGCCGAGGACGCGGCGAAGATCAAGTTCTGGACGACCGAGCGCGAGTGGGAGGTGCTCGACATCGGCGTCCAGCTGCACGGCGGCTACGGCTACATCATGGAGTACCCGATCGCCCGCGCCTTCACCGACGCCCGCGTGCACCGCATCTACGGCGGCACCAACGAGATCATGCGCGACCTCGTCGGCCGTCAGATCGCCGGGAGGCGCTGAGCGCACGACAGCGCAGAGGGGGCGGATGCGGGGTCTGTGGTCTCCCGCATCCGCCCCCTCTCTCGTGCCGTCTGGCGGTCAGGCGGCCTTCAGCGCCGTGCGACCCACGCCGGCGGCGCGCAGGCGATCGGCGACGAGGATGCCGATGGCGGTCGCGGCGAGGCAGCTGGCCAGGGTGAGGGCGAAGAAGCCGATCTGCGCCCAGAGGCCCACCGAGCCCAGGTCGAAGAACGCCCAGGCGAAGATCGGGTACGCCAGACCCAGGAGCGCGGCGCCGGCGTAGTGCATCCAGGTGCGCCAGAACCTCCACAGCACCACGAGGAACGGCAGCTCGGCGAAGAGCGCCCAGGAGGCGTTGGTGACGACGCTCATGAAGCCGTACCCGGAGAACGGCACGATCACCAGGCCCGAGATCACGCCCACGAGGATGCCGACGAGCGGCCTGCGCAGCAGCCGCAGGGCGATCACGGCGGGCAGGATCCAGAGCCCGACGATCGCCACGGAGAAAAGGGGCACGGTGGCGAGCAATCCTGTCGAGAGCCAGTTCGCCGGGGCGAGGAGGAGGCCGCCGGCGACGCCGATCGCGGCGCAGACCAGCAGAAGGGCGGTGGGGAAGCGGCGGCGCGGGGCGGGTGCGCTCACGCGATCGGCTCCGCGGCCGCCGCGCGCGACGCCTTCGATGCGGGGGAGGCCGCGCCGATCCGCCAGTAGCCGGTGAAGGTGATGCGGTCCTTGTCGATGCCGCGCTCGCCGTGCAGGTGCTTGCGGGCGCCGGTGGCGAGCGACTGCTCGCCGACGATGTAGGCATGGAACGGGGCGGCGGGCAGCTCCAGCGCCGCCAGTGCCTCCAGCGCCTGCACCCCGGGCGCGACATCGTGCGGGCGGACGATCCACTGCACGGCCACGCCCTCCGGATGCGGGAACGCCAGCGCATCCTCGTCGGAGGGGACCTCGACGATCACCGTGCCCATGGCATCCGCGGGCAGAGACGCGCAGACCCCCGACACGGCGGGAAGCCCGGTCTCATCGGCGATGAGCACGACGCGGTCGGTGCCGCGGGCCGGGTTGAAGCCCAGGCCCTCGTCGATGATGAGCACGTTCTCGCCGACCTCGCACAGCTCCGCCCAGCGGGAGGCGGGCCCGGCCGTGCCGTCGGCGGCCGAGCCGTGCAGCACGAAGTCCACGTCGATCTCGGCGCCGCGTTCGCCGTCGGCGGGCCGGTACGCGCGCACCGTGTAGTTGCGCATGACCGGACGCTCGCCGTCGGGGATGCGCAGGAACTTCAGGTACCCGAAGACCTTGTTCGCCTTCGCCGGCACCCGCTCGAGCCCCGCGTCGCCGCCGATCGGCAGGAACAGCCGGAACCACTGGTCATAGCCCATGGGCGTGAACCTCTCGATCTCGCCGCCGCCGAGGGTGACGCGCACCCAGTGGGGCGACAGCCGCTCGCGACGCACGACTTCGAGGCGGATCAACTCGGCGTGCACGGGCTTGACGATCTTTCCGGGTGCGGCCATTGGCGGTTCCTTTCAGGCGAGCTGCCAGGGGAAGAAGACGAGGAAGACGAGGGCGGATGCCGCGAGCACCGCGACCGTGAAGACGATGTCGCGGGCGCGGAACGGCACGAGATGACGTTCGGTGCGGGTGGGGTGGGCGCCGAAGGCGCGGGAGTCCATCGCGAGGGCGACCCGCTCGGCGTGGCGGATGGGGGTACATCGTGCCGCTGCTGGCGAGCTCCATCCGCCAC
>CAYOTY010000012.1:35628-39141 GCA_964406995.1 uncultured Microbacterium sp.
CTCGCCAGCAGCGGCACGATGTACCCCCATCCGCGGGCGAGGCGGGCGAAGGGCCCTCTTCCGCCGTGGTGCCCGCGGACGCGGTGGGCGGCGCGGATCACCGAGAGCTCGTAGCCGAACCGGGGCACGAAGCGGAAGGCGGCCAGGGCCGTGTAGCCGACCCGGTAGGGCACGCGCAGGTGCTGCACGCTGGCGCGGACGAGGTCGGGGCCGGTGGTGGTGAGGCCGCCGAGGAGCGCGAGGGAGAGGATGGCGGCGAGGCGCAGACCCGTCGCGAAGCCGATCGCCACGGCGCCGGTGTACAGCGTCCAGGGTCCGAGCTGGATGAGTGGTGCGGTGTGATCCACGCGCGCGGCATCCACCCAGACCGAGAATCCGAGGCCGATCGCGAGGACGCCGAGGGGGATCGCGACGAAGAGGAGGAGCGCGGTGAGCCGGGTCATGCGCGCGCCCACGAGGATCAGCGCGTACGACAACGCGATGAACGCGAGCGGCGTGGCATGGTCGCGCACGAAGATCAGAAGGATCATCGCCGGCGCGACCGCGGCGACCTTCGCGAGCGGATTGAGCGCGTGCAGGAAGCGCCACGCGGGAGCCGGCGGCTGCGCATAGGGGTCGAAGGGCGGATGCGGGTCTGCTGCCGCATCCGCTGTCCTCGGGTCCGACGTCACGCTCATCGCGCCGTCTCCAGCCGCAGACCGCGCAGCGCGGCGGGCAGCGCCCGGTGCAGGGCGGGCAGCCGCAGCCCCGCGCTCTCGAAGAGCGTCCCGTCGCGGAAGAGCTCCCGGGTGGGGCCGGCGGCATGGACGCGCCCGGCGTCCAGGATCACCGTGTGCGTGCTGAAATCGGCGACCAGCTGCAGGTCGTGCGTCACCACCAGCACCGTCGTGCCCTCGCCCTGCAGGTCGCGCAGCAGGGAGAGCAGCTCGGCGGCCCGCGCGCGATCCTGCCCGAACGTCGGCTCGTCGAGCGCGAGCACGCGCGGACGGGTGATGAGGGCGGTGCCGACGGAGAGACGGCGCTTCTCGCCCCCGGAGAGGAGGAAGGGATGCGTCTGAGCCTTGTCCTCCAGCCCGAACCGCTCGAGCATCCGCTCGACGCGTGCGGAGATCTCCTCGGCATCGACGTGCCGCAGGCGCAGGCCGTGGGCGAGCTCCTCAAAGACGGTGTGCGCGATGAACTGGTGCTCTGGGTTCTGGAAGACGAAGCCGATGCGGGAGGCGAGCTCTCGGGGTGTGGCCCGTCCCGGGTCGAGGCCGGCGACCGCGACCTGTCCGCGTGGGGGAGGGACGACTCCCGCCAGCGCCTGGATCAGCGTCGTCTTGCCCGCGCCGTTCGCTCCGACGAATGCGGTGAAGCTGCCCTCTGCGATCTCCAGGTCGATGCCGTGGAGCACCTCCGCACGACCGCGGCGGACGCTGAGGCCTCGGGCGCGGATCAGGGGCTCTGCGGCGGAGAGGGGAGTGCCGGTCGTGGCGGCTCCGGCATCCGGCGGCTCCTGGATCCTCGGGAGCGCGGTGTTCTCGAGTCCTCGTGCGAGCTCCTCCGGGGTGAGCGGCAGCGGCTCGATCCGGATGCCCTGCGCGTGCAGGCGCCGGGCGGCGAGCGTCGCCGCCGGAAGCCAGACGCCCATCTCGATGAGCTCATCGCAGTGCTCGCGGATGATCTCGTCCGCCGGCCCGTCGAAGGCGAGTCGGCCCTGGGCGTCGAGGACGAGCGCGCGGGTGGCGAAGGCCATGGCCGCGTCGAGGTTGTGCTCGACGAGCACGACCGCGCGGTCTCCGGCCGCGATGAGGTCGCCGAGGGCCGCGTAGACGTCGTCGATGCCGCGCGGGTCGAGGTTCGCGGTGGGCTCGTCCAGCACGACGACCCGCGATCCCATCGCCAGGGCGCAGGCGATAGCGAGGCGCTGGCGGCCGCCGCCGGAGAGGCGGTCGGGGTTCTCCTCGCGCCGCTCCCAGAGGCCGACCTGGCGCAGCGCCGTCTCGGTGCGCTCGAGCACCTCCTCTGCGGGCAGCAGCAGGTTCTCGATGCCGAAGGCGACCTCGTCGAAGACGCTTCCGGTGACCAGCTGCGCATCCGGATCCTGGAACACCATCGCGACGGTGCGGCTGAGCTCGGCGACGGAGGTGGTGGCGGTATCCGCTCCGTCCACCTCGACCGTGCCGTCCATCGCGGCGGGGACGGCGTGGGGGATCAGACCGTTGAGTGCGAGGGTGAGGGTGGATTTTCCGGAGCCGCTGGGGCCGAGGACGAGCACCACATCGCCGGGATGCACCTCGAAGCCCACCCGGGCCGGGGAAGGGTGCGCGGAGTCCGCGTGCGTGAGGGAGAGGTCACGCACGCGAAGCAGGGGCGCGGATCGGCGCACGGCGGAACCTCGGGTCGGCGGAACGTGTCGAACGAACTTAGCCTAACCTTACTTGGCGTGTTGGGCGACCCCCGCGCGGCGCAGCGCCTCGGCGATCGCGATGCCGGCGAAGGTCCAGGCGATCGGAGCGAGGAGGAAGAGGGCGAAGTAGACGATCATCGCCCAGGGGGCGAACTTGGTGATGTCGGCGGCGATGCCGATCGACACGGCCAGGACCGCTCCCACCACGGCGGCCGAGACGAGGAAGCGCCACCACTCCCAGTGCCGGTAGCGGGTCAGCGCCGCGATGCCCTCCTGGATGCCGCCGATGAGGATCGCGGCGCCGAGGAACCGGGTCGCCCAGTGAGGAGCGAGAGCACTGGAGACGAGGGCGGCGAGGACGTGGGTGAGGAGGGCCACCCAGGGCAGGCGCAGCAGGGCCTGGGCGATGACGCCGGGAAGCACGTGCGAACCGAGCAGCACCCCGTAGAGCACCGGCACGGCCGCCGAGATCGGGACGCTCAGATAGCCGGCTCCTGCCGACAGGAGCCCGGTGGCCACGCCGATCGCCGCACACGTGAGCAGTACGCGTGTGGAGAGGACGGGAGACGACTTCGGCACCCGTCCAGCGTAGCGGGACGCCGTTCGTCGCGTGGTCGGTGCCGCTCGTCGCATCCGTCCCGTTCCGAGCCGTGACCGGCATCCGGAGCGCTCTAGCGTGGGGAAACGCAATGATGCGCACCCACAAGGAGACCCAATGACTGCATCTTCTTCGAGCCGTCGCGCCGCGCGCGCCGCCGGCGGCGATACGGACATCGCCGCCGCCGACCCCTCCCTCCCTCCCGTCTCGCTCACGCCGGAGCAGGACGCGAAGGACACCCGCTGGACGCTTCCCAAGATCCTCGTCTGGGTGGCGATCGCGCTGCTCGGCGGCGTCGCCTGGACGATGATCGCCTTCGTGCGAGGCGAGACGATCAACGCCATCTGGTTCGTGTTCGCGGCCGTCTGCACCTACCTCATCGGCTACCGCTTCTACTCGAAGGTCATCGAGCGGTACATCACGCGCCCGGACGACAGGCGGGCGACCCCGGCCGAGGTCAAGCAGGACGGCAAGGACTACGTCCCCACCGACCGCCGCGTGCTCTACGGCCACCACTTCGCCG
>CAYOTY010000013.1:0-926 GCA_964406995.1 uncultured Microbacterium sp.
CCCATGCCTGCAGGCCGATGCCCGCAACATCGACGCGCTCCGCCAGATCGGCGCCCAGGACTTCCAAGTCGCCGTCGTCGCGGTCGGCTCGTCGATCGAGGCGTCCGTCCTCATCACCGCCAACCTCGTCGACCTGAAGATCCCGCAGATCTGGACGAAGGCGGTGTCGCAGTCGCACGGCAAGATCCTCGCGCGCGTGGGCGCGAACCACGTGATCTACCCCGAGCGCGAGGCCGGCGAGCGCGTGGCGCACCTGGTGAGCGGACGGATGCTGGACTTCATCCGCTTCGACGACGACTTCGTGCTGGCCAAGATGTACCCGCCCAAGCTCATCCGGGACATCGCCCTGGCGCAGTCGGCGGTGCGCACCAAGTACAACGTGACGGTGGTGGGCGTCAAGAGCCCCGGCCGGCCCTTCCGCTACGCCGAGGCCGACACGATCGTCAGCAATCACGACCTCATCATCGTCTCCGGGACGAACAGCGACATCGAGCGGTTCGCGGCGCTCGCACGCTAGAAACCTGAAAGTCGGTTCACATCTCCTCGGATCGGGGATAGAGTCGATGCACACGCGGCGATGTGGCCGCGCATGACGCAGAAGGACCGATCATGACGGCACAGCTGTTCGAAGGGATCACCTCGCGGGTGATCGACACTTCCCGCATCCGAGTGAACATCCTCGAGAGGGCAGCCGATGACGCATCCACCCCCTCCGACCGCACGGTCGTGCTCGTGCACGGCAACGTCTCCTCGGCGCTGTTCTGGCAGGAGCAGATGCTCGCCCTGCCCGCCAGCCTGCGCGTGATCGCGGTGGACCTCCGCGGCTTCGGCGACAGCGAGGCGGCGCCGGTGGACGCCACCCGCGGCGTCCGCGACTACAGCGACGACGTCGCCGCGGCCCTGGGAGCCCTCGGCATCCCCACCGC
>CAYOTY010000013.1:936-7675 GCA_964406995.1 uncultured Microbacterium sp.
CATCGACGAGCTGCGGCTCGGCCCCGTGCACCTCGTCGGTTGGAGCCTCGGCGGCGGCGTCGTCATGCAGTTGCTGCTCGACCGGCCCGAGCTCGTGCGGAGCCTCACCCTGCAGGCGCCCGTCTCGCCCTACGGCTTCGGCGGCACGCGACGAGACGGCTCACGCCTGACCGATGACGACGCCGGATGCGGCGGGGGCGGCGCGAACCCCGACTTCGTGCAGCGGCTGCGCGAGGGCGACACCTCCGACGAGGCGCAGACCTCGCCGCGCAGCGTCTTCCGCAGCGGCTACGTCGCCCCCGGCTACGAGAGCGCCCATGAGGACGTCTGGATCTCCTCGATGCTGACCACCTCGACCGCGTCCGAGAACTACCCGGGCGACGGTATTCCGAGCGAGAACTGGCCAGGCTTCGGCGCGGGCGACGTCGGCGTCCTCAACACCATGGCGCCGAAGCACTTCGACGTCTCGGGCATCGTCAACCTCGCCGTCAAGCCGCCGATCCTGTGGATCCACGGCACCGCGGATGCGATCGTATCGGACGCCTCCTTCTTCGACCTCAACCACCTCGGCGCCCTGGGCGTGATCCCGGGATGGCCCGGGGCCGACGTCGCCCCGGCGCAGGAGATGGTCTCGCAGACCCGCGATGTGCTGGACGCCTATGCGGCCGCCGGCGGCACGGTCACCGAGGTCGAGCTGGAGGGCGCGGGCCACTCGCCCCACCTGGAGCGCCCGGAGGAGTTCCGCACGGCCCTGCTGACGCACATCGGAGCGTAGCGGCATCCGTCCGGTCCCACGGATTCACCTCTCACCACGCCCTTTCGGTGAATCCGTGGGACCGGACGCGCAGCTGCCGCCGACGTCGGGCGACGGCAGCGAGCGGAAGACGAGGTCAGCCCTCACTGGAGACGGCGGCGAGCACCTCGGGCCAGCGACGCTCGAGCATCCGGCCCCCGAGGACCGAGCCCGCCCAGATCGTGCCGCCGCCGAGCACGAGTGCGCAGGCCAGGCTCACCCACCCGAACGCGGGTGAGGAGACCAGCGCCGCGATCGCGAACCCCAGCGCGGGGCCGCCGACGAGGAGCGCGATCGGGACGATGATGAGCATCGCCAGCATCGACTGCGTGCCGCCCGATGATCCCCGTCCGAGCGGGTTCGCCTCCGGAGCCGGGGCGCGGCCGGGAAGGAACGCGCCCACCCAGGCACCCGCGCCCGCGGCGACGAGACAGGGGCCGAGGGCACCGCCGAGCGAGGCGGGGAGCAGATCCCAGCGGCCGGCCAGCGCGCACGTCAGCGCGCAGAGCACGACCGTGATCGGCACCGCGACGATGCCGATCCCGATCACGCGCCCGACCCGGTCGGCGGTGCCGCTGACGCCCGTGTGAATGTGCAGGGCGACGGCGTCGTTGTCGTAGGCGACCTCCATCTGCACGATGGTGCCGATCAGCAGCGCACCGATCGCCGGGATGAGCACGACTCCGGCACCGAACGAGACCCCTCCCTCGCCCAGCCCGTTCATCACGGTCACCCCGACGAGGACCGCCGGCAGGACCAGGAGCATCGCCACGTTGACGATCCGACGCGGGTCGCGGCGCTGGAGGCGCAGGGTGCGCGCGGCGATGGCGCCTGCGGGAGTGGCGGGCAGCATCCGGTCGACGAGTCCTCCGGAACGGATGCGGCCACCGCCGCTCGCCATGATCGGCGCGCTCAGGCGACGCGCCAGCTGCCGCTCGGCGACGATCCACAGCGACGCCGCGGTCGCCAGCGCGATGAGCAGGCGCAGCGCGGCCTCGAGCCACTGCTCGGCGGCGAGCGCCGCGGGCACGCCGAAGACGGCTCCGAGCGGGGTCCAGGCAACGATGTCGGCGAGGTCCGCGAACGTCTGCTCCGAGACCTCGGCCGTCATCAGGACGCCGAGGACGACGTTGAAGATGAGGCCCGAGCAGACCACCAGCAGCACACCGACGATCACCACGAGATCGCGCGCGCGGCGCCCGGCGAGCCAGCCGGCGAGCAGCCCGCTCACCACCCGCGCCCCCAGCACGCACGTCACGAGCGCGAGCGGGGTGAGCACGAGGGCCGCGAGAAGCGCGGGAAGGCTCACCGACCACCCGACGAGCATGAGCAGCAGCGCGACCGCGGTGCCGATGCCGCCGATCGTCGTGGCACCGGCCGTCACCAGGCCCGGAAGCAGCGACCGGGCGCGCACCGGAAGCAGCGCGAAGCGCTCGGGGGCGAGCGAGTCGTCGCTGCTGACGAGGATCGACCCGATCCACCAGCCGAGGACGATCACCGCGCCGACCAGCACCAGGATCGGCACCGTGATCTCCGGCGCCCACACGCGCAGCGCTCCGAGCCCGACGGCGAACAGTCCCAGAAGCCAGAGCGCCACCAGCCCGGTGATCACCAGGGTCACGATCATCCATCGACTGCGCCCCAGCTGGTGCCCGAGCTGACGCCAGCGGAGCCTTACGAGGAGCGCAGCCATGCCAGCGTCTCCTCGCCGAGGTCCTGCGCGCCCACCAGATCCAGGAAGCGCTGCTGCAGGGTCATCCCGGCGCGCACCTCGTCGAGCGCGCCATACGCGAGCAGACGCCCCTCGGCGAGGATCGCCACCCGGTCGCAGAGCGACTCGACCAGCTCCATGACGTGGCTGGAGAGCACCACCGTGCCGCCGCCTGCCACATAGGCCCTCAGGATCTGCCGGATCGTCTCCCCCGAGACGGGATCGACCGCCTCCAGCGGCTCATCGAGGATCAGCAGGCGCGGGGCGTGGATCAGCGCGCAGGCGAGGCCGATCTTCTTGCGCATGCCCGCCGAGTAGTCGACGACGAGCGTCGAGCCGGCATCCGCGAGCCCCAGCGCATCGAGCAGCTCCGCCGCGCGCGCGACGACATCGGCCTCGGCCATGCCGCGCAGGAGCCCCGTGTACCGCAGCAGCTCGGCGCCGGTGAGGCGATCGAGCATCCGGATGCCGTCGGGCAGCACCCCCATCCGCGCCTTCGCGGCCGGCGGATCCTGCCAGACGTCGGCGCCGAGGACGAAGGCCGTGCCGTGGTCGGGCCGGAGGAGCCCGGTCGTCATCGCCAGGGCCGTCGTCTTGCCGGCGCCGTTCGGACCGAGAAGGCCGAGCATGGAGCCGGCCGGGACATCGAGCGTGAGGTCCTCGACCGCGACCTTCGGACCGAACTGCTTGCGCAGGCCCCGGAGAGCGAGGACGGGTGGCGATACGTCTGGGGTCGTCATGGCTCCATTCCATCACCGCGCGGAGGGAGGCGCATCCGCCTCGTGAGGGAGATTCGCGGGGAGGCGCGTCGACAACTCCGGAGAAGTCGCGAACCCGGCGCGCTCAGTCTCCGGAAAGACGCGGCTCGCGCGGGAGCGGACGCCGATCATTCCGGAGTTGTCGACGCCCCCGGCCGACTACGCGCCCGCCGCCAGCTCGCGCGCCCGGGCGAGGGCGGCATCCGTGGCCTTCGCGAAGACCTCATCCAGCCGGGCCTCCTGCAGCACCGCGATCGCCCGCTCGGTCGTGCCCTTGGGGCTCGTCACCCGGCGGCGCAGCTCTGCGGGATCCTCTCCGGAGGCATCCAGGAGCGCGGCGGCGCCGATGAAGGTCTGCTCGGCCATCAGCCGCGCATCGGCCTCGGTGAAACCCTTGCCGATCGCGGCCCTGGTGAGCTCCTCGACGAGGAGGAAGACGTAGGCGGGGCCGGAGCCGGAGATCGTCGAGAGCGCGTCGATCTGCTCCTCGGACACCTCGATCACGGTGCCGACCGTCTCGAACAGGCGGCGGACGATCGCCAGGTCTTCTGGCGTCGCGGCGGCACCGGCGGCGAGGCCGGTGACGCCCTTCCCCACCGTCGAGGGCGTATTCGGCATCGAGCGGACGACCCGCACGTCCTCGCCCAGCACGGCGGCGAACCGCGCGAGGGTGACGCCGGCGGCGAGACTCACCACGATCGCATCCGGCCGCAGCGCCGGAGCGATCTCGGCCAGGAGGTCTTCGACCATCGCCGGCTTCACCCCGACGAGGATCACGCGGGCGGCGGATGCGGCATCCGCGTTCCCGCCCGGCCGGTCCTCCAGCGCGATGCTCTCGACCCCGTCCAGGGCTGCGAGCACGGCCGCCTTCTCCGCCGAGCGGTTGGTGGCGGCGAGCGCCTCCACCGGGATGCCCGAGGCGACGACCCCCTGCAGGATCGCGCCGCCCATGGAGCCGGCACCGAGGAAGGCGAGGGAGGGGAGAGAGTCAGCCATGCCCCCATCCTAGAAGCGCCCTCGCGCCGCGCGGCGATACTCCTGGGCGCGACGCGAGGCGCGTTCTAGACTCGTCTCATGAGTGCAACCGGCGGCAGCAGAGCAATCATCGCGGCCTTCCTGGCCAACATGGGGATCGCGATCGCGAAGTTCGCCGCATGGCTGATCTCGGGCTCCGCCTCCATGCTCGCCGAGGCCATCCACTCGGTCGCCGACTCGGGGAACCAGCTCCTCCTGCTGCTCGGCGGCAAGAAGGCGCGGCGCAAGGCCGATCGCGAGCATCCCTTCGGCTACGGCCGCGAGCGCTACGTCTACGCCTTCGTCGTCTCGATCATCCTGTTCTCGGTCGGTGGCCTCTTCTCGATCTACGAGGGCGTGAGCAAGCTGCGCGACCCGCACGAGGTCACCAACTACTGGATTCCGCTGACCGTCCTCGCCATCGCGATCCTGCTGGAGTCCTTCTCCCTGCGCACGGCGATCCAGGAGAGCAACAAGGTGCGCGAGCCCGGCCAGTCGTGGGTGTCGTTCGTGCGCCACTCGAAGGCGCCCGAGCTGCCGGTCGTGCTGCTGGAGGACATCGCCGCGCTCACCGGCCTGCTCTTCGCCCTGTTCGGCGTGGGGCTCACGGCGCTCACGCACGACCCCATGTGGGATGCCATCGGCACGCTCCTGATCGGTCTGCTGCTGATCCTGGTCGCGGTGGCGCTCGGGATCGAGACCAAGAGCCTTCTCGTCGGCGAGGGTGCGACCGAGGCCGACCACGACGCGATCGTGGAGGCGATCGAGGCGGGCGACGAGGTCGAGAAGCTCATCCACATGAAGACGCTCTACCTGGGCCCCGACGAGTTGCTGGTCGCGGCCAAGGTCGCACTGGCCTCCGACAAGCTCGTGCGCGACGCCGCCCGCGACATCGACGACATCGAGGGGCGGATCCGCAAGGCCGTCCCCGAGGCGCGCGTGATCTACATCGAGCCCGACATCTATCGCCCCGCCCTGGACCCCGAGCCGCCGACCGACGTCTTCGTTCTGAAGTCGGCCGACTAGGGCGCTCGGCGACGGGCTTCGAAGAACTCCTGCAGGAGAGCGGATGCCGCATCCGCCCTCACTCCACCGATCACCTCGGCGCGGTAGGGCAGGCGCCGGTCGCGCAGCACGTCGTAGAGCGAGCCCGCCGCGCCCGCCTTGTCGTCCCAGGCGCCGAAGACGACGCGGCCGATCCGCGCCTGCAGGATCGCGCCCGCGCACATCAGGCACGGCTCGAGCGTGACGACGAGCGTCGAGCCCTCGAGGTTCCAGGAGCCCGTTCGAGCGGATGCCGCGCGCAGCGCCACGATCTCGGCGTGATCGGTGGGATCGCCCGTCTCCTCGCGGAGGTTGCGCCCCTCTCCGATCGTGCGACCCGAGGCGTCGAGGACGACGGCGCCCACCGGCACGTCGCCGGCGGCACCCGCCTCGGCGGCGAGCGCGAGTGCGCGGTCCATGGCGGCATCGGTCATGGCGCCCAGCGTAGTCGTCGCGCTCGGCCGTCTGCGCGCAGTAGCCTTTACCCATGCGCCTCCACGTCGCCGATCACCCGCTCATCACCCACAAGCTGACCGTGCTGCGCGACGAGCGCACGCCGTCGCCGGTGTTCCGTCAGCTCACCGAGGAGCTGGTGACGCTGCTCGCCTACGAGGCGACCCGCAATGTGCGGGTCTCGCCGGTGGAGATCCAGACGCCGGTCACCAGAACCGTCGGCGTGAAGATCAGCGAGCCGCGCCCGATCGTCGTGCCGATCCTGCGCGCCGGGCTCGGGATGCTGGAGGGGCTCGTCAAGCTCCTCCCGACCGCCGAGGTCGGCTTCCTCGGGATGATCCGCGACGAGGAGACCTTCGAGCCGACGACCTACACCGAGCGCCTCCCCGACGACCTCAGCGACCGGCAGTGCTTCGCGATCGATCCGATGCTCGCCACCGGCGGGTCGCTGGGCGCCGCGATCAACTTCCTCTTCGACCGCGGAGCCCAGGATGTGACGGCGATCTGCCTGCTCGGCACGCCCGAGGGGGTCGCGGCGATCGAGGAGATCGTGGGAGATCGCGATGTGACGCTCGTGCTCGGCGCGCTGGACGAGGGCCTCAACGAGAAGAAGTACATCGTCCCCGGCCTCGGCGACGCCGGCGACCGCCTCTACGGCACCGTCTGAGCCGCCTCAGACCGTCTGACTCGCCGCGCCGACCAGGCGCGCGAAGGCGCTCAGCCGCACGACCCCCTCGGGCGTCCACGGCAGGTCGTCGAGGAGCCCCGGCGAATAGACCAGATAGGCGATGCTCTTCGCCCGCGAGATCGCGACGTTGAGCCGGTTCTGCAGCAGCAGGAACTCGGTGCCGCGGGCCGCATCCCGGCCGCTGGAGGCGGCGAGGCTCGTGATCGAGACCACCGCCTCCTGCCCCTGGAACTTGTCGACCGTGCCGACGGGCACGCGAGCGAATCCAGCGACGGCGA